>CAZZDV010000062.1:15200-17389 GCA_964652785.1 uncultured Bordetella sp.
AAAAGTCGCGCGAGGCCCATCACATGGTCGATGCGCAGCGCGCCGGCCGAGGCCATGTTCGCCCTCAACGTCTGGATGAACATTGCGTAACCCGTGCGCTTCATGGCTTGCGGATTGCAGGGAGGCAGTCCCCAGTCCTGCCCGTCCGCGTTGAAATCGTCCGGCGGCGCGCCGATGCTCGTGCCCAAGGCATAGAGGTCCTGGCGGGACCACGCATCCGCGCCTCCGCGGTCAACCGAAACCGCGAGGTCGAGATAGAGGCCGATGCCGCCGTGCCTGGACGCTGCGTGCGCGGCCGCAAGCTGCGAAGCCGACTGCCACTGCAGGTAGAGGAAAAAGCCGACGCGGCCCGCGTGCTCCCGCGCGAAGCGGTCGACTTCGGCCGATGCCGGGTCGCGGTAGCCCTCCGGCCACTGCTGCCAGCTTCCCACGTTGACGTCCTGGCGCCTGAAGTGCTCATGCAGCGTTTCGTACACCGCGAACCTGCGCAGCGCTTCGCCGCCCTCGCTGCAGAAGTTCTCGAAGCCCCGGCCACGGCCGTCGTCGCGCGTTGCGCCATCGTTCTGCCTGAAGTGCCCGTACAGCAGCTCCAGCACCGGTGTCTTTGCGGCGGCGACGCGATCGTAGTCGACGATGTCGCTCGAGCGCAGGCCCGTCGTCGTTGCCTCAAAGCTTCGGGAGGCGACCAGCTCGCGCGCCGCGGCGCACCCCGCATACTCCTCGATCGCTTCCACATTCAGGTAAAGCGGGTTCAGGAACAGCCGGCTCGATGGGCTGTAGGGACTCGCATGGTCCGGGATCGAAAGATACAAGGCATGCAGCGGATTCACGCCGACAAACGCAGCGCCGAGCCCGGCCCACTGCGCGCCCGCTTCGGCCAGGTCGCCGAAATCGCCGATGCCCCAGTTACGCTCCGAGCGCAGGCCATAGAGCTGCAGGACGACGCCCCAGAACCGCGCTCCGCGAGACGCGGCTTCAGGCAGGAAGCAGCGCTCCGGCGCGACGATAAGCGTGGCTTGCCCGAGTCGACGGCCGTCGCCTGCAATTTCGATGCGGTGGTAGCCGCTCGGAATCGACGGCAGCGGCAAACGCACCGCGCGGCGGCGCGTGCCATCCACCTGGCGTTCCTCGGCCACCCGCAGTTCGTGGACGTTTGCGCTGCCCGCCCGCGTGGTGCCGTCTTCCTCGGCGATCCGCCAGTCGATGACCGTCGCACCGATTTTCGCCGGGAGTTTCAGCGTGAGTCCCTGCGCCAGCGCCGATCTGCGCAGCACCACCGTGTCGGGAATCGCCCTCGACCACTCGCTCAGGATCCGCTCCTCGAGCGCGTGCCCGGCCCCGCCCGGCTGGTCGAGGGCCACGCCCATTGCAGCCAGCAGTGCGCGCACGGTGTCGGGGCCGGCTTCGCGCCAGACACCCCAGATATCGTGATAGCCAGGCTCGATGCCGCAGAAATCGGCGAGTTCGCCCAGGGCGTGGTCAATCATGCGCCGCGTCCAGGGTCCAGACCGCGCCCCACGCCGGCATCTCGCGGCCTGGCGCGGCGCCAGCCGTCGAATGAATAGCCGTCGAATGAATACATGTGCCGGGGGCGTGGGTGACTTGCACGCCATCGAGTGCGGACAGGTTCGCGCGCAGGTGCAGGGCCGTGCCGTCCCCGAACACCCAGTCGAGGGCGAGGCCCGAATCCCCGATCACTTCGAACCGGCCCCGGCGTGAACCGCTTGCGAGGTGCGGCACGATCTTCAGGCGGCGCACCCGCAGGAGATCGGCGTACAGCGCATGCCACTCGGCATGGACGCCGAGCACCGGCTCGGTCCAGTCGAGTTTGCTCGCGAGGAAGGTCGCCTCGGCGCCCGGGTCCGGGATCGAATCACGCACGGCGGGATCGCTGAACTGCGCGAACCCGGCAAACTCCTCGCGGCGCCCCTCGCGGACCGCGGCCGCGAGCTCCGGGGCGAAATCGCAGAAGAACTGGAACGGCGAGCTGGCGGCGAACTCCTCGCCCATGAAGAGCATCGGCACGGCCGGGGCAAGCAGCAGGCAGGCCACGCCGAGCTTCAGCGCGCGCGCATCGGCCGAAGCCGCGACACGATCGCCCATCGCGCGGTTGCCGACCTGGTCATGCGTTTGCAGGAAATTGATGAACGCGCCCGGCGGCAGCGCGGTTGTCCTCTCGCCCCGCAAGG
>CAZZDV010000063.1:0-17381 GCA_964652785.1 uncultured Bordetella sp.
TGGAGGCGATCGAGGACATGTTGATGATCGAGCCGCCGCCCTTGGCGAGCATCGCCGGCAGGAACGCGCGGATCGTGTAGTACATGGAGCGCACGTTGAGGTTGAAGCTGAACTCCCAGTCCTTGGGAGTGCAATCGAAAATCGTACCCTGGTGCACGTAACCGGCGCAGTTGAACAGGATATCGATCGCGCCGATCTCTTTGGCCGCGGCATTGACCGCAGCTTCGTCCATCACGTCGAGGATGCGGGTGAGAATCCCGGGGCGGCCGTCGAGCCCGGCGAGCGTTTTTGCATTGACGTCAGTGGCCCAGACGGTCGCGCCTTCGCGCGCAAAGGCTTCGGCGGTCGCGCGACCGATTCCCTGCCCCGCTGCCGTGATCACTGCGGTTTTGCCTGCGAGTCTGCCTGCCACATGCTCTCCCGTTTTGCTTCAGGTCTTGACGGAGCGCGGATTATAGCAACGACCGTTGCAGCGGCTACTGTCCTCCAAAGCGACGGATGCGAAACGCTGCGCCGCACCACCGCGTGTGCGTGTATTGCAGGCAGCCAGGCGGTAAAATTGGCCAGGCCACTTGATGCGAATCAGCAGATTTCCTGGAGCGAAATGAACCAACTCGATTTCAAGGGACGCACCGCGGTCGTCACCGGAGGCATGCAGGGCATCGGCGCGGCCATTGTGAAGCGGCTTGAAACCTCCGGGGCCAAAGTGCGCGTGTGGGACCTCGACGCGAAGGACAAGGTCGACGTGGCCGATCCGGCCTCGGTCGAGCGCGCCACGGCCAGCGCGATTGCGGACCTGGGCAAGATCGACGTACTCGTCAACAACGCAGGGATCGCGGGGATAAACAAGCCCACGGTCGACTACCCGGTCGAAGAGTGGCTGCGCGTGATGTCGATCAATCTCACGAGCCAGTTCCTGTGCTGCCGCGCGGTCGCGCCGCACATGATCAAGGCCGCCTATGGCCGCATCGTCAACATCGCCTCGGTCGCGGGCAAAGAGGGCAATCCCAACGCAGTGGCCTACTCGGCCTCGAAGGCCGGGGTGATCTCGCTGACCAAGTCCCTGGGCAAGGAGCTCGCGCAGACCGGCGTCCTCGTCAATTGCGTGACGCCCGCTGCAGCAAAGACCGCGATCTTCGACCAGATGACCGAGCAGCACATCAACTACATGCTCTCCAAGATCCCGATGAACCGATTCGTGCAGGTAGACGAGATCGCCGCGCTGGTCGGCTGGCTGGCCTCCGCGGACTGCTCGTTCTCGACCGGCGCGGTGTTCGACATTTCGGGTGGCCGCGCCACCTACTGACCATCAAGCAGGGTTAACGAAGGACGGAAAAGCGGAAATGGCAACCAAGAAGAGCAAGGGCGAGCTGCGCAGCACCCAGTGGTTCGGCCGGGACGACATCTACGGCTTCATCTACCGCAGCTGGATGAAGAACAAGGGCATCCCGCACGACCAGTTCGACGGCCGGCCGGTGATCGGCATCTGCAACACCTGGTCGGAGCTCGTCCCCTGCAACTCGCACTTCCGCGTGATCGCGCAGCATGTGAGGGACGGCGTGCTGGAGGCCGGCGGCTTTCCGCTCGAGTTTCCGGTCATGTCGCTCGGCGAGACGCTGCTGCGCCCCACGGCCATGCTTTACCGGAACCTCGTCAGCATGGACGTGGAGGAATCGATCCGCGGCAACCCGCTGGATGGCGTCGTGCTGCTCGTGGGATGCGACAAGACCACGCCCGCGCTGCTCATGGGCGCGGCCAGCGTGGACTTGCCTACGATAGCGGTCTCAGGCGGGCCGATGCTTTCGGGCAAGTACCGCGGGACCGACATCGGATCGGGCACCAACGTGTGGTCGATGTCCGAGGACCTGCGCGCCGGCAAGATCACGCGCGATGAATTCCATGAAGCCGAATCCTGCATGCACCGCTCGCATGGGCACTGCATGACGATGGGCACGGCTTCGACCATGGCGTCGATGGTCGAAGCGCTGGGCGTTGGCCTGCCGGGAAACGCCGCGATTCCCGCAGTGGACGCCCGGCGCTACGTGCTTGCGCGCGAGGCCGGACGCCGCGCGGTCGAGATGGTCCGCGAGAAGATGAACCTTTCCAAGATCCTCACCCGCAAGGCGTTCGAGAACGCGATTCGCGCAAACGCGGCCATCGGGGGATCCACCAACGCGGTGATCCACCTCATCGCGATCGCGCGCCGGATCGGCGTCGACCTCAAGCTCGAGGACTGGGACAAGTTCGGGCGCGGCATCCATACGCTCGTCAACCTGATGCCGAACGGCAAGTACCTCATGGAGGACTTCTACTATGCCGGCGGACTGCCGGCGGTGCTGCGCGAACTCGGGAAGAACGACAAGCTCCACAAGGACGCGCTGACCGTCAACGGCAAGTCGATCTGGCAGAACAACAAGGATGCGCCGTGCCACAACCGCGACGTCATCCACACTTTCGACAAACCGTTCAAGAAGAACACCGGCATCGCGGTGCTGCGCGGCAACCTCTGCCCGGATGGCGCGATCATCAAGCCCTCGGCCGCGACGCCCAAGCTCATGAAGCACAAGGGCCGCGCGGTCGTGTTCGAGAACATCGAGGACTTCCACACGCGCATCGATGACCCGAAGCTCGACATCAAGGCCGACTCGGTCATGGTGCTCAAGAATTGCGGGCCCCGCGGTTACCCGGGCATGGCCGAGGTCGGCAACATGCCGTTGCCGCCGCGGCTGCTCAAGAAGGGGATCACCGACATGGTTCGCATCTCCGACGCGCGCATGAGCGGAACGGCGTATGGCACCGTTGTCCTGCATGCAGCGCCCGAGGCCGCCGCCGGCGGAACGCTCGCGCTGGTCCAGAACGGCGACCTGATCGAGCTCGATGTCGCGAACCGCCGCCTCGAGTTGCTCGTCTCCGAAGAAGAGCTCGCCAGGCGCAGGAAAAAGTGGTCGCCGCCGAAGCCGCCGCTCACGCGGGGCTACTGGAAGCTCTACAACGACCACGTGCTGCAGGCGAACGACGGCGCCGACCTCGATTTCCTGGTCGGCAAGAGCGGTGCGCTGGTACCGCGCGACAATCATTGACCCGGCAGGAGGCTGACCATGGCTGCCAACGCACCCGGTGAAGGCGAGGCCGGGGAACAGATCCTCGGCGACGACGGCGAGTTTCATATCACCGACGTGCCGGTCGACCTCGGCGTGTACGCTTGGGAAGACTGGGTGACCTTCGGCCTGTTCTGGCTGCTTGCGGCGACGGTCTTCTACCAGTTCTTCACGCGCTATGCGCTCAACGACTCCGCCTCGTGGACCGAGGAGATTGCGCGCTACCTCCTGATCTGCATCGTGTTCGTCGGCTCCGCCATGTGCGTGCGCAAGGGGACGCACGTCCACGTCGACATCTTCTACCGGTTTATGCCCGCGCCGATGGCCCGTGCGCTCTCCACGTTCGTCGACGCGGTCCGTATCCTGTTCTTCGCCTACGCGGTCTACCTCACGTGGCTGCTGATCGGCAAGATCGGCAAGCAGCAGATGGCGATCATCGACTGGCCGATCGGGATCATCTACGGCTTCGTGCTGTTCGGCTTCGCGCTGATGTGCTTTCGCTCGGTCATGATCGCGATCCGCCATTGGCGGCAGGGCTTCAGCGTGCTCGAGCGGCCGGAGTATGCCGGGAGCGAGCAGGCATGACCGCCGTCCTGCTGGTTTCCTTCCTGGTCCTGATGTGCGCCGGCGTGCCGGTCGCGCTCGCCATGGCCGGCGCGTCGCTGCTTTACGTGATGCTTTCGGGCAACGTGCCGGATTTCGTCGTCATCCATCGCATGGTCAACGGCATCGACAGCTTCCCGCTGCTCGCGGTGCCGTTCTTCATCCTGGCCGGGAACCTCATGAATTCAGCCGGGATCACGAACCGCATCTATAACTTCGCGCTCGCGCTGGTCGGCTGGCTCAAAGGGGGGCTTGGCCACGTGAATGTCCTTGGCTCGGTGATTTTCGCGGGCATGTCCGGCACCGCGATTGCCGACGCCGCAGGCCTTGGGACCATCGAAATCAAGGCCATGACCGACCATGGCTATTCGAAGGAATTTGCCGTCGGCGTGACTGCGGCCTCCGCTACGCTCGGGCCGATCATCCCGCCATCGCTCCCCTTCGTGATCTACGCGATGTTCGCGAATGTGTCGGTCGGCCAACTCTTCCTGGCCGGCATCATCCCGGGCGTGGTCATGGCGATCATGATGATGTGCACGGTTGCGTATTTCGCGCACAAGAACGACTGGGGACGCGACGTCAAGTTCAGCTGGAAAAAAATCAACAAGGCGCTGCTGGAGCTGGCCGTGGTGGTGGCCTTTCCCACGGCGATCTGGGCGGCCACTGAAGCAGGCACGCAGCCGGCAACGACTTTCTTCGCGGCGATGGCCCTGCTGCTCATTGCGGACTACTACCTGCGCTTCAACGCGGTCCTCCCCATCATGACGCCGGTGCTCCTGATCGGCGGCATGACGAGCGGCATCTTCACCGCCACCGAGGGGGCGATCGCGGCCTGCGTCTGGGCCATGTTCCTGGGGCTGGTGTGGTACCGCACGATGAGCTGGAAAATGCTCGTCAAGGTCTCGATGGATACCGTCGAGACGACGGCTTCGGTCCTGCTCATCGTCGCCGCCGCATCGATCTTCGGCTGGCTCCTGACGGTTACTAGGGTAACCGACGCGGTGGCGTCGATGGTGCTTGCCTACACCCACAACCCCGCAGTGTTCCTGCTGCTCGCCAACCTGCTGATGCTTTTCGTCGGGTGCTTCCTCGAGCCGACCGCGGCGATAACGATCCTCGTGCCGATCCTGCTGCCGATCTGCCACCAGCTCGGCGTCGACCCGGTGCACTTCGGCCTCGTCATGGTCCTCAACCTCATGATCGGCCTGCTTCACCCCCCCATGGGCATGGTTTTGTTCGTGCTCGCGCGCGTTGCCAAGCTTTCTGTCGAGCGAACTACGATCGCCATCCTCCCATGGCTGATACCCTTGCTCCTTAGCCTGGCGCTGATCACCTACGTCCCGAGCATCTCGCTTTGGCTCCCGCGCCAATTTTTCTGAGGGGCTGACCATGCTGCAAGCCGCAGACCTGACCATCCGTTTGAATTCCGCTGACGATGTCGTCATCGCAAGGGTCGAAATTCCCGCCGGCACGACGCTCGTGAAGGAATCGAACGTGCGCGTCTCCGCCAAGGTTCCGGCCGGGCACAAGATCGCTGTGCGCGCCGTCCCCAAGGGCCAGCCCGTGCGCCGCTACGACCAGATCATCGGCTTCGCTTCTCAGGACATCGCGGCCGGCGACCACGTGCATGTGCACAACCTCGCGATGGGCGATTTCCAGCGCGACTACGCGTTCTGCGTCGACGTGAAACCGACGCAGTATGTGCAGGCGCAGGCGACCTTCCAGGGCATCGTGCGTCCGGATGGGTCCGTCGCCACGCGCAATTTCATCGGCATCCTCACCAGCGTCAACTGCTCGGCCACGGTGGCGCGCATGGTTGCCGACCACTTCAGGAACCGGCTGGACGACTACCCGAACGTCGACGGCGTCGTGGCCCTCACGCACAAGTCCGGTTGCGGCATGGCCTCCGAAGGCGAAGCGATGGACCTCCTGCGCCGCACGATGGCAGGTTACGCGCGGCATCCCAATTTCCATGCGGTGCAGGTCGTGGGGCTCGGCTGCGAGGCGAACCAGATCTCGAGCTTCGTCTCGACGCAGGAGCTCAAGCGCAGCGACAAGTTCTCGACCTACACGATCCAGGGAAAGGGCGGCACCATGAAGGCCGTGCGCGAAGGCATCGCGCGCGTCGAGGCGGTCCTCGCCGAAGCCAACAAGGCCGTGCGCGTCACGGTGCCGGCAAGCCACCTCACTCTCGGGCTGCAGTGCGGCGGCTCTGACGGGTATTCGGGAATCAGTGCCAATCCCGCGCTTGGCGCCGCGGTCGACTTGCTGGTACGCCACGGCGGCAGCGCGATCCTTTCGGAGACGCCGGAGATCTATGGCGCCGAGCACCTGCTCACTCGCCGCGCAGTAAGCCGCGAAGTCGGCGAGAAACTCGTGCAGCGCATCCGCTGGTGGGAGGACTACACCAGCCGCAACGGCAACGAGATGAACAACAACCCCTCGCCCGGCAACAAGGCGGGCGGATTGACGACGATCCTCGAGAAGTCGCTTGGCGCCGTCGCCAAGGGCGGCACGGGCAACCTAGTCGATGTCCTCGAGTACGCACAGCCGGTGACCGTGAAAGGGTTCAACTACATGGACACGCCCGGTTACGACCCCGTGTCCGCCACCGGGCAGGTGGCCGGCGGCGCCAACATGATCCTCTTCACCACCGGACGTGGGTCGGCCTACGGCTGCAAGCCCGCTCCGTCCCTAAAGCTCGCCACGAACAGCGCGCTTTTTGCCCACCAGGAAGAGGACATGGACCTCAACTGCGGCACGATCGTCGACGGCAAGGAGTCCGTCGACGAGGTCGGCCGGCGCATCTTCGACCTGATCCTCGAAACGGCTTCCGGCCGGAAATCCAAAAGTGAAGCGTGGGGCTACGGCGAAGACGAATTCGCGCCGTGGGTGCTCGGCGCGACGATGTAATCCCCAACATAGGCTCAACCAATCCGATGAGTACCGGTTTCCGCGTCCTGCCCTCCCCGCCGCGTCCCGCAGAGCGCCTGCTCGCGGCCTTTGCAAAGCTTCCGACGTCCAACATCAGCGACAACATGGCGCGCCACTACGGCGCCGGCGCGCGCCTGCGTCCGTACCATCGCCGTGGCCTGCTGATCGGCCCGGCGTTCACGGTCAAGACCCGGGCGGGCGACAACCTCCTCACCCACAAGGCCATCGACATGGCGGCACCCGGGGACGTCATCCTCGTCGACGCGGGCGGCGGCTTGGACCACGCGATCATCGGAGAGATCATGTCCTCCCTTGCCAGGAAGCGTGGCGTGGCCGGTATCGTCATCGATGGCGCAATCCGTGACGTGGATGCAATCAGTGCGAACGATTTTCCCGTGTATGCCTGCGGCGTGACGCACCGGGGCCCGTATAAAGATGGCCCAGGCGAGATCAACGTCACGGTCTCGATCGCGGGCATGGTGGTGAACCCGGGCGACATCATCGTCGGCGACGGGGACGGCGTGGTTGCCATTGCCCAAGCGGAGGCCGAACGCGTGCTCACGCTGACTATCGCTCAGAAAGAGAAGGAAGAGGGCGTCCTCGCCGCAATCGCCTCCGGCAAGCCGGTCGACCGCGGCTGGGTGGACAAGATGCTGCGCGACAAGGGTTGCACGCTACCCTGAAAGCGACCGGATGACGCAAAGCACCTTCCGCTGGATCGTCATTGCGCTGATGCTCGCGGCGTTGCCCATCCCTCAGGCCCTTGCGGCGGAAACGAAGTCCCCGGGAAAACCCACGGGTGCCCTTGCCTATCACCGCGACTCCGGCAGCTTCGGCTACGCGGTCAACGCAAAAGACTCGCACACGGCGCGCGTGACTGCGCTCAAGCAATGCGGCCACCCACGCTGCGAAGTCGTCGCCAGCCTCAGCAAAGATTGCGGCGCGGTGGCCAATGGCCCGAAGAAATTCTCCGCGGCACGCGGCGCCACCCGCCAGGAAGCAGAGACGAAAGCGCTGCGCCAGTGCGGCGAACGCTGCGAGGTCGTCGGCTGGGCCTGCCCGCGCTAAGCGGCGTGATTTCAAACGCGCAGGCGGCGTTTGGTCAACACTTGTAAAAATCGTTGAACGATTGCAAAACCGCGTAGACGGCGCGAGCGGGCATTTGTTTCAATGCCGCCATGCGTTTTTCACTGGTCCTGGCGTTGCTCTTCCTGCCGATACAGACGGCACTGGCCGCCACGCCGCACGCAGCAGAGGACACCTCGACTGGCACCTGCCTTCGCATGACGGTCGCCGCGAATGACATCGCGAGCTCCGGCGGCCAGGCCAGGCAGCACTACCGGATCTACTTCCAGAATCTGTGCGACTCGGTGCGCGTGGTCTACTGGTGCGCCGAGCACCCTTCCAAAACGCTCACGGTCAACTCGGTGTGCTCGCAGAGGGCCGCGCCCCAGGCCAGGATCGCCGCGCCCCTGTACGCGGTGATCAAGCAGCGCGAGTTCCAGTGGACGTTTCCGCAGGGCACCCGTATCCGTTTCATCGATTGCGACGACTCCAAGTATCCCACCAGCGACTTTCGCTGCAGCCCGTCGAGCGCGCGCCTGCGCTAAAAGCCCGCTCCCACGGGCGTGCGAGAATGCCCGGGCGATGTTCCCCCTGTCCCTGCAGAGTTTCATCCCCGAGATTGCGCTCGCGGCGGCGCTCGCGTGGGGCAGCGGCCTGCGCCTTTACGCGGTGCTGTTCGTGGTGGGCCTTGCCGGGTGGTTCGGCTGGCTGCCACTGCCTGTGCATCTCGAAGTGCTCGCCAATCCATTGGTGCTCGGCGCAAGCGGCCTAATGACGATCGTCGAATTCGGCGCCGACAAGCTGCCTTGGCTGGACACGCTGTGGGATGCCGTCCACACCTTCATCCGTATCCCGGCCGGCGCCGCGCTCGCCGCCGGGGTGTTCGGAGGTTCGGAAGCCGCGGTGTCCATCGCAGCCGCTGTGCTTGGCGGCACGATCGCAGCCGGCACCCACCTGGCCAAGGCGGGCGGCCGCGCCGCGATCAACACATCGCCTGAACCCTTCAGCAACTGGTTCGCTTCGTTTACCGAGGACACGATGGTGCCTGCCGGGCTCTGGCTCGCGGTCGCCCACCCGATCGGATTCCTGATTGCCCTGGTGCTCTTCATGGTGCTCGCGCTTGCCATGCTGGGCGCGATCGCCACCGGGCTCGCCGCGGTCTTCAGGACGCTGCGCGGCCGGTTCGCCGGCCCCCCCTAAGCGCCATGCCAAGCGGTTCCGCACGTGCTCCGCGGTTTCTCGTGCGGGAGAGCCTTTCCGAGGGCGCGGAGCTGTCGTTGCCCCAAGACGCCGCGCATCACGCATCGCGTGTCCTGCGCATGAGGGAGGGCGACGCGATCGTCCTCTTCAGCGGGGCGGGCGGCGAGCACACGGGGCGGATTTCGCGCCTCTCGCGCGATGGCGTTGCCGTTGAAGTCGGCGCCTTCGACCCGGTCGAACGCGAGTCACCGCTGCAGGTCACGCTCGTGCAGGCGATTTCCGCGGGCGACCGCATGGACCTCACGCTGCAGAAAGCCGTCGAGCTCGGGGTGGCGGCGATCCAGCCGATCCTGGCCGAGCGCTCGGTGGTGCGGCTCAAAGGCGATCGCAGCGATTCACGCCGCGAGCATTGGCAGCGCGTGGCCGAAGCGGCGTGCGAGCAATGCGGCCGCAACCGTGTCCCCACTGTCGCGGCGGCCGTGGCGCTCGCCGACTATCGCGCGCCGGCCGGGGCGCTCAAGCTCTTGCTCGCCCCTGCCGGGACTGCTTCGCTGCGGACCTGCGGTGCTTGCACCGGTCAACCGATCGTCCTTGCGGCCGGTCCCGAAGCGGGGTTCAGCCCCCGCGAAGACGCGATGCTGGTGGCGGCCGGTTTCCTGCCGGTCCGGCTCGGACCGAGAGTGCTGCGCACAGAAACGGCCGGACCGGCTGCGATCGCCGCGCTGAACGCGCTCTACGGCGACAGCTGACCCGGGCGCGTGCGTGAGGCCAGCCTCCCGGGGCTGGCATACTATTCGTCGCAAGCAATAACAATCCTCGTCAATCGAGATTCGGACCGCATGACCAACAATCCGCAGCCTGAAGCATTCGTTCGCTGGTTCCGCCAGACGGCGCCCTACCTGCATGCCTTTGGCGGCCGCACGTTCGTCGTCGCGTTCGGCGGCGAGCTGGTCACCGACCGCGCGCGCTTCACGCATTTCATCCAGGACATCAATCTGCTCGCAGCGCTGGGCATCCGCCTGGTGCTGGTGCACGGCGCGCGCCCGCAGATCGAAGCCGCGCTGAAGAGCGCCGGCCAGCGCTCGCGATTCACGAAGGGCCAGCGCATCACCGACCAGGCGGCGCTCGCTGCGGTCAAGCACGCGGCTGGCGCGTTGCGCGTGGAACTCGAGGCGCTGCTCTCCCAGGGACTGCCGAATTCGCCGATGGCCGGGGCGGACATCCGCGTGGCCTCCGGAAACTTCATTACCGCGAGGCCCATGGGGATCCTCGACGGCGTGGACCTGCAGTTCACCGGCATCGTGCGCAAGGTGGACGCCGTTGCGATCAAGCGGCGGCTGGAAGCCGAAGAGATCGTGCTGGTGCCGCATATCGGGTACTCGCCCACCGGCGAAGTGTTCAACCTCGGGTGGGAAGACGTCGCCTGCAGCGTTGCCGTGGCGCTGAAAGCCGACAAGCTGCTGATCTTTTCCGACTGGCTGCCGACCGACCGCAAGGGCGTGGTCATCGCCGAGATGACCGCCAAGGAGGCAGAAGCCATGGCGAAGAAAAGCCGGATCTCGCCGGTCTCGGCGCGCACGCTCAACTGCGCGCTCGACTCGCTTTCGGCCGGGGTGCCCCGAGCGCACCTGCTTTCGCGGCGCTCGTGGGGCGCAATCCCGCTGGAGCTCTTTACCCACTCGGGCGTCGGCACGATGATCACCGCCGACCCGGTCGAGGAGATGCGCACCGCAAAAGTCGACGACGTGCGCGGCATCATCGCGCTGATCGAGCCGCTCGAAGCCGAAGGGGCGCTGGTCAAGCGCAACCGCGAGATGCTCGAGCGCGAGATCGGCAATTTCACGGTCGTCGAGCACGACGGCGTGATCGTGGGCTGCGCGGCGCTCTACCCCTTTCCCGAGGAGAAAAGCGCCGAGTTCGCCTGCTTTGCGGTGGCGCCGGAATATCGCGACGCCGGGTATGGCGAGCAATTGCTGCTCGCTTGCGAGGAGCGTGCCCGGGCGATGAAGATCCGCCGCCTTTTCGCACTGACCACCCGCGCGGAGCACTGGTTCCTCGAGCAGGGATTCCGCCCCGCAGACGTGAGCGCGCTGCCCGAGAAGAAGCAGGCGCTCTACAACTGGAAGCGCAACTCCAAAGTCTTTAAGAAACGCTTGAGGTAAGGGGGCTCAAGGGCGCCCCCCAGCCCCCCCGCCGCGCGTGACTCTGCGCGGGGTAAAATTCGCCCCCACTCGAAATTTGCGGGACCACCATGGCAAGAATGGTCAATTGCGTGAAGCTCGGCCGCGAAGCCGAAGGGCTCGATGCGCCGACGTACCCCGGACCGCTCGGCAAGCGCATTTACGACAGCGTGTCGAAGGAAGCCTGGCAGGCGTGGCTGAAGCACCAGACGATGCTGGTCAACGAAAACCGGCTCAACCTGGCCGACTCCAAGGCGCGCAAGTACCTGGTCGAGCAGATGGAAAAGCATTTTTTCGGCGAAGGCGCCGACGCCGCAGTGGGCTACGTGCCTCCCAAGCAGTAAGCCGGAGTCGCCCGTGGCCGGGCGATCCTCCCTAGCGCTTGAACGTGCTGACGCCCTCTGCCGATCCCAGAAGGAGAACGTCAGCCGCGCGCCGCGCGAACAAGCCGTTGGTCACCACGCCTGCGATGTTGTTCAGCTGGGCTTCGAGCGCCGGCGGGTCGGCGATCTCGAGGTTGTGGCAATCGATGATCAGGTTGCCGTTGTCGGTCTTGAAATGCTCGCGCAGCACCGGCTGTCCACCGAGGCGCAGCAGCTCGCGCCCGACGTGGCCACGCGCCATGGGGATCACCTCGACCGGCAGAGGAAACTTTCCCAGCACGGGCACCCTCTTCGATGCGTCGCAGATACAGACGAACGTCCTTGCGACCGCGGCCACGATCTTCTCGCGGGTGAGCGCGCCGCCACCGCCCTTGATCATGTGCAGGTGCTCGGTGATCTCGTCGGCCCCGTCGACGTAAACAGGCAGCTCGTCGACCGAGTTGAGGTCGAAGACGCGGATGCCATGCTTCTTGAGCCGCTCGGTGCTTGCTTCGGAGGCCGCGACCGCGCCTTCGATGCGCCCCTTGATCGAGGCCAGCGCATCGATGAAGTGGTTGACCGTCGATCCCGAGCCGACGCCCACCACGGCGTCGTCGACGACATACTTGAGCGCTTCCTTCGCGACAGCTTGCTTGAGCTCGTCCTGGGTCATAGTGCCTCGGTCATTTCTTCTTGGCCGGCGGCATATCGGTGCAGACGCCCTCGTAGAGCTCCGCCGCCATGCCGACCGACTCGCCAAGTGTCGGGTGCGGATGGATGGTCTTGCCGATGTCGAGGGCGTCAGAACCCATTTCCACGGCCAATGCGAGCTCGCTGATGAGGTCTCCCGCACCGGTGCCGACGATGCCCGCTCCGAGGATGCGGTGGCTCTCGGCCTCGAAGATGAGCTTGGTGAAGCCTTCGTCGCGCCCGTTCGCAATCGCGCGGCCCGAAGCGGCCCACGGAAACTTGCCGACGCCGACCTTGATGCCCTGCTTCTTTGCATCGTCCTCGGTCAATCCGACCCAGGCGACTTCCGGGTCCGTATAGGCCACGCCAGGAATGACGCTCGCGTCGAAGTGCGATTTCTCGCCGGCGGCGGCTTCCGCGGCCACATGGCCTTCGTGGACCGCCTTGTGCGCAAGCATGGGCTGGCCGACGATGTCGCCGATTGCGAAAATATGCGGCACGTTGGTGCGCATCTGCGAATCGACGGGGACGAATCCGTGTTCATTGACCGTGACACCCGCCTCGTCGGCGCCGATGTTCTTGCCGTTCGGCGAACGGCCGACGCAAACCAGCACGAGATCGTAGGTCTGCGGCTCTTTCGGCGCTTTCTCGCCTTCGAACCACGCCTTGATGCCGGCGGAAGTCGCCTCGACCTTGACCGTCTTCGTGTTCAGCATCACGTTGTCGAAACGCGCGGCATTGTATTTCTGCCAGACGGCCACGAGGTCACGATCGGGACCCGCCATCAGCGCGTCCATCATCTCGACCACATCGAGTCGCGCGCCAAGGCTCGAGTAGACCGTGCCCATCTCGAGGCCGATGATGCCGCCGCCGATGACGAGCATGCGCTTGGGCACGCTGTTGAGCTCGAGCGCGCCCGTGGAATCGACGATGCGCGGGTCCTCGGGCAGGAAGGGCAGCTTCGCGGCCTGCGATCCCGCGGCGATGATGGCGCTTGCGAAGCGCACGAGCTTGCGCCCCTCCTTGGTCTCGACGGCCAGCAAGTTTGGTTCGACGAATGCGCCCGTCCCCTGCACGACCGTGACCTTGCGCAGCTTCGCCATGCCGGTCAGGCCGCCGGTGAGCTTGCCGACGACCTTGTCTTTCCATGCGCGCAGCTTTGCGAGGTCGACGGCGGGCTTGCCGAACGAAACGCCGTGCTCGGCCATGTGGGCGGCTTCGTCCATCACGGCGGCGACATGCAGCAAAGCCTTCGACGGGATGCATCCGACGTTCAGGCAAACGCCGCCGAGCGTCGCATAGCGCTCCACGAGCACGACTTTCCTGCCGAGGTCCGCGGATCGGAACGCAGCCGAATAGCCGCCCGGACCCGAGCCGAGCACAACGACATCGCATTCGAAGTCCGCCTTCACGCCGGACGCAGCGGCCGGGGCTGGCGCCCTGGCCGGCGCGGCAGGGACTGCGGGGGCGCTGGAGGGCGGCTTGGCGATGGCAGCATTTTGTCTGGAGGCTGGCTCCTGGCCTTGGGCTTCTTCGGAAATTGTCAGTATTAGCGAGCCCTCGGCCACCTTGTCACCGAGCTTGACCTTGACCTCGCTGACCACGCCCGCCGCAGGCGACGGGATCTCCATCGTGGCCTTGTCGGACTCGACGGTGATGAGGGAGGTCTCTTTCTGGACGGCATCGCCGGGCTTGACCAGGATCTCGATGACGCCGACTTCCTTGAAGTCGCCGATGTCCGGGACCTTGATTTCGATGATCTTGGCCATCTAGAGCAGCGACCGGCGGATGTCGGACAGGACGGAGACCAGGTAAGTGGTGAAACGCGCGCCGGCGGCGCCGTCGATCACGCGGTGGTCGTAGGAAAGGGACAGCGGCAGCACCAGGCGCGGCGTGAATTCCTTGCCGTTCCATACCGGGCGCATGACCGAGCGCGAAACGCCGAGGATCGCCACCTCCGGCGCATTGATGATCGGCGTGAACATCGTGCCGCCGATGCCGCCAAGGCTGGAGATCGAGAACGTGCCCCCCTGCATGTCGCCGGGCTTGAGCTTCTTGTCCTTGGCGAGCTTGGAGACCTCGGCCAGCTCGCGCGCGAGATCGAACACGCCCTTGCGGTCCGCGTCGCGGATCACGGGCACCACGAGGCCCTCGGACGTATCGACGGCCACGCCGATGTGGAAATACTTCTTCAGCACAAGGTTCTCGCCCGATTTGTCGAGCGACGCGTTGAACTCCGGGAACTGGCGCAGGGCCGTGACGCTCGCCTTGATGAGGAACGCGAGCATGGTGAGCTTGAAGCCCTGCTTCTCGGTGTCCGCGGTATTCGACTTGCGGAAGGACTCGAGGTCGGTGATATCCGCCTCGTCGAACTGCGTGATATGCGGAATCGAGATCCAGTTGCGATGCAGGAAGGCGCCCGAGATTTTCTTGATGCGCGAGAGCGGCTTCGTTTCGACCGGGCCGAACCTGGCGAAGTCGATGTTCGCGAGCTCCGGCAGACCGAAAGGCAAACCGCCGGCGCCCGCGGGAGCCCCGGCAGTCTTGGCGCCCGAGAGCACTCCCTTCACGAAGCCTTGGACGTCCTCGCGCGTGACGCGTCCTTTGGGTCCGGAGCCCTTGACCTTGGTGAGATCCACGCCGAGCTCGCGTGCGAAAGCGCGGATCGAAGGGCTCGCGTGCGGCTTGGAGACGGTGGCGTCCTGTGGCTCGGGCGGAACCGGATCGGGCTTGGCGAGCGGCTTGGCTTCAGCGGGCGCCGGTTCGTGAGTGGCTTCAGGCGCGGATTCGACCTTGGGCGCAGGCGCGGCGGCCGCGGGAGCAGCCGTCGCCGGCGCCGCTGCCGGCGCACCCGCTGATTCTTCGAGAACCAGGATCAGCGAGCCTTCGGCGACCTTGTCGCCGATCTTGATCTTCAGCTCTTTCACCACGCCGGCCACGGGCGAGGGAATCTCCATCGTGGCCTTGTCGGATTCGACCGTGATCAGCGATGTTTCCTTCTCCACCCGGTCGCCGGGCGCCACCAGCACCTCGATGACGCCGACCTCCTTGAAGTCCCCGATGTCGGGAACCTTGACCTCGATTGCACCAGCCATTTCGGGTTCGCCTTTTCTTGTCTTTGGGTGGCTAAGCCGACTAGACCGTCGTCGGGTCGGGCTTGGAGGTGTCGATGCCGTACTTCTCGATGGCTTCGGCCACGGTCTTCGACTTCAGCTCGCCCTGCTCGACCAACGCCTTCAGCGCCGCAATCGTGACCCAGTAGCGGTTGACTTCGAAGAAGTGCCGCAGCGCCGCGCGCGTATCGGAGCGGCCGAACCCGTCGGTGCCAAGGACGCGGTAGACCTTTCCTTTCGGCACGAAGGGCCGGATCTGCTCGGCGAAAGTTTTCATGTAATCGGTGGCCGCGATCACCGGCCCCGCGCGCCCCGTCAGGCACTGCTCGACGTATGAAACCCGCGGCTTGTCTTCGGGGTGCAGCAGGTTCCAGCGATCGGCCGCCAGGCCTTCGCGGCGCAGTTCGGTGAAGCTTGGCGCGCTCCAGAGGTCGGATGCGACGCCCCAGTCCTTTTCCAGCAACTCCGCCGCGGCGATGACCTCGCGCATGATCGTGCCCGAGCCGAGCAGCTGCACCCGGTTCTTCGCTTTCGACTTGGATTCCGAGAGCGGATACAACCCCTTGAGGATGCCTTCCTCCGCGCCCTTGGGCATCGCGGGATGTTCGTAGTTCTCGTTCATCACGGTGATGTAGTAGTACACGTCCTCCTGCTTCTCCACCATGCGCATGAGGCCATGCTGGATGATCACGGCGAGCTCGTAGGCGTACGTCGGATCGTAGGAGACGCAATTCGGGATCACCGAAGACATGATGTGGCTATGGCCGTCTTCATGCTGCAGGCCTTCGCCGTTCAGCGTCGTGCGGCCGGCAGTTCCACCAAGGAGGAACCCGCGCGCGCGCTGGTCGGCCGCGGCCCAGGCGAGATCGCCGATGCGCTGCATGCCGAACATCGAATAGAAGATGTAGAACGGGATCATGTTGACCCCGGTCGTCGAGTAGGCCGTCGCTCCCGCGATCCATGAGGAGAACGCGCCGGCCTCGTTGATGCCTTCTTCGAGCACCTGCCCGGCCTTGTCCTCGCGGTAGTACATCACCTGGCCCTTGTCGACCGGCTCGTACTTCTGCCCTTCCTGGGAAAAGATGCCGAGCTGTCGGAACATGCCTTCCATGCCGAAGGTGCGCGCCTCGTCCGGCACGATCGGGACGATGTTCTTGCCGAGGACCTTGTCGCGTACGAGCGTCGTGAGAATACGAACGAAGGCCATGGTGGTCGAGATCTCGCGGCCTTCGGAACTCTTGAGCTGCGCTTCGAAGGCCTCGAGCTTCGGCACCGCCATCGCCTGCTTCGCCTGGCGGCGGCGTTGCGGCAGGAAACCACCCAGCGCCGCGCGGCGCTCGAGCAGGTACTTCATCTCGGGCGAATCCGGCGCCGGCTTGTAGAACGGCAGCGCCTCGAGCTTGTCGTCCGGGATCGGGATCCTGAACCGGTCGCGCATCTGGCGGATGGAATCGATGTCCATCTTCTTTTGCTGGTGCGTCGTGTTCTTGCCCTCGCCGATCTTGCCCATGCCGTAACCTTTCACGGTCTTGGCGAGGATCACCGTGGGCTGGCCCTTGTGCTTGACTGCGGCCGCGTACGCCGCGTAGATCTTGTGCGGGTCATGGCCGCCGCGGTTGAGGCGCCAGATATCTTCGTCGCTCATGCGCGACACCATCTCGAGCAGGCGCGGATCCTTGCCGAAGAAATGCTTGCGCACGAACGCGCCGTCATTGGCCTTGAAGTTCTGGTACTCGCCGTCGACCGTGTCTTCCATGACCTTTTGCAACGCACCGTCCTTGTCGCGCGCAAGCAGCGGATCCCAGTAGGAACCCCAGATCAGCTTGATCACGTTCCAGCCCGCGCCACGGAAGTCCGCCTCGAGCTCCTGGATGATCTTGCCGTTGCCGCGCACCGGGCCGTCCAAACGCTGCAGGTTGCAGTTGACGATGAAGACGAGGTTGTCGAGCTTCTCGCGCACGGCCATGCCGATGGCGCCAAGCGATTCCGGCTCGTCCATCTCGCCGTCGCCGCAGAACACCCAGACTTTGCGGTTCTCGGTGTTCGCGATGCCGCGCGCATGCATGTACTTGAGGAAGCGCGCCTGGTACATCGCCTGCAGCGTTTGGACGGCCCGGTGCGCGGCAACGGCAAGAT
>CAZZDV010000064.1:0-2477 GCA_964652785.1 uncultured Bordetella sp.
CGCCCAGCTTGCGTTCGGCCACCAGGAAAGCCGCTTCGGTGGGGTCGCCGTGGATCTCCCACTCGCCCCCTGTCCCGCGGCGCAGGTCCGCGTTGCCGGCAAGGCTGCCGCCGCTGAGCACCACGATATTCTCCTGGTGCAGCGGCCCGCTGGTGAGCTGTGCGCCCTCGAGCTCCACCTGCCCGCGGGGCTCGTACCCCACCCCCGTGACCTTCGTGGCGCCCGAGGCGGTCATCACTCGCTCGATGGTCATTTCGGAGCGGGTCAGCGTCCCGGTCTTGTCCGATGCGATGACCGATGCGGCGCCCAGAGTCTCGACTGACGACAGGTGCTTGACGATCGCGTTGTGCTTGGCCATCCGCTGTACACCCAGGGCGAGGACCACCGACAAAATGGCCGGCAGCCCTTCAGGGACGGCGGCCACGGCCAGCGACACGCCGAGCAGCAGGACATTGACCACATCGGTGGCATTGCGAATCTCGGAGACCGCCAGGATGGTGCCCACCACGACCAGGGCGATGAGGCCGACCGCGATCCCCAGCGTGCGCCCGATGCGGGCCACTTCCTTCTCGAGCGGTGTCGGCTCCTCCGGAGTGGCTTCGAGCAACGCGGCAACGGCGCCGATCTCGGTGTCCATGCCGGTCCCGGTGACCACTGCGCGCCCGGAGCCCTGCACAACCGCGGTGCCCTTGAAAACCATGTCGAGCCGATCGCCCAGTGCGCCCGGCCCGGGGAGGGTGGCGGCATCCTTGAGCACGGCGTTGCTTTCGCCTGTCAGGGAGGCTTCCTGCACACGCAGCGAGGTGGCTTGCACCAGGCGGGCATCAGCTCCGACGGAGTCGCCTTCGCCGAGCACAAGCAGGTCCCCGCGCACCAGTTGGGCGCTGGGAACACGCAGCAGCTTCCCGTCGCGCAGGACGCCCGCGGTCACCTCGGTCATCCTGGCCAGCGCGGCCACTGCAGTCTCCGCCTTGGCTTCCTGGACGAAGCCGAGGACCGCGTTGACCAGCACGACCAGTGCGATGACGATCGAATCCACCGGCCAGCCGTGCATTCCATCGATCACCCATGCGGCAAGCGCGATGGCGATCGCGACCAGCAGCAGGTAGACGAGCGGATCCTGGAAATGGGCAAGCGCGCGCCGCCAGAGGGACTTGCCCGGCACGGCGCGCAGCTCGTTCGGGCCATTCTCGGCCAGCCTTCGCGTCGCTTCCTGGGTCGTGAGCCCTGCCTCGAGGTCGGCCCCCAATGCGACTGCGACTTCGGCGACATCCTTGATCGAGGGGTCAGCGGGCAATTGGGTCTTCACTTGCCAGAAAGTTTCGGGTGGCGCGCGCAATCATTGCCTCTTCATCGGTGGGGATCACGCGAACGGTGACCCTGCCGGTGTCTGCCGAGATGACGCCTTCGTTCGCGTCGTTGCGGCCGTCGTCGATGACTACGCCGGCAAATCCAAGGCGCTCGCAAATGCGCCGGCGGATTGCGGGCGCGTTTTCGCCTATTCCGCCTGAGAACACCAGTGTGTCCAGGCCGCCAAGAGCCGCGGCATAAGCCCCGATCGATTTCATGACCTGGTAGCAGTAGAGCGCCACGGCTTCGGCCGCGCGCTCATCGGTCGTTTCGCGCGCGAGCAGGTCGCGCATGTCCGAGCCGGTCTCCGAAATGCCCAGCAACCCGGATTCGTGATTGACCATGTGATGGAACTGCTCCGCGCTCATGCCTTCGGTGCGTGCCAGGTACCACGCAAGACCCGGGTCGAGGTCTCCCGAGCGCGTGCCCATCGGAACGCCGGCGGCCGGCGTGAAGGCCATCGACGTGTCGATCGGCTTGCCCTGGCTTACTGCGGCGAGGCTCGAGCCGTTGCCCAGGTGGGCAAGGATGATGCGTCCACGCGCGGCATCAGTGCCCGCAACGCGATCGAGCTCGTCCATGAGGAACGCATAGGAAAGCCCATGAAAGCCGAAGCGGCGGACGCCCTTCTCATAGAAACGCCGCGGGATGGGCAGAAGCTTCGCGACGCGCGGCATGTCGCGATGAAAGTC
The DNA here is from genome assembly GCA_964652785.1 of uncultured Bordetella sp. Classification (GTDB taxonomy): domain Bacteria; phylum Pseudomonadota; class Gammaproteobacteria; order Burkholderiales; family SG8-39; genus SZAS-79. The sequence continues at coordinate 2,043 of CAZZDV010000064.1, forward strand.
CGTGTCGAAGCACGCCACCTGCGGGATGCCGGACATGCGCCGGCCAACGCGCTCGATGAGGTCGATCTGGGCTGGAAGGTGCTCCGGGCTGTATGCGCTGAGACCGCGAAGCGCCTCCAGGAGATCGGCATCGACCAGCACCGGAGCGCTGTACCTCGGCCCGCCGTGCACTATACGATGGCCGATCGCCTTGAGCCCCGGTAGAACGCGCGCCTCTTCGAGCCAGTCAATGAGCGCAGTTGCGGCGGCGGCATGGTCGCCGGCCTGGATGGCGACGACTTGCAATGGACCACCGCTCTCGTATTCGACTTCCAGCGTTGCGTCGGGAAGGCCGATCCGCGCCAACTTGCCGCGAAAACGCCGCACCGGCTTGTCCGCCAGGTCGTACAGCGCGAAGCGGACGCTCGATGAGCCCGCATTGATTGCAAGCACACA
>CAZZDV010000064.1:2577-7296 GCA_964652785.1 uncultured Bordetella sp.
CTTGCGGCCTATTTGAACGAAGACAGCAGCCGCGCCGAGCGCTCCGGGCTGTTGCGGTACTGGGCATAAGCCAGGGCGTAGCGCGAGATCTTCTCCCGCACGTCTTCGCGTTCGATGCCGGCCGCGCAATCCATGATTTCCTGCTGGGTGAATTTCACGACGAACTTGGGCGCGTCGCAGGGCACGGCCGCGATGTCCATTCGCGCCGGCACGCCCGGCAACTGGAGGTATTTCTTCGGCAGGAAGACACTGCTGTTGGCCATGTCCGCTCCGGCGGAAGCGAGTCCGCTCTCGATTGCATCCTTGATATTCGAAACGCCCGACCGGTACTTCTCGGGCCAGAAGTGCGGCAACATCGATGTTTTCCCCCGTGGTTTTGGTTGGTGAATTTTCCCGCCGGGAGGACCGACCGTATGTTCGGTAACCCCGCTTAACAAGGACCCTACGCGCGAGGTGTTCGACCCACTATGTGACTCGCAAACAGCCGGTCGGTTTCGCGCCTGACCGCCGCGTAGCACTCGCATACGCACGCTTCCAGTCCCGGCCGGTCCAGCACGGTGATCCGGCCGCGCCGGTAGCGGATCAGCCCGGCTTGCTGCAGGTGCTGCGCGGCCTCGGTGACGCCTTCGCGGCGCACGCCCAGCATGTTGGCGATGAGCTCCTGCGTCATGAGGAGCTGGTTCGTGGGCAGGCGGTCCAGGCTCAACAGCAGCCAGCGGCAAAGCTGCTGGTCGAGCGTGTGATGCCGGTTGCACACGGCGGTCTGCCCTATCTGCGTGATGAGGGCCTGCGTGTAGCGCAGCAACAGGTGCTGCAATTCGCCCCCGCGTTCGAACTCGCACCTGAGGTAGTCGGCGCGCATCCGGTAGGCATGGCCTTCGGATTGCACGACGGCGCGGCTCGGCGCGGTGTCGCCGCCCATGAAAAGCGAGATGCCCACCAGCCCTTCATTGCCGGTCAGCGCGATCTCGGCGGAGGCGCCGTTCTCCATCACCGAGAGCAGGGAAACGATGCCCTCGGTCGGGAAGTAAGCGTGCCCCATGCGATCGCCGGCCTCGTAGAGCGCCCAGCCAAGCGGCATGGGGACGCAATGGAGGTGGGGGGCGAGCCGGTGATAATCGTCCACCGGGAGCGCGGCCAGAAGCGCGTTCTGGGTGGGGGCGAGCGGGGTTTTCGCAGGCGGGAGCGTCTTCATTTGGTCGCCATGGTCCGCAGTGGGCGGGTATAAATAATAGTCTTCGCATATTCTAGCCGCAAAGGGCGTCCCCAGCGTCAGCAAGTGGGGTACCGCACATAGGGACTTCGGCGGTGCCCAAGCGCTTTGTGTTTGGCCATCCGTCCTTTTTAACTTCTTAACTGGGCAGCAGAGAAACCTGTTGCGCGAGGTACTGCATGCGCAGCGCGAGCGCCTTGAGCAGCAGGGCGCCGAAGACCGGCTTGGCCTTGATGAGGGCGATGAACTCGTTGCGCCCGATGGTGATGAGCGCGCAAGCGCTCTCGGCCACGACGGTCGCGGCGCGCGCGGAGCGGTCGACCAGCGCCATCTCGCCGAAGATCCCGCCGGCGCTGACGCGCTCGACCACGCGCTCGCCGATCGAGATCGCCACGTGCCCGTCCATCACGACGTACATCGATGCGCCGACCGCGCCAGCCTGGATGATGGTCTTGCCCGGGCCGTAGGGGACCGGCGGCTGGCCGCCGAGTTCGCGCGTGAGCTCGGCCAGCATTTTCTTGTCGATGACGTCGCTGCGATCCACGGGCGGCGCGCTCGCGGAGGAAGGCGACGCCGCCAGCTTGGCGATGCTCTGGCGAAGCCGGTTGCCCATGCTGCTCATGAGCATGAGCGCGAAGTCCGGCGTCTTTTGCAGGGCCGCGTGGAATTGCTTCTCGTCCAGGGACAGTACCTTGCAGTCGGCCTTGGCCATCGCGGTCGCGCTGCGCGGCACGCCCGCGATCACCGCGAGCTCGCCGAAGATCTCGCCGGCCTTCACCACGCCGAAGAACTTGCCCTTGATCATGAGGCCGATCTCGCCGTCGAGCAGCAGGTACATGCGCGCGCCCTTGGTGAAAAAGCCGCCGGACTTCTCGTTCTCGACGAAGATGGGCTTGCCCGCGGGCTTTATCTCCACCGTGCCGGTGTGGCGGAAGAACTCGAGCGCGAGGGCCGGGCTGTAGACCGCGCTCTGGGCGGTGCCCTGCACGGCGCTGATCGCGGCGGCGGCGGGTTTCGGCCCGGGCGGCGCGGCCGGACTGCTGGAAAAATCGAGTTCTTCTGCCATGGGCTACTTGATCGCTTCGAGCAGTTGGGGGAAGAGCTTGGGCGTGGATGCGACGATGTCGCCGGTCTCGTACCAGTCGTCCTCGCCGGTCAGGCCGCCGACGAGTCCGCCGGCCTCCCTGATGAGCAGCGCGCCGGCCGCCATGTCCCAGGGGCTTAAGCCCATCTCCCAGAAACCGTCGATGCGCCCGCAAGCCACGTACGCGAGGTCGAGCGCCGCGGCGCCCGCGCGGCGCACGCCCGCGCTCGAGGTCATCATGGTGCGCATCTGCTTCATGTAGAGGTCGAGCCGGTCGAGTTCCTTGAACGGGAACCCGGTGCCGATCAGGCCATCGCGCAAATGCGCGCACTTGGTCACCCGCACGCGCCGGTCGTCGAGATAGGCTCCGCGGCCCTTGGAGGCGGTGAAAAGCTCGTTCTTCAGCGGGTCATAGACCACGGCATGCGCGAGCTGCCCGCGGTAACGCAGCGCGATCGACACGCAATACTGCGGGAAGCCGTGGATGAAGTTCGTCGTGCCATCCAGCGGGTCGATGACCCATGTGTACTCGGTCTTTTCGGCGCCGGTGTCCTCACCGGATTCCTCGGCGAGGATCGCGTGGTCCGGGTACGAGTGGCGGATGATGTCGATGATCGCGTTCTCGGCGGCCTTGTCGATCTCGGTGACGAAATCGTTGGCGCGCTTGGTCTGCACCTCGAAACCGCCGGCAAGCGAGGCCCGGTTGATGATCGAGCCCGCGCGCCGGGCCGCCTTGATGGCGACATTCAACATCGGATGCTGCATTTGGATTCTTCTTCTGGAAAGGAGCGCGTATTTTAAACTCCCGCATTTTAAACTTCACACAATGAGCCCCAACCCCTTTTCGAACATTCGCGTGGTCCTGGTGCGCACCAGCCACCCGGGCAACATCGGTTCCACGGCCCGCGCGATGAAGAACATGGGCCTCGCATCGCTTGTGCTGGTCAACCCCAAAAGATTTCCGGATGTGGACGCGTTCGCGCTCGCAGCCGGCGCGATCGACGTGCTCGAGCACGCGCGCGTCGTCGATTCGCTGACCGAGGCGATCGGCGATTGCGACGTGGCGTACGCCCTCTCGGCGCGCGTGCGCGAATGGGGACCGGACAACATCGCAGTGCGGGAATCTGCGGCCGCTGCGATCGCGGACGCGCGCAACGGCCAGGTCGCCTTCGTGTTCGGCAACGAAGCTTCCGGCCTCACCAATGAAGAGTTGCTCGCCTGCCAGCATCACGTGCGCATCCCCACCGACCCCGACTGGAGTTCGCTCAACCTCGCGCAGGCGGTGCAGGTCGTTTCGTACGAATTGCGCATGGCCCTGACCGGCGGGGCGATGAGCGAGGCACGGGTCGAGCCGCTGGCAACCGTGGCCGAACTCGAGGGGCTTTACGGTCACCTGGAAAAGGCCTCGCTGGAGAGCGGATTCCTCGATCCCGCGAACCCCGGCAGGCTCGCCGAACGTTTCCGGCGGCTCTTCGCGCGCGGCCGGGTGGAGCGGGAAGAACTCAACATTATCAGGGGCTTGCTTAACGCCCTTCTCAAGCGACGGAACCCTCCGGCCGAATAGTTGACTAAATAGGTAGGCATTCCTACTATTGAACGATGCTTACCAGGCTCAGAGAAGACATCCGGTCGGTTTTCGACCGCGATCCCGCAGCGCGCACCGCGTGGGAAGTGCTCACTTGCTACCCCGGCATGCACGCCCTTTGGATCCACAGGATCGCGAAAACCTTATGGGACTTGCGCCTGCGCTGGGCGGGGCGGTTCGTCTCGCACGTGGGGCGCTTTCTCACCGGGATCGAGATCCACCCGGGCGCGACTGTCGGGCGCCGCGTATTCATCGATCACGGCATGGGTGTGGTCATTGGACAGACGGCGGAGATCGGCGATGACTGCACGCTTTACCACGGCGTAACTCTGGGCGGCACCTCGTGGAATGGCGGCAAGCGCCACCCGACGCTCGGCAAGGGCGTGGTCATTGGCGCGGGTGCAAAGATCCTCGGACCGATTTTCGTCGGCGACGGCGCAAAGATCGGCTCGAACGCGGTGGTGGTGCGTGAAGTCCCCGCGGGCGCCACCGTGGTCGGCGTGCCGGGCCGTGTAGTCGAAGGCGATGCGGTCGGCGCGGTGCGATTCGCGGCGTATGCAGTGGTTCAGGATTGCGACGACCCGTACGCCAAGGCGATCCGGACGCTGGTCGAGCAATCGCAGGAGCTGGACCAGACCGTGCATGCCCTGCGCGCCAAGCTGGACCGTCTGGAGCGCCAGCTGGACGAGCGCAAAAAGGCGCCGGACGAGCGCGCCGAGGGCAGCGACGGCCCACTTAGAGCTGTGAAATAAAAGACTTAAATACTTGAGTAATCCAGTCGGATAGGCTATACTTGACTAATTAGATCGGGTATACGAAGGCTCCAACCCATGGAAT
>CAZZDV010000064.1:7396-10871 GCA_964652785.1 uncultured Bordetella sp.
GGGAATCCAACCATGAGACTCACTACCAAAGGCAGGTTCGCGGTGACCGCCATGGTCGATCTGGCATTGCGCCAGAACGGTGGGCCGGTCACGCTTTCGGCGATCAGCCAGCGCCAGCACATCTCGCTTTCGTACCTCGAGCAGCTCTTCGGCAAGCTGCGCCGGCACAACCTGGTCTCGAGCGTGCGAGGCCCGGGCGGCGGGTACAACCTAGCCCAGCCCCTGCGGCAGATGTCGGTGGCCGACATCATCCTGGCGGTGGACGAGCCGCTGGATGCAACCCAATGCGGCGGCAAGGAAAATTGCGTCGACGGCGAAAAGCGCTGCATGACGCACGACCTGTGGGCGACGCTCAACACGAAGATGTTCGACTACCTGAGCTCGGTTTCGCTGCAGGATCTGGTGGACCACCAGAAGGGCAAGGAAACCACCGTGATCAAGGACCTGCGCGCCTCGGCGAAACCCACGGCCGAAGCAGTCGCCTGAACGCAAACAAGGACCCGCATTCGATGAAGTTTCCGATCTACCTCGATTACTCCGCGACCACGCCGGTCGATCCGCGCGTGGCCGCGAAGATGATCCCGTACCTCACCGAACACTTCGGCAACCCGGCCTCGCGTTCGCACGCGTATGGCTGGAAGACGGAGGAGGCGGTGGAAGAAGCACGCGCGCACGTGGCGGGATTGCTTGGCGCGGATCCGAGGGAGATCGTGTGGACCTCCGGCGCGACCGAGGGCAACAACCTCGCGATCAAGGGCGCGGCGCAGTTCTACAAGACCAAGGGCAAGCACCTCATCACGCAGAAGACCGAGCACAAGGCCACGCTCGACACGATGCGCGAGTTGGAACGCCAGGGCTTCGAGTGCACGTACCTCGATGTGGAGGAAGACGGGCTGGTCGACGTGGAGAAATTCAAGGCGGCGATCCGCCCGGACACGATCCTCGCGTCGATCATGATGGTGAACAACGAGATCGGCGTGATCCAGCCGATCGCCGAGCTCGGCGAAATCTGCCGCGCCAGGGGCATCATCCTCCACTGCGACGCAGTGCAGGCCGCGGGCAAGATCCCGATCGACCTCTCGAAGCTCAAGGTCGACCTCATGACGATCACCGCGCACAAGATGTACGGCCCCAAGGGCATCGGCGCGCTGTATATCCGCAGGAAGCCGCGCGTTCGCATCGAAGCGCAGATCCACGGCGGCGGGCACGAGCGGGGATTCCGTTCCGGCACCCTGCCCACGCACCAGATCGTCGGCATGGGCGAGGCCGCGCGCATCGCCAAGGAAGAAATGGCGACCGACAACGAGCGCATCCGCATGCTGCGCGACCGCCTCTGGGCGGGCCTCTCGGAGATGGAAGCGGTCGTGCTCAACGGCGACCTCGAAAAGCGCATCCCCGGCAACCTCAACGCGAGCTTCAACTACGTCGAGGGCGAGTCGCTGATCATGGCGATCAAGGACATCGCGGTATCGTCGGGGTCGGCATGCACGTCGGCTTCACTCGAGCCTTCGTATGTGCTGCGCGCGCTCGGAAGGTCGGACGAACTGGCGCACTCGTCGATCCGCTTCACGCTCGGAAAATTCACCACCGCCGAGGAAGTCGATTTCGCGGTGAACCTGGTCAGGAGCAAGGTGGCGAAACTGCGCGAGCTCTCGCCGCTCTGGGAAATGTACAAGGACGGTGTCGACTTGAATACGGTGCAGTGGGCGGCACATTGAGGATGTACCGAATTCGAATTTAGCGGATTGAGACGCCGTACCGAATTTTAATTTAGCGGATTGAGACGCCGTACCGAATTTGAATTCCCAAGTCTCCTCATTTTGAACATCCCCCGGTTTGCGCGTCGCGCAAACCTCAGATGTTCAAAATGAGGAGATTCGATAAAGGCAATAAGGGCGCTGCACGTTGGTTACGGAGTGCCCAACTTAGGTTGTTTCAGGAGACTGTCATGGCATACAGCGACAAGGTCATCGACCACTACGAAAATCCCCGCAACGTCGGCTCGTTCGAGAAGGGCGACGATTCGGTGGGCACCGGCATGGTCGGCGCGCCCGCCTGCGGCGACGTGATGAAGCTGCAGATCAAGGTCGCCAAGGACGGCACGATCGAGGATGCGCGCTTCAAGACGTACGGCTGCGGCTCGGCCATCGCGTCCTCCTCCCTCATCACCGAATGGGTCAAGGGCAAGACGCTCGACGAGGCGATGGACATCAAGAACACCCAGATCGCCGCCGAACTCGCGCTGCCGCCGGTCAAGATCCACTGTTCGATCCTCGCCGAAGACGCGATCAAGGCGGCAGTGGCGGATTACAAGCAGAAGCACGGCGAAACGACCGCGGCGCCCGAAAAGCAGGCTGCGCACGGCTAACGTTCCACCGATCCAAGAGGACTGGAGAAAAGATGGCGATCACCCTCACCGAGAAAGCCGCGGACCACGTCAGCGGCTACCTGACCAAGCGCGGCAAAGGCGTGGGCCTTCGACTGGGCGTGCGCACGACCGGCTGCTCGGGCATGGCCTACAAGCTCGAGTTTGCGGACGCGGTCAACCCGGACGACGTGGAATTCAGCAGCCACGGCGTCAAGGTGCTAGTCGACCCCAAGAGCCTGGCCTATATCGACGGCACGGAACTCGACTACACCCGCGAAGGCCTCAACGAGGGTTTCAAGTTCAGGAACCCGAACGTCAAGGACGAGTGCGGCTGCGGCGAGAGCTTCAATATCTAGGCTGAACGCGGGTTAATATATCGGTTGCACGGCCCTCGCGTGACCTGCCGACAGGCGATATACGCCTGCGGAGGCGCGTGGGAGGTCAGTGCATCCTTCGGCGCGGCCAACCTACCCCCCCGTAGCCAAGGGGGTACGGGGGAACCGCTGCAGGTTCCCCTGTTCTCTTTCCATGACGCTAAACATCGCGCAGGACCACTTCTCGCTGTTCGGCCTGCCCAGTGCCTATGTGCTGGATGCGGTTGCGCTCGAGCGCTCGTACCGCGAGATCCAGGCGCGCATCCACCCGGACAAGTTCGTCAATTCGGGCGAGGCCGAAAAGCGCGCCTCGATGCAGTGGACCACGCGCGTGAACGAGGCCTACCGCACGCTGAAGGACCCGGTGCTGCGCGCCAAGTACCTGCTGGAGCAGGCCGGCCACGACGTCGGCTTCGAGACCAACACCGCGATGCCGCCGGCTTTCCTCATGCGCCAACTCGAGCTGCGCGAATCGCTTGAAGAGGCGAAGGACACCACGGCGCTGGACGCCCTCGCCAAGCAGCTCACGCGCGATCGCCAGCGGCTGGAGACTTTGCTGGCGGCGAAGATCGATACGGAAAAAGACTACCCGGCCGCGATCGGCGTGCTGCGCGAGCTGCAGTTCCTCTCCCGGTTCGGCGAGGAAGTCGGCGACGCTTATGAAGGGATCGACAAGTAACCATGGCAACGATTTTTGAACGCTGATGGCGACGGTTAAGGAACGCTGATGGCG
>CAZZDV010000064.1:10971-17355 GCA_964652785.1 uncultured Bordetella sp.
GAACGCTGATGGCGACGGTTAAGGAACGCTGATGGCGTTATTGCAAATCTCCGAACCCGGCGATTCCGCCGCGCCGCACGAGCACCGGCTTGCGGTCGGCATCGACCTCGGCACGACGAACTCGTTGGTCGCGACGGTGCGCAGCGGCACCGCTGTCTGCCTGCCGGACGAGCAGGGCCGCGTGCTGCTGCCTTCCGTCGTGCGTTATTTCCCCGACGGCCACACTGAGACTGGCTACGCCGCGCAGGACGCGCATTCCACCCACCCATCGGAAGACCCGAAGAACACCATTTACTCGGCCAAACGCTTCATGGGCCGCGGCCTCAAGGACGTGGCCAACGTCGAGAACGCGCCCTACGATTTCGTAGACGAGCCCGGCATGGTCCGGCTGCGCACCGTGGCCGGCGTCAAGAGCCCGGTCGAGATCTCGTCTGAAATCCTCAAAGTGCTGGCCGCCCGCGCTACCGCGTCGCTCGGCGGTGAATTGATCGGCGCGGTGATCACGGTGCCGGCCTATTTCGACGATCCGCAGCGCCAGGCGACCAAGGATGCGGCGCGCCTCGCGGGCCTCAACGTGCTGCGCCTGCTGAACGAGCCGACCGCCGCGGCGATCGCGTACGGCCTCGAAAACGCTTCCGAAGGCGTCTACGCGGTGTTCGACCTTGGCGGCGGAACCTTCGACATCTCGATCCTGCGCCTGTCCAAGGGCGTGTTCGAGGTGCTCGCCACCAACGGTGATGCCGCGCTCGGAGGCGACGATTTCGACCATCGCGTGTTCTGCTGGGTGCTCGAGCAGGCCAAGCTGCCGCCCCTCTCCGCGCACGACACGCGGCTCCTCCTCACCAAGTCGCGCGAAGCCAAGGAGGCGCTCACGCTGCATGGCATCGCTCATGTCACCGCGAAGCTCGGCACCGGCGAGGTCATCGACGTGACGCTGACGACGAAGATTTTTACCGGGCTCACGCAGACGCTGGTGGCCAAGACGCTCGGCCCTACGCGCAAGGCGCTGCGCGATGCGAGCCTTGCGATCGAGGACGTCAAGGGCGTCGTCATGGTCGGCGGGTCGACGCGCATGCCGCAGATCCAGCGCGCGGTCGCCGAGTTCTTCAAGCGCGACCCGCTGAACAACCTCGATCCCGACAAGGTCGTCGCGCTTGGCGCGGCGATGCAGGCCAATGTGCTCGCAGGCAACAAGACCGCGGGCGAGGACTGGCTGCTGCTGGATGTGATCCCGCTGTCGCTTGGCGTCGAGACGATGGGCGGCCTCGTCGAAAGGGTCGTCCCGCGCAACTCCACGATTCCCGTGGGGCGCGCGCAGGAGTTCACCACCTTCAAGGACGGCCAGAGCGCGATGAGCTTCCACGTGGTGCAGGGCGAGCGCGAGCTGGTTTGCGACTGCCGGTCGCTCGCGCGGTTCGAATTGCGCGGCATCCCGCCGATGGCCGCTGGCGCCGCGCGCATCCGCGTGGCTTTCCAGGTCGACGCCGACGGCCTGCTCTCGGTCAGCGCAAAGGAAAGCACCACCGGTGCCGAAGCCTCGGTCGACGTCAAGCCTTCGTACGGCTTGGGCGACGAAGACATCTCGCGCATGCTCAAGGATTCCTTCGAGCACGCGCGCGACGACATGCAGGCGCGCGCGCTGCAGGAGGCGCGCGTCGACGCGGAGCGCCTGCTCGAGGCCGTGCGCGCCGCGCTCGCGGCCGATGCCGGCTTGCTCTCGGCTACCGAGCGCACCGACATCGATTGCCGGGTGGACGCGCTGACCAAGACCGTCGCCGGCACCGAGCACCGCGCAATCAAGTCCTCCTCGGAGGCGCTGAATCGCGTGACCGAGGATTTCGCCGCGCGCCGCATGGACCGCAGCGTGCGCGCCGCGCTGACCGGCCAGAAAATCGCCAACCTGAAACTCTCAGGAGGGGGCCACGGGGGAACCTGAGGTTACCCTGTACCGAGATGCCCAAGCTCATCGTCCTGCCCCACCCACAGCTCTGCCCCAAGGGCACCGAGATCGACGCCAGGCAAGGCGTCTCGATCTGCGACGTGCTGCTGGCCAACGGCATCGAGATCGAGCATGCCTGCGAAAAGTCCTGCGCATGCACGACCTGCCACGTGGTCGTGCGCGCCGGCATCGGTTCGCTGGCCGAGGCCACCGAGGACGAAGAAGACATGCTCGACAAGGCGTGGGGCCTCGAGGCGCAGTCGCGGCTCTCGTGCCAGGCCCTCGTCGCGGACGCGGACCTCACCATCGAGATCCCCAAGTACACGATCAACCACGCCCGGGAGATTCGCGAATGACTGCGCTGCTGAAATGGACCGATTCCCGTGACATCGCGATCGCGCTCATCGACGCGCACCCGGAGGTCGACCCGAAGCTCGTGCGCTTCACCGACCTGTACCGCTGGGTCACCGAGCTGCCCGGATTCGACGACGACCCGAAAAAATCCGGGGAGAAGATCCTCGAAGCCATCCAGATGCTCTGGATAGAAGAAGCCGAGTGAAAGCGGTCGAACGCTGACCGCGGCCGGGGAGGGCGCGTAATTGCAGCCAGGAGTGCAACCGGTCCTGCGGGACATCGTGCTGGTCGGCGGCGGGCACAGCCATGTCGGCGTGATCAGGCGCTTCGGCATGAAGCCGGTGCCGGGCGTGCGCCTGACGGTGATCTGCCGCGATACCCACACGCCGTATTCCGGGATGCTGCCCGGCTACATCGCGGGCCATTACGCCTATGACGATGTGCATATCGACCTGAGGAAGCTGGCGGGCTTTGCCGGCGCGCGCTTCTTCAGCGACGAAGCGATCGGCATCGACCGCTCGGCGCGCAAGGTGCTGTGCAGGAGCCGGCCGCCGGTGCCGTACGACAAGCTCTCGATCAACATCGGCTCGGCGCCGATGCTCGTCAACGTGCCCGGCGCGGCCGAATACGCGGTGCCGGTCAAGCCGATCCACGCGTTCAACGACCGCTGGCTGGCGTTGCTCGATCGCGTGCTGAAGCAGGGCGCGGCGTCGATCGCGGTCGTGGGCGCCGGAGCCGGCGGCGTGGAGTTGACGCTGGCGATGCAGTACCGCCTGGGAAATGAGCTTCGCGCGCTCGGACGCGAGGGCGCCGCGCCGCGCTTTCACCTCATCGATGCCGGCAGCGAGATCCTGCCGACGCATAACACCGCGGTCCGCCGGGCCTTCCTGCGGGCGCTGCAGGCGAGGGGCGTCGAAGTCCACCTCGATTCGCCGGTCCAGCAAGTGGTGCCCGGCCGCCTGCTGCTGCCCGAAGGACGCTCGATCGAGGCGGACGAAGTCATCTGGGTCACGCGTGCCGCGGGCGCGGAGTGGTTGCGCGGCACCGGCCTCGCCCTCGACGAGCCGGGCTTCATCCGCGTGCACGACACGCTGCAGACCGAGACCGATCCCGACATCTTCGCCGCCGGCGACATCGCCAATGTCATCGGCCATGCGCGCGAGAAGGCTGGCGTGTTCGCCGTGCGCCAGGGACCGCCGCTGGCAAAGAACCTGCGCCGCGCCGTCGAGGGCGAGGCGCTCGAGCCGTATCGCCCGCAGAAGAAGTGGCTCGCCCTCATCAGCACCGGGGACAAGCACGCGGTCGCCTCGCGCGGGGGCTTGTTTGCCGAGGGCGACTGGGTCTGGCGCTGGAAGGACTGGATCGACCGGCGCTTCATGCAGAAATTCACCGACCTGCCCGCGATGGACATGGCCGCGCGCGCTGGCGCGCCGGCAACTTCGATCAAGCTCGAACCCGAGGAGGCCGCGCAGGCGATCTCGGCGATCGCGATGCGCTGCGGCGGCTGCGGCGCCAAGGTCGGCGCAAGCGTGCTCTCTCGCGCGCTCGCCGGGCTGAACCCGGTCGAGCGCGACGACGTGCTGATCGGGCTCAAGTCGCCGGACGACGCGGCCGTCATGCGGATGCCGCCGGGCAAGGCGCTGGTGCACAGCGTCGATTTCTTCCGCGCGTTTATCGACGATCCCTATGTGTTCGGCAAGGTTGCGGCCAACCATGCGCTCGGCGACATCTTCGCGATGGGCGCGGAGGCGCAGACGGCCACCGCCGTGGTCACCGTGCCGCCGGGGCTCGAGTCCAAGGTCGAGGACGTGCTCACGCAGATGATGACTGGCGCGATCGAGGTGCTCAACGAGGCGGGCTGCGCGCTCGTGGGCGGGCACACGGGTGAGGGCGCGGAGCTTGCGCTCGGCTTTGCGGTCAACGGCCTCATCGACGAGCGCCTTGCGACGGTCATGAAGAAAGGCGGCCTCGAGGCCGGCGACGTGCTGATCCTCACCAAGCCGATCGGCACCGGCACGCTCTTCGCGGCGCATGCGCTGCTCAAGGCGCGCGGGCGCTGGATCGACGCGGCGCTCGTTTCCATGGCGCAGTCCAACCGCCTTGGCGCGCGCTGCCTGATCGATCACGGCGCCACCGCCTGCACCGACCTCACGGGCTTTGGCCTGCTGGGGCACTTGGTCGAAATGACGCGAGCCTCGGGCGTGGATGCCGAGATCGACCTGGCCGCGCTGCCGGTGCTCGAGGGCGCGGAGGAAACGGCCAGGGCCGGCATCCTCAGCTCGCTCCAGCCGGCCAACGTGCGCTTGCGCCGCGCGCTCAGGAACCAGGAGGCGATGGTCGGCCACCCGCGCTACTCCCTCGTTTTCGATCCGCAGACCGCCGGCGGCCTGCTGGCGGGGGTTCCGATCGGGCAGGTGGACGCCTGCCTGCGGGCTTTGCGGGCACTGGGCTATGGGCAGGCTACTGCCATCGGGCGGGTGCTTGCCCAAGGCGAGGCGATGGAGCCGATCACGCTCGTCGGCTGAGGCCCGGCGTGGCAACATTTCGCCTTGGAAGCCGCCAGGGACGCGGACTCGCCGCCATTTTTGGCAGCATTCGACTGCCGCTCACCTGCCTGCATTGAACCTCGCGGAAGTGCCGCTTCGGCAATCTCTGACCTTTGTAGGAGAAAGCCCTACAATCCTGCGCGGCTTTTTCCTACAGGTATAAGCGGCGACCCCCGATAAAGTCCATGAAGTCATCGGGATAGGGAGCCAACAATGGATAAAATTCAGGTCCGTCGCACTGCGGCTGCCCGCGACAGCGCGTGAGCGCGTCGGGTTATCCATTCATCCATCCCCCGTTGCAGTAGTACAAAGACGGCGGCACAAGACGGCGCAAAAAAGGGGCGTCGCGAGACGAGCACGGCATCTAACGAGATCTAGAGCAAAGGAGCCTTAGATGGAGCAGGCCACCCAGTCCGCAACGAAGAAGAAGTCCAAGCCAGCCCGCAAAGCCACTGCGAAGACCGGCAAAGCCGGCAACGGGAAACCGTCACACGTGAAACCGTCACACGTGAAACCGTCGCTCCTGAAACCGCCGAACGTGAAACCGCCGAATGGGAGACCGTCCAACGGGAGACCGTCGAACGGGAAACCGTCGAACGGGAGACCGTCCAACGGGAGACCGTCCAACGGCGGCGGCGGCGGGGTCCTGATCGAGATGAACCCCGCACTCCTCGCCGGCGAGTACGCCGAGATGCGGGCCCAACGCTCGATCTCCGAAAGGCGCTCGCGCCAGATCCTCGCGGGCCTCATGTCGTTTCGGGATGGCGACTTCACCGCGCGGCTGCCCGACGATTGGGCGGGCACCGACGGGCGCATCGCCGAAGCGTTCAACGAGGCCATCGGCCGCGAGGGAGATATCACCAAGGAAGCCTCGCGGCTCTCCGCGACGGTCGGCAAGGAAGGCCGCCTGACGCAGCGGATGAACGTGCCGGGCGCGGTGGGCGGCTGGGCAGACAAGGTCGATTCGCTGAACACACTCATCGATGATCTCGTGCGCCCGACCATCGACATCGCGCGCACCATCGGCGCGGTCGCCAAGGGCGATCTCGACCAGTCGATGGACCTGCAGGTCGACGGGCGCGCGCTCAAGGGCGAGTTCCTGCGCTCGGCGCGCCTCGTCAACTCGATGATCGAGCAGCTTGCGGTGTTCACCTCCGAGGTGACGCGGGTTGCGCGGGAGGTGGGCACGGAAGGCAAGCTCGGCGGCCAGGCCAAGGTGAAGGGCGTCTCGGGCGTGTGGAAAGACCTCACCGACTCGGTCAACCAGATGGCCGGCAACCTTACCGCGCAGGTGAGGAACATTGCGGAAGTGACGATCGCGGTCGCCGACGGCGACCTGTCGAAGAAGATCACCGTGGACGTGCGCGGCGAGATCCTCCAGCTGAAAGAGGCCACCAACACGATGGTCGACCAGTTGCGCTCGTTTTCCTCCGAGGTGACGCGCGTTGCGCGCGAGGTCGGTACCGACGGCCGCCTTGGCGGCCAGGCGGTGGTGCCGGGTGTCGCGGGCACGTGGAAAGACTTGACCGACTCGGTGAACTCGAT
>CAZZDV010000065.1:0-1458 GCA_964652785.1 uncultured Bordetella sp.
ATGGTGGTCATCGGGGCGGGCTCGGGCGGGCTCGTCGCGGCGCTGATCGCGGCCGTGGTCAAGGCGAAAGTGACCCTGGTGGAGAAGCACCAGATGGGCGGCGATTGCCTGAACACCGGCTGCGTGCCGTCCAAGGCGCTGATCAAGACCGCGCGGGTGCTGGCGCAGATGCGCCGGGCAAAGGAATACGGGCTCAAGAGTGCAGAGGCCGAATTCGATTTCGCCGACATCATGGAAAGGGTCCAGCGGGTCGTGAAGACGATCGCGCCGCACGACTCGGTCGAGCGCTTCACCGGCATGGGCGTCGAATGCCTCATGGGCGAGGCGAAGATGGTATCGCCCTGGGAGGTCGAGATCCGTGAAGCGGGCGGCGGAACGCGGCGGCTCACCACGCGCTCGATCGTGATCGCCGCCGGGGCCGCGCCTTTCGTGCCGCCGATTCCCGGCCTCGAGCGCATGGGCCACCTCACTTCGGAATCGCTCTGGGACCTGCGCAAGCTGCCCGAGCGGCTGGTCGTGCTGGGCGGCGGCCCGATCGGCTGCGAGCTCGCGCAGGCTTTCGCGCGTTTCGGCAGCAAGGTCACGCAGGTCGAGATGCTTCCCCGCCTCATGGTGCGCGAAGACCCGGAAGTCTCCGCGATGGTTGCCGCAAAGTTCGCCGCCGAAGGCATCGACGTGCTCACCGGGCACAAGGCGAAGGCATTCCTGCTCGAGGACAAGCGCAAGGTGCTGGTCTGCGGGCACGAGGGCCGCGACGTGCGCATCGAGTTCGACGAAGTGCTCGTGGCGGTCGGCCGCGCGCCGCGGGTCACCGGTTACGGGATCGAGGAGCTCGGCATCCCGCTCACCAAGACGCGCACGGTGCAGACCAACGAATTCCTGCAGACGATCTACCCGAACATCTATGCCTGCGGCGACGTGGCCGGGCCCTACCAGTTCACCCACACCGCCTCGCACCAGGCCTGGTACGCGTCAGTGAATTCGCTTTTCGGTTCGTTCAGGAAATTCCGCGCGGATTATTCGGTGATCCCGTGGGCGACCTTCACCGATCCCGAGGTCGCCCGGGTCGGCCTCAATGAGACCGAGGCGAAGGAGAAAGGCATCGCCTACGAGGTGTCGCGCTATGGCATCGACGACCTCGACCGCGCCATTGCCGACGAGGAGGCGCACGGGTTCGTCAAGGTGCTCACCGTGCCGGGCAAGGACCGCATCCTCGGGGTCACGCTCGTCGGCGACCATGCCGGCGACCTGATCGCCGAATTCGTCATGGCCATGCGCCATGGCCTGGGCCTCAACAAGATCCTCGGCACGATCCACATCTACCCGACCCTGGCCGAGGCCAACAAGTTCGCGGCCGGGGTATGGAAGAAAGCCCACGCGCCCGAAGGGTTGCTCGCGTGGGCCGGCAAGTACCACGCATGGAGGCGGGGATGATGAAGGAGAATGTGATGAAAGAGA
>CAZZDV010000065.1:1558-5293 GCA_964652785.1 uncultured Bordetella sp.
GTGATGAAAGAGACAGTGATGACGCGGACGCTGGCGTACTTCTCTGCGGGGCTGGTGTTCGTCGTGGCCCTCCTTGCCGCCCCGATTGCGAGCGCGCAAGGCTTCGACCACGCCCACAAGGCCTGGGACGCACTGGTCAAGAAGCATGTGGTCGTGCTCCAGGGCGGCAAGGTCTCGCAGGTGCGATACGCCGAGTTCGCAAAGGACCGGGCGCCGCTCAAGTCCTACCTCGATTCGCTTTCCAAGGTGACCGAGACCCAGTTCAATGCCTGGTCGAAACCCGAGCGCATGGCGTTCCTCATCAACGCCTACAACGCCTTCACGGTCGAGAAGATCCTCACGCGCTACCCGAACCTCAAGTCGATCAAGGATTTCGGCACCGTGTTCGGCAACCCGTGGAAGGACAAGTTCTTTACGCTCTTCGGGCGCGAATCCTATCTCGACCAAGTCGAACACGAGATGCTCAGGAAGCCGGGCGCCTACAACGAGCTGCGGGTGCACTACGCGGTCAACTGCGCGTCCATAGGCTGCCCGATGCTGCGCGAGGAGGCCTTCGTGCCCGAAAGGCTCGAGGCGCAGCTCGAGGAGCAGGCCGTGCGCTTCCTCTCCGACCGCTCGCGCAACCGCTTCGAAGGGGGGAAGCTCGAAGTGTCGAAGATCTTCGACTGGTTCAAGGAGGATTTCGGCGCCCGGGAGAAGTATTTCGCGCGCTATGCCCGGCTCCTGGCCGACGACCCGGAACAGCAGAAGCTCGCTGCCGAGGGGCGATCGCCGCTCGCGTTCCTCGAGTACGACTGGACCCTGAATGATGTGATGCGCGATGTAGCGCGCGACGCGAGGAAGTGAAAGGCCGGCCAGTCCTTGCGCCTCTCGATCATCGTCCCCGTGCTGAACGAAGCGGCCGGCATCGTCCGGGCGCTGGAAGCTTTGCAGCCGCTGCGGGTTCGCGGTCACGAGGTCATCGTGGTCGATGGCGGGAGCGCCGATGCCACCCAGGCGCTTGCGCGGCCGCTGGCCGAGCGCATCCTCGTCTCGCCGCGCGGCCGGGCCGCGCAGATGAGTGCGGGCGCCGCTGCCGCAAGTGGCGATGCCTTTGTGTTCCTGCATGCCGACACTGCGCTGCCGGAGCGGGCCGGAGCACTGATCGTCAAAGCCCTCGCCACTCACCGCTGGGGACGCTTCGATGTCCGGATCGATTCACGGTGCCGGATGCTGGCGGTCGTCGCCACGATGATGAACCTGCGCTCGCGGCTCACCGGGATCGCCACCGGCGACCAGGCGATCTTTGTCACGCGCGCTGCGTTCGAGGAGGTCGGCGGATTTCCGGGCATCGCGCTGATGGAGGACGTAGCGCTGTGCGCCCGGCTCAAACGACTTGGGCGGCCGGCGTGCCTCACTTCAAGAGTGGTCACCTCCGGCCGGCGCTGGGAACGCAACGGCGTGTTCGGCACCATCGTGATGATGTGGAGACTGCGCCTCGCCTATGCGCTCGGCGCGGATCCGGAGCGGCTCGCGCGCATCTACGCACGTGGCCCCTGAGCTGGTGGGCGCCGCTTCGACGCTCATCGCCGTTTTCGCCAAGGCCCCGCAGCCCGGCAAGGTCAAGACGCGCCTGGCAGCAAAGATCGGGACGCTCGGGGCGGCTCGCCTGCATGCGCGGCTTATCGAGCGCACCCTGGCAACCGTGCTCGAGGCAGGCTGCGGCGAAGTGGAACTGCACGGCTCGCCTTCCGGCCATTCGGTCCTGCGGGCGCTGGCCGACAGCAGGGGTGTCGCCTTGATCAGCCAATCCGAAGGCGACATCGGCGAGCGCATGCACGAAGCCTTCAGGCGAGGCTTGCGCGGCCACTCTCGAATGATCCTGGTCGGCAGCGATTGCCCTGCGCTGAAAGTGGCCGACGTGCGGCGCGCGGCCCGCCTGCTGCGCGGATGCGACGCGGTCCTGGCGCCTGCCGAGGATGGCGGCTATCCGCTGATCGGCCTCTCGCGCCTGTCCCCGAAGCTCTTCGATGGCATCGAGTGGAGCAGCGCATCGGTCATGGCCGGCACGCGCGAGCGGCTGGCCGGGCTCGGTTGGCGCTGGCGGGAGTTGCGAACGCTGTGGGATATCGACCGGCCCGCGGACCTGGATCGCCTGCGGACTTCGCGGCTGCTGGAGCGCAGGCCATGAATCCCGGACGGCGGGCCCTGCTCCTGTCGGGGCTCGCCTGGCCGCTCGCGGGCCTTGGGCAGGGCGCGTCGCAGGCAACCCGGATCGACGCGATGCGCTTTTCGGCGATGAAGGCGGGCGAGCCGTTGCCGGGCGACCTCAGGGCGTGGGCGTTCGCGGGCGGCACTCGCCCGACGCGTTTCGCGCTGGTGGCCGATGGGGGCACTGTTGTGCTGAGGGCCGATGCAGAGGCGTCCGCGTCGGGCATCGCGAGGGAGATGGTGGTCGACTCGCGCACCCATCCCATCCTCGAATGGCGCTGGAAAGCCATGCGGCTGGTGGAGCGCGGTGACCTCAACGCCAAGGCCGGCGACGACTACGCTGCCCGCGTATACGTCACCTTCGACCTGGACTCCGCGAGGCTCCCGGCCGGCGATCGCATGAAGCTTGCGATGGCACGGCTGGTGCATGGTGACAAGGTGCCCTCGGCGGCCTTGTGCTACGTGTGGGATCGCAATGCGGCGCGCGACACTTTCGCCGCAAACGCCTACACCGATCGCGTGCGCATGATCGTCGCCGAGAGCGGCGCGGGACGCGTCGGCCAATGGGTCGGCATCCGGCGCAACGTGCGCGAAGACTACCGCCGCGCGTTCGGGGAGGAGCCGCCCTCAATCAGCGGAGTGATCGTCTCGAGCGACACGGACAACACCGGCGAGAGCATCGTCGCGTACTACGGCGATCTGTCATTCGGCCCACCGTAACGAATCTTCCCGAGCACTGCATGTGCGGCGCCGCTCGGAAAGTGTCGGGGTGATGCACTACGGAGGCGCGGAAGTTGGTTGCGGCGCACCAGTGGCGTGCAGTCAGGCGGCAGGCGGGGTGCCCTGGAAAAGCTGACCGCGGTGACAGTATTCCGTCTCTGCATTTCGGGGATGTCATTGCGAAAGCCCATGATACACTCCGACGCGTTTTTTGCCGGAGGCGGCTCGCGGGCAAAAGCCGACCGTGGCGTTCAAGATTTCGGAGGAGGAAAATGAAAATCAAGAGTCCCAAGGATTTCTGGGCAGGGCTGATGTTCATCGGCATCGGCCTGTTTTTCCTGATTGTCGCGCGCAATTACCAGATGGGTAGCGCGGTGCGCATGGGCCCCGCGTACTTCCCGACGGTGCTAGGGGGCATCATGGCCGTACTAGGGGCGATCATCTTCTTCCAAGGGCTGGTCACGAACGGACCCAAGGTTCCCACGCTCTCGTTCAGGCCGATTTTCTTCATCTCACTTGGCCTGCTTCTCTTCGGCTACCTGCTCAAGCCGATCGGTTTCATCCTGTCCATCGCGGTCCTGGTTTTTGTTTCGGCCTTTGGCGGCCATGAATTCAAGGCCAAGGAAGTGGCGATCCTGTCGGTGGTCCTCGTCGTCTTCTCCGTGCTGGCGTTCGTGAAGGGCCTCACGCTGCCCTTCCCGCTCTGGCCGGCATTCATGGACCGCTGAGGAGAACTCCCATGGACATGAGCATCTTCAGCAATCTTGCCCTTGGTTTCGGGGTCGCCCTTACGCCGATCAACCTGATGTACTGCCTGATCGGCGT
>CAZZDV010000065.1:5393-17067 GCA_964652785.1 uncultured Bordetella sp.
GCGGCGATGGGATCGTTCTTCGCGGGCTGCGTCGCGACCCTGGTCGTGGCGATGTTCGCGCCGCCCCTTGCCGAGGTGGCGCTGAAGTTCGGCCCGTCGGAGTACTTCTCGCTGATGGTGCTCGGCCTCGTGGCGGCGGTGGTGCTCGCGCACGGGTCGGTCCTCAAGGCGATCGCCATGGTGATCCTCGGCTTGCTCCTCGGCCTGATCGGCACCGACGTGAACTCAGGGGTCCTGCGCTTTGCGTTCGGCATCTCGGAGCTCGCCGATGGCATCGGCTTTGTCACGGTGGCGATGGGCCTCTTCGGCATCGCGGAGATCATCACCAACCTCGAGATGAAGGAGGCCCGGGAAGTTTTCACCAACAAGGTGACCAACATGTTCCCCACGAAGGAGGACTTCAGGCGCATGTGGAAGCCCATCCTGCGCGGCACCGTCCTCGGCTCGGCGCTGGGCATCCTGCCGGGCGGCGGCGCGCTGCTCGCTTCGTTCGGCGCCTACACGCTCGAGAAGAAGGTCTCCAAGTATGGGCATGAGTTCGGCAAGGGCGCGATCGAAGGCGTCGCGGCACCCGAGGCGGCCAACAACGCCGGCGCGCAAACTTCGTTCATTCCGCTGCTCACGCTGGGCATTCCTTCGAACGCGGTCATGGCGCTCATGATCGGCGCGATGATGATCCAGGGCATCGCCCCGGGCCCGCAGGTGATGACCGAGAAGCCGCAGCTCTTCTGGGGCATGATCGCCTCGATGTGGGTCGGCAACCTCATGCTCGTGATCCTGAACCTGCCGATGATCGGCCTGTGGATCAAGCTGCTGACGGTGCCTTACCGCATCCTCTACCCGTCGATCCTGGTGTTCATGTCGATCGGCGTCTACAGCCTCTCGAACAACCCGTTCGACGTGCTCCTCATGATGCTGTTCGGCCTGCTGGGCTACGCGTTCACGAAGCTCGAGTGCGAGCCTGCGCCCCTGCTGCTCGGGTTCATCCTCGGGCCGCTCATGGAGGAAAACCTGCGGCGCGCGATGCTGCTGTCGCGCGGGGACCCGATCGTGTTCTTCACCAAGCCGATCAGCGCCGGGTTCCTGATTGCCTCGATCATCCTGCTCGTCATCCTGCTGCTGCCGAACATCCGCAAGAAGCGCGAAGAGGCGTTTGTCGAAGCCACCTAGGGCGAACCTTGCTCGGCGAAGGGCGCGCTGCGGCGCGCCCTTTGTTTTTCAGAAAGGACCTCCGCAATGAAAAGACTCCTGGTTCTGCTCGCGCTGCTTGCAAACGTGGGCGCCGCATCGGCGCAGGCTTGGCCTTCCAGGCCGATACGGCTCATCTGCCCGTATCCCGGGGGGCCGGTGGACCTTTCGTCGCGCGTGATCGCGCAGAAGCTGCAGGACGCGCTCGGGCAGCCCGTGGTGGTCGAGCTTCGCCCGGGCGCAGGCGGCGTGATTGCCGCGGAAGCGGTGGCCAAGAGCGCGCCCGACGGCTACACGCTGCTCATGGGCGCGATCGCCACGCATGCGATCAATCCTTCGCTCATGCCGAACCTGCCCTACGACCCGATCCGCGATTTCCGGCACGTGGCGCTCGTCGTGCAGGTGCCCAACGTGCTCATCGTCAACACCGACCTGCCCGCGAAGAACGTCGGCGAGCTGATCGCGCTGGCCAGGTCGAAGCCCGGCAAGCTCGATTTCGGCTCGGGCTCGACCGGCTCGACCGGCCACCTCGCGGGCGAGCTCTTCAAGCAGATGACCGGGACCTACATGGTCCACATCCCTTACAAGGCCTCCGCGCCCGCGGTGCTCGACCTGCTGTCGGGGCGGCTCCACCTGATGTTCGACAACCTCGCGAGCTCGCTGCCGAATATCAAGGCCGGCAAGGTGCGCGCGATGGCCGTCACCACGCGCAAGCGCACCGATTTCGCGCCCGAGCTGCCGACGCTGGACGAGTCGGGCCTCAAGGGCTTCGACATGACCACCTGGTGGGGCGTGATGGCCCCCGCGAAGACGCCGAACGAGATCGTGAACCGGCTCTCCACCGAAATCGTCAAGGCGCTCGACTCGCCCGACACGAAAGAGCGCATGCGCACGATGGGCTCTGACCCCCCCTCGGTGCGCACGCCGGAGGCGTTTACCGCCTTCATTGAATCCGAGAAAGCGCTTTACGCGAAGCTCGTGAAGGTCTCGGGCGCCAAGCCCGACTAAGCCGGGCCTATAGCGGAATTGTTATCCGAACTGGCGCAGAAGCCGCGCCGGCAGCCGATCTTGGCAGGTGAATCCCGCCAATTCAGAGCGCGGCGACGGTCTGCACCTCGACCAGGAACTGCTCCTGCACGAGCCGGTCGACGATCAGCAGCGTGTTCGGCGGGTACTTGCCGTCGGGGAACATCCGGGGGAATTCGCGCAGGCGCCAGGCCATGAATTTCGGGATGTCCTGCGAGTGCACGAGGTAGGTGGTGAACTGGACGATGTTCCCCCAGCCTGCGCCGGCGGACTCGAGTGCGGCTTCGATGCCGCGAAACACGCCGCTGCATTGCGTGTCGAAGTCGTCCCCGGGGGCGAGCATGCCGGCGATGTAGAGCGTTTCCGCGGCCTTGACGCGCGTCACATGCGAGTACTGGCCGAGCGGCGCGCCGAGGGCTTCGGGGTTATAGATGCGGATGTCGGCCATGCTGGTCCTTCAGGTGGTTGATGTGTCAGGGTTGCGGCTGCGCGCGGCCGGCGATCTGCGCGCGTACCGTCGCGGTCAGCGAATTGCGCTCGACCGGCTTCACGAGGTACGCGGTTGCACCGGCGGCCATGCACCGCTCGATCATCTCGGGCTCCGAGAGGGACGAGACGATGATGATGGGCGTCGTGATATTGGGTGACCTGGCGCGCAGTTGCTTCAGCACGCCGAAGCCGCCGATGCCCGGCATCATGAGGTCGAGCAGGATCGCGTCGTAAGCGAAGCTGCCGCCGAGGCGGACGGCCTGCTCGCAGGTGCCGGCGAGCATGACCTCGACTTCCATGTCGATGGTGAGGATGCGCGCAAGCTGGAGCCGGGTGGACTCCTCGTCGTCGACGATGAGCACGCGATGCCGGGTGACCTGCTTGATGTCGTTCATGGGCCGAGCCGGCGCGCGAGGTCGAGGAAGTCGTCGGCGTTGATGTCGAACGCGCGCTCGGAGCGCATGTCTGGATGCGGGTCCTTGTTGCCGTCCGGCCCGTGCTCGAGGGGCCGGCGCACGAACGCCGTGGGCATGCCGCAGGCCTTCGCGGCGTGGAGGTCGTTCTTGTGCGCGGCGACCATCATGACTTCCGCGGGCTTCATCGACAGCAGCTCGCAGGCCCCGAGATAGGTTTCGGGATCGGGCTTGTAATGATGGAAGTTCTCGCCGGAGAAAATCACGTCCCACGGCAGCCCGCCGAATTTCGCCAGGTTGGCCAGGAGCAGCACGTTGCCGTTCGACAGCGTGCCGATGATGCGATGCTTCTTGAGGGCCTTGAGCCCCGCGCGCGCATCGGGCCACGGCGAGAGGCGGTGCCAGACGCGATTGAGGTGCTCGATCTCCGGCGCCTTCAGGCCGCGCACTTCGAAGCGCTCGAGGAGGTCCTCGAGGATCATGCGGTGCAGCGCGTCGATTTTCGTCCAGCCCAGGTCGCCCGAGCGCACGCGCGCCATGGCGGGCTGGTAGCCGTCGCGCCAGGCGTCGGCGAAGGCCGCCGGGTCGAGGTCGAGCTTCTTCTCGCGCGCGAGGCTCCTGATTTCGCGGATGATCGATCCGCGCCAGTCGACCACGGTGCCGAAGACGTCGAACACGAGCGCTCGTACTGGAGAGAATTTGGCGCGCATGTGCGTTTCGACTGACTGCGGAGAATTGCCTATTGTACGTGCAAGGCACGTGCGTGGCCCGCGCTTCGCGGACCTCCCTCGGTACGGCTCTACTGAAGCTGTACGTTGCCGCTGATATTGACCTGAATGGTGGAGGCGCCGGGCTCTACTGCCGGCGCCGCGACCGCGGCCGAGGCCACCCCGCCGCGTTGCGCAGCGTACATGCGGGGCTGCACCCCGCCGCCGCTGGAAATCTGCAGGTCCTTGAGCCGATAGCCCTTGGATTTCTGCGCGTCGCGCACGATCGCCGCCCGTTCGTGGAATGCAGCGAGGGCCTCGACGATCAGCGTGTTCTCGGCCTGCTTCCTGGCCTCGGGCGAGAGGCCGACCGACAAGGAGGCCACCACAAGCGTTGCCGACTGGAGCTTTCCGACCAGCTCGGTGGCCTGCGCGAAATCGCGGCTTTCGATGCGCAGCTCCTGGCGCACGCGCCAGCGCGTGATGCGCTGCTTGTCGTAGATCGGGTAGGTCTGGTAGTTGAGCGAGCGGGCCTTCACGTTGCGAAAGCTTTCTGCCGTCTTGAGCGCATCGCGCATCGCGCGGTTCACGCCGTCGGCCAGCGCAGCCGGATCCGCGCCTTCGGCGTCGGCCGCCAGCACCACCGTGATGGTGTCGTTTGCAACCTCGCGCTCCGCCTGCGCAGAAAGGTTGACGAGGTTGAAGAGGGTCTCGGTCCGATCCTGCGCCGCGGCGCCCGCGCATGCGAGCGCGAAAACCGCAGCTGCGGCGAACTGACTTACCAGGTTTTTACGCACGGGCCCCGGGGCTTTCAGGTGGCCGGGGGTTCGGTTGCGTTTTGCCCGGGCTGCCAGAGCACGTCGCCGCGGCCCGCGTGCCGGTTCGCAAGGCGGCCGACCACGAAGGCGAGGTCCGAGAGGCGGTTCAGGTACTGGCGCGAGCGCTGGCTCACGGGCTCCGACCGGGCAAGCGCGACGAGGCTGCGTTCGGCCCGGCGGCAGACCGTGCGCACGAGATGCGCGCAGGCCGCGGCGCGCGATCCGCCGGGCAGGATGAATTCCTTGAGCGGCGGCAGGTCGGCGTTCAGCGCGTCGAGAATCCGCTCCAGGCGCTCGACATGCGCGTCGCCGATCGCCTCGCGGCCGGGAATCGAGACTTCGCCGCCGAGGTCGAAGAGGTCGTGCTGCACGCCTTCGAGCGCTTCGCGGATTGGTGCCGGCAGATCTTCGGCCAGCAGCAGCCCGAGCGTCGAATTGAGCTCGTCGATGTCGCCGATGGCGCGGATGCGGGCGCTTTCCTTGGGCACTCGCGAGCCGTCGCCGAGGCCGGTTTCGCCGGCGTCGCCGGTGCGCGTGTAGATCTTGGAGAGTCGGTGTCCCATCGAAGGGGTCCAGGTGGGCCGGTGCGGCAGGGCCGGAATTATAGCTTTACGTCCTGCGACGACGATCGGATTCGAACCAGGGAATCAGGCGCCGCGTTTCTTGACTTCGCTCGTCGCCCAGCCCTTCGAAAACCTCGAGGTCAGCATCTCGCCCTCGGCGAGCCGGGCGGCATCGCGCACGACCTCGCCCTTGGCGTCCAGCGTGAGGCTGTAGCCCCGCGCCAGCACGGCATCCGGGTCCAGGCCGGCAAGGCTTGCGCCAAGGCGCTCTAGCCGCTGGCCGCTGCGCTCGAGGTTGCGGTGCATTGCGAACGCAAGGCGCCGCTCGAGCCCGGTGCGGGCGCGCTCGAGTTGCGCGATGTCCGGCCGCGCTGCGCCGAGGCGCGCGACCACCTGCGCAAGCAACCGGCCGCTGGCTTCGAGGCGTGCGCGCGGGTGCACGAGCCTGCGCGAAAGGCCGTCCACTTTCTGCAGCTCGATCTCGAGCCTGCGGATCGCGCTGCGCGAAGCGCGCTGCACCAGCGCGGCGATGCGCGCAAACAGCGCGTCGCGTGACGGGCTCACCGCTTCGGCGGCCGCCGTTGGCGTAGGCGCGCGCAAGTCGGCGGCGAAATCGGCGATCGTAATGTCGGTCTCATGGCCGATGCCGGCTACCACCGGGATGTGGCACGCGCGAATCGCGCGTGCAACGGATTCCTCGTTGAACTGCCAGAGATCCTCGATCGAGCCGCCGCCGCGCGCGAGCAGGATGACATCGCATTCGTTGCGCCGGCTCGCGGTCGCGAGCATTGCCGCGATGCGCGCGGCCGCGCCTTCGCCTTGCACCGGCACCGGATACAGGATGACTTCGGTCGACGGGTTGCGGCGCTTCAGGGTGGCGAGGATGTCGCGCAGGGCCGCCGCCGCGGGCGACGTGATCACGCCGACGGTTTTCGGGAACGCGGGAATCGGCCGCTTTGCCGCGGCATCGAAGACGCCTTCGGATTCGAGCTTGTCCTTGAGCCGCAGGAATCGCTCGAACAGCGGTCCGAGGCCCGCGCGGCGCATGGTTTCGACGTTCAGCTGGAAATCGCCGCGCGGCTCGTAAAGCGTCACCAGGGCGCGAACCTCGACCTTCATGCCCTCGCGCGGCTGCCAGTCGAGCAGCTGCGAGCGGGTCCGGAACATCACGCAGCGCACCTGCGCGCCGGCGTCCTTGAGCGTGAAATACGAATGCCCGGAGTCGTATTTCTTGAAGTTGGAAATCTCGCCGGCGATCCATGCCAGCGGAAAGCGGCGCTCGAGCAGGTCGCGGGCGCTCCGATTGAGCTCGGACACGCTGATGACCGGGGGACCGAACAGGTTCTTTTCGGGCGGAGTGGACACTGTCTTGGGGAGCGGCGTCAGGGAGGATTCACGGCTCGGCGCGGGGTGTCGATCGTGGCCCGGAGTCTACTCCGCGACCCGGCGCAGGGATGGATTACACCTGTAGTCCATGCACTTACAAAAGCGCTTATTTTTGAAGCTGTTCCGAGGTGTCGCAGAGGGACTAATCCACATACGAGGCCCCGAGGCAGCGAGACCGGCCGGAGTGCCTGCGGACGCCGATTCTTATGCACAACGTGCTGTTTGTACGCATCAATCTGGCGATGAAAAATTAACCATACCGAGTTTTCGAGGGTCTTTGGCAGGCGAAAACAGATCTGTCCATGCACAATCCACAAACTTATCCACAGCTTTTGTGGATAACAGCCGTGGCTCGCTTTTTGCGCGGCCCAAGTATGTGGTTTGGCGCGCCCGGTGACGCCGAATCTGCCACACTCGGACCATCGCATGGAAGCACTGCACAAAGTTGCCGGGGGGCATGCGTTTGGCTAAAGTGCGCGCCTGACGCCGCCACCAGGCGTCCACGAGGAGAAACGATTTGTTCGCAATAATCCAGGCCGCCGGCTGGCCGATTTATCCGCTGCTGCTCGCGTCCATCGTGGCGGTCGCGCTGATCATCGAGCGGTCGGTCAGCCTCCGGGCAAAGAAGATCGTGCCGCCCACCCTGCTGGATGAAGTCGTGACGGTGTACCAAAGGCAGGGCGTGACACCCGACGTGCTCGACAAGCTGGCCAAGGATTCGCCGCTCGGCCAGGTCCTTTCGGCCGGCCTGCGCAACGTGAACAGCCCGCGCGAGGTCATGAAGGAGGCGATCGAGGAGGCAGGTGCAGGCGCGGCGCACGACCTCGACCGGTTCCTCACGACCCTTGGCACCATCGCGTCCGCCGCGCCGCTGCTCGGATTGTTCGGCACGGTGATCGGCATGATCGAGATCTTCGGCTCGCAGGGCCCGACCGGCACGAACCCGCAGCAGCTCGCGCAGGGCATCTCCATCGCGCTCTACAACACGGCCTTCGGCATCGGCATCGCGGTGCCCTCGATCATCTTCTTCCGCCATTTCCGCAGCAAGGTCGACGGGTTCGTGGTCGACATGGAGCGCTCGGCCGCCAAGCTCGTCGACATCGTGCACGGCGAGCGCGCGGACTACAAAGGCAAGCCGCGCAAATGAAATTCCGTCCGCGCGTTAGGGAGGAGCCGGAGATCAACCTGGTTCCCCTCATCGACGTGATGATGGTGATCCTGATCTTCCTCATGATCACCACCACGTATTCGAAGTACACCGAGCTGCAGATCAACCTGCCCACGGCCGACGCGGAGAAGCAGCTCGAGCGGCCGAATGAAATCGCGGTGCTCGTCAATGCCACTGGCCAGTACGTGATCGACAAGACGCCGGTCACCTTCACCACCATTGCGGCGCTCGGCGATGCGTTGCGCCGCGCGGGCGGTGATCGCAAGGAGCCGATCGTCGTGATCAGCGCCGATGCGCTGGCCTCGCACCAGTCGGTGGTGCGCGTCATGGAGGCCTCGCGCGCCGCGGGCTACGCCCAGATCACGTTCACTACGCAGGCCCCCACGAAGTAGCCGGGCTCACCGGCAAAGTTTCGGCGTCCCCGTCCATCGCATCCCCGCGCCTCGCGTCCCTGGCCCGGTCCTGGTACCGGGTGACGCCGGTCACCTGGCTGCTCCTGCCGCTCTCGCTGGTCTTTCGCTTCACGGTGTTTGCGCGCCGGATGCTCTATCGAGCGCGACTGAGGCCGGTGGCGCGCATCGATGTCCCGGTCGTCATCGTCGGCAACATCACGGTCGGCGGCAGCGGCAAGACGCCGCTGGTGCTGTGGATGGTCGAGCATCTCGCGGCCGCGGGGTGGCGGCCCGGCATCGTCAGCCGTGGCTATGGCGGCAGCGTCGCTTCGAGCCGCGATGCCCCGGTGGAAGTAACGACAGGCTCCGATGCGCGCGAAGTCGGCGACGAGCCGCTGCTGCTGGCGCATCGCGCGCGCTGCCCGGTGTGGGTCGGCGCCGATCGCGCCCATGCGTGCCGTGCGTTGCGCAGCGCACATCCCGAATGCGACGTCCTCGTGCTCGACGACGGGTTGCAGCACTACGGTCTTGCACGGGACGTGGAGATCGCCGTCGTCGATTCCCGGGGTTTCGGCAATGGCTTCCTCTTCCCGGCCGGACCCTTGCGCGAGCCTGTCTCGCGACTCGGGGAAGTCGACGCGATCGTGCGCAATGGCGGAGATGCGGATGGGTTTGCAATGCGGCTCGAGGGCCGGGAGTTCGTCAACCTCGCCGATCCCGCGCGCGCCGTGGACGCCGCGGCGCTCGGCTCGAAGCGGGTCCATGCAGTCGCAGGCATTGGAGAGCCCGCGCGATTCTTCGCGCACCTGGAGTCGCTCGGGCTCGAGGTCATGCAGCATGCGTTCCCCGATCACCACGCGTACCGCGCGTCGGAACTCGAGTTCGGCGATCGCCTGCCGGTCGTGATGACGGAAAAGGACGCTGTAAAATGCACCGCCTTCGCAGGCGCCCATTTGTGGATGCTCCCGGTGCGCGCAGAACTCGATCCGCGTTTTGCGCCGGTGCTGGAAGAAAAATTGCGCGCGACACTCCAAGGGAAACTTCGTGGACCCAAAGCTGCTTGAAATCCTGGTATGCCCGATCTGCAAGGGGCCGCTGGTGCATCGCCGGGAAGCGAAGGAGCTCGTGTGCAAGGCCGACCGGCTCGGCTACCCGATCAAGGACGGCATTCCCGTGATGCTCGAGGAGGACGCGCGCAAGCTGGATCCGCTGGAAGAGATCGCGTGACCGGTTCTTCCGCGGGTTTTACAGTCATTATCCCGGCGCGCTATGCCTCGAGCCGGTTCCCGGGCAAGGCGCTGGCCGACATCGCGGGCAAGCCGATGGTGGTGCGAGCAGCCGAGCGCGCGGCGCAAAGCGGCGCACGCGCGGTCTACGTCGCCACCGACGACGCGAGGATCGAAACCGCGGTCCGAGCGCACGGCATCGAATCCATCCGGACGCGTGTCGACCATCCGACCGGGACGGATCGCCTGGCCGAAGCCGTACAGAAGCTTTCACTCGGCGACGATGCGATCGTGGTGAACGTACAGGGCGACGAGCCGCTCATCGATCCGAAACTGGTCGCGGACGTCGCCACGGCCCTCGAGCGCTCGAGCGAGGCGGCCATGTCCACGGCGTGCCATCCGATTTCGAGCTCGGAGGAGATCTTCAATCCGAACGTGGTCAAGGTCGTGCTCGATGCGCAAGGGTTCGCGCTCTACTTCAGCCGCGCCCCGATCCCGTTCGCGCGCGATGCCTGGAGCGCAGGCAACGCAAGGACACCGGCGCCGGCTGGCTTGCCCTGCTATCGGCACATCGGTCTGTATGCCTACCGCGCAGGGTTCCTCGCGAAGTACTCGCAACTCACGCCGAGCCCGCTCGAGGGCTATGAGGCGCTAGAGCAACTGCGTGTGCTCTGGCATGGTTTCCGCATTGCAGTAGCCATCGGTGAAACCCCATCGCCCCCCGGGGTGGATACGCCCGAAGACCTCGAGAAAGTGCGTAAACTCGCGCCATAGCGGCGCAGAACGACCCCGCGGTGCGTCCAACAACAACAACGATACCCAGAGACAACGGAGACCACGGATGCGACTCATTTTGCTCGGCCCGCCGGGCGCCGGCAAAGGCACCCAGGCCGCGTTCATCAAGGAGAAGTTCGGCATCCCGCAGATCTCCACCGGCGACATGCTGCGCTCCGCGGTCAAGGCCGGCACGCCGGTGGGCCTCGCCGCGAAGAAAGTCATTGATTCCGGCGCCCTCGTCTCGGACGAAATCATCATCGGGCTGGTCAAGGAGCGCCTCAAGGACGCCGATTGCGCCAAGGGTTATCTCTTCGACGGATTCCCGCGCACGATCCCGCAGGCCGACGCGATGAAATCCGCCGGGGTGGCGCTCGATTGCGTGCTCGAGATCGACGTGCCGTCGGAAGAAATCATCCTGCGCATGAGCGGGCGGCGGGTCCACACCGCCTCGGGCCGCAGCTATCACGTTAAGTTCAATCCGCCCAGGACCGAGGGCCGCGACGACGAGACCGGGGAGGCGCTGATCCAGCGCGAGGACGACAGGGAAGAAACCGTCGCGA
This sequence comes from uncultured Bordetella sp., assembly GCA_964652785.1. GTDB lineage: Bacteria > Pseudomonadota > Gammaproteobacteria > Burkholderiales > SG8-39 > SZAS-79. Next base: position 16,107 of record CAZZDV010000065.1, read on the forward strand.
AGCGCCTCAAGGTGTACGAAGCGCAGACGCGCCCGCTCGTGGACTACTACAACCAGTGGGCGGCGACGGGCGACGGCCGCGCGCCGCGCTACCGCCGCATCTCCGGGCTGGGCTCGGTCGAGGACATCAGAACAAGGGCTTTCAAGGCCCTGGAGTCACCCGAGAGAAGTTGATTTTCTGCTAAAATCCGCGGCTTCTCGTGGGCCTCCCAGCCCGCACATCGGTCGGTAAAAAGGGGAATAAGCAATGGAACAGATCGTCTTCGCGCTCGTGTGCGCGGCCATAGCCATTGGGTATGGCGCAATCTCCGCGAAGTGGATCGTGTCGCTGCCCGCGGGCAACGCGCGCATGCAGGAGATCGCCGCTGCAATCCAGCAGGGCGCGCAGGCGTACCTGAACCGCCAGTACATGACCATCGGCATCGCCGGCGTCGTGCTGTTCCTCATCATCGGTTTCGTGCCCGGCCTGGGCTGGTCGACCGCGGTGGGTTTCGCGATCGGCGCGATCCTCTCCGGCGCGGCGGGCTACATCGGCATGAACGTCTCGGTGCGCGCCAATGTGCGCACCGCGCAGGCGGCCACCGAGGGCATCAATGCCGCGCTGAACGTCGCGTTCCGCGGCGGCGCCATCACCGGCATGCTGGTGGTCGGGCTGGGCCTCCTCGGCGTCGCGGGCTTCTTCGCGGTGCTCATCAAGTCCGCGCCGCTCGGCCTGGGCAAGACGGTGGACCTCCACTCGGTCCTGCAGCCGCTCATCGGCCTGGCGTTCGGCTCATCGCTCATTTCGATCTTCGCGCGTCTGGGCGGAGGCATCTTCACCAAGGGCGCCGACGTCGGCGCCGACCTCGTCGGCAAGGTGGAAGCCGGCATTCCCGAGGACGATCCGCGCAACCCGGCGGTGATCGCGGACAACGTCGGCGACAACGTCGGCGACTGCGCCGGCATGGCGGCCGACCTGTTCG
>CAZZDV010000066.1:0-16889 GCA_964652785.1 uncultured Bordetella sp.
TTGTCCTGCGCGTGGGCGGTGGACGCGACGAAGATTGCGGCCGCGGCGAGGGCCGCTGCAAATTTTACGATGCTCATTTCATGCTCCCATGAGGTGAAATTTCTTTCGGGGCGCTGGGTCGCTTTTCGCCGGGGCTTTACAAGTCCCATTTCACACCGGGGAAACGCAGCGTTGGCAGCATTTCCCCCGGAGAGCCGCTTCCGGCCTTGGCGTTACGCGAAAATTGGCAGCATTAGAACTTTTTACAGCCCAGCCTGCGAAATGAACTTCGGGTTGAGGTAGGCCTCGATCGCTTCGGTGCCGCCTTCCGACCCGTACCCCGAATCCTTCACGCCGCCGAACGGCACTTCGGGAATCGCGAGGCCGAGGTGGTTGATCGTGATCATGCCGGTCTCGACCGAAGACGCAATTGCGTTCGCGGTCTTGGCCGACTTGGTCCATGCGTACGCCGCAAGGCCGAACGGGAGGCGGTTGGCTTCGGTCACCGCGTCGTCGAAAGTCTTGAACGGGTTGACGATCGCCACCGGCCCGAAAGGCTCGTCGTTCATCGCCTTGGCGTCGTTGCCCAGTTCGGTGATCACGGTCGGCTCGAAGAAGTTGCCTTCCTTGCCGATACGGTGCCCGCCGGTGCGCACTTTGCCGCCGTGCTTCTGCGCATCCTCGACGTTGGCTTCCATGGCGGACGAGCGGCGCGGATTGGCCAGCGCGCCCATGGTGACCCCGGATTCGAGCCCGTTGCCGACCTTGAGCTGCTGCGTGGCCTCGACGAACTTGTCGACGAACTTGTTGTACACGCCTTCCTGCACGAGGAAGCGGGTTGGCGAAACACACACCTGCCCGGCGTTGCGGAACTTGCTGCCGGCCATCGTCTTGGCCGCGAGGTCGATGTCCGCGTCGTCGAAAACGATGACTGGCGCGTGGCCGCCGAGCTCCATCGTGACGCGCTTCATGTGCTGGCCCGCGAGCGCCGCGAGCTGCTTGCCGACCACGGTCGAGCCGGTAAACGAGATCTTGCGGATGATCGGGTGCGGGATCAGGTAGCTCGAGATCTCCGCGGGCACGCCGTAGACGAGGTTCACCACGCCGGCGGGCACGCCAGCGTCGGCGTACGCGCGAATGAGTTCGGCGGGCGAGGCGGGGGTTTCTTCAGGCGCCTTGATGATGATCGAGCAACCGGCGGCGAGCGCGGCCGAGAGCTTGCGCACGATCTGGTTGACCGGGAAATTCCACGGGGTGAATGCGGCAACCGGGCCGACCGGCTCCTTGATCACGAGCTGGTAGACGCCTTCGGCGCGCGCCGGGATCACGCGGCCGTACGCGCGGCGCGCCTCTTCGGCAAACCAATCGATGGTGTCTGCGCCGGCGAGGATTTCCATCTTGGCTTCGGCGACGGTCTTGCCTTGTTCCTGCGTCATCAGCGGCGCGATCGCGTCGGCGCGCTCGCGCAGCAGCGAGGCGGCCTTGCGCATCATCTTCGAGCGCTCGAACGCGGAGATTTTTCTCCACGTCGCGAACCCCTTCTGCGCGGCTTCGAGCGCGCGGTCGAGGTCGGCTTTCTCGGCGTGGGCGAGGGTGCCGATCTGCTTGCCGGTGGCGGGGTTCACCACGGGCATCGTGCGGCCGGAGGCGGCGGCGCACCAGGCGCCGTCGATATAAAGCTGGGTATTTGGGTACATGGCGGGATCGTCGATGGAGGAGGAAAAATGAAGGGCGGCGGGCTGCCGGGGAACCGCGAAGCGTACCGCGAAAGTTCGCCTTGCGCGCGGATCGCGACGAAACGCCATGCAGCGGCGCCGCTGACGCCCCGTGGCCTGCATCCGGCCCCAAACGCGCCTTGCCGCAGCGCAACCCGGTGGTATAAATTCATGGATTCCCGCCGCGTACCCCACACCTTAGTGAAGTGACCCCATGAGCGACAATCGAGACAAGCCCGCAGACAACGATCCCGACGCGACGGTGTCGCTTCCGCCGCGCAAGAAAGCCGCGGACGACGATGCCACAGTCATGATGCCTTCACGCGACGCATTGAAAGCGCCCGACGAAGACGCGACCGTGAGGATGCCTTCGCGCGCCGCGCTCGAAAAACCGGTGGATGACGACGCCACGGTGACGAACCTGACGCGCGAGGCGCTCCTGACCCCGGATGCAAGCGAGGTCGCCGGCGCCAAGGCCGCCAAGGCCGACGACGACTCGACGGTCATGATCCCGCCCGGCGGCTTCAAGGCCGAAGCCGCCGCGGAAACCGCGGCCGACTCGCCGCCTCCGCCGCCTCCCAACATCACGACCGAGCCGTCGCGCATGCCGATCATTGCCGGTGGCCTCGTGGTGTTGCTCGTCGTCCTCTACTTCATGTTTGCGGGCGGCGAGAAAACGGCGCCCGTAGCCACCAAGCCGACGTCGCCTTCGACCTCGTCGTCCTCACCGGCGCCTGCGGCCTCATCCGCGCCTTCGGCGCCCGCGGCAGCACCGACGCCCGCTGCACCGCCCCCCGTCGCTTCTGCGCCGGCCACACCTTCGCCAGCGCCCGCTACGCCTGCGGCCGGCGGCTCGTCCGGCCAATCGAAGATCGCGGACCTGCTGGCAGCGGACATCAAGCGCGGCACGGTCGCTGTGGCCGAAGAAGGCGGCGGGTTCACGATCACGATGCCGTTTGCGCAGCAATTCGGTTCCGGCAGCGCCGATCCGGAGGCCAAACTGCGTTCGACCCTGCTTGTGGTTGCGTCCGCGCTCGACAAGGTGCCCGGCTCGATCGTGGTCACCGGACATGCCGACGCGACGCCGAGCAACAACGCAAAATTCCCGTCGAACCAGGAACTGTCCGCTGCGCGCGGTGCGTCTGCGGCCAGGCTGATGGCCGGCAAGTTGCGCGATCCCAAGCGCATCTCGAGCGACGGCGCCTCGGATTCCAAGTCGCTGGCGCCGAGCGACACGGCCGAGAACCGCGCAAAGAATCGCCGCGTAGTGATCGTCCTCAAGCCCGCATGACGCCCGCGCGGCGCGGCCGCGCGGCATGAAGAAGCTCACCCTCGACCGGATCCTGCAGTCGCAGGGCTTCGGCACGCGCAAGGCGTGCCAGGCCCTGGTCCGGGGCGGCGAAGTGTCGATCGACGGCCAGGCCGTCACCGACTTCAAGCAGCCGCGGGCTCCTGAAGGCCTGGCCTTCTCGGTTTTTGGCCAGTCCTGGGACTATCACGAGCACCTTTATATCGCGCTACACAAGCCCTCCGGCTACGAGTGCTCGAGAAAGCCCAGCCATCACCCCGGCGTGCTTTCGCTGCTGCCCGGGCAATTCGCGTTGCGAGAAACCCAGCCCGTAGGGCGGCTGGACCACGACACGACCGGGCTGCTGCTGCTCTCTGACGATGGCGCCTTCATCCATGCGCACACGTCGCCGAAGCGCCAGGTGCCGAAGGTGTATGTCGCCACCACACAGGATCCGGTCACGCCCGCGCTCATCGCTAAATTGCTGGGCGGCGTGCAGCTGGAGGACGAACCCGCGCCGCTCTCGGTGGATGCCTGCCGGCAGCTCGACACGCACCGGCTCGAGATCTCACTCGAACGAGGCAAGTACCACCAGGTCAAGCGCATGCTGGCTGCTGCGGGAAACCATTGCGCGGCACTGCATCGGTGCGCGATCGGCGGGCTGACGCTCGGGGCGCTCGGGCTCGAAGCAGGGCAGTGGTGCCACCTCGATCCCCGGGCCAGGGCGCTGCTCGGCACGAGAACGTAGGCAGTCCGCGTGGTTCTCCCAATGTTATCCTTCGCGCACTAAAAGGAGAGGGGCCATGGCCGAGCAGCGAATGGTAGATCCCGATAACGTAGTGATGACCGGCGAGAACTCGTTCATCCGCCTGTCGGACGATGGCGGCAAGACGATCGCCGACCGCGTGAGCCACTGGCGCGTGCTCTGGTCGCCCGCCGGGCAGGGGCATGCGCTCTTCATCGAGAGCCCGCTGGCCGGCGACGGCCCGCGCATCTATTCCGACAATATCGGCATGACGCGCTTCCTGCAGCGGACGATCGAAGTGCTGCTGCACAAGCCGTTCGCGGACGAATCGCTGCCGGTGGTGGACGCGGAATTCCAGCGCGCCGGCGATTCGCTGAGCACCGTCGAGGAACGCATTTCCTCGGACGACGGCGAAATCATCATGAGCTGGTGGGACCTCATGGCGCCTTTCGTGCTCACGGTGCCGCCCGGCGCGATGGACCGCCCGATCGGCGTATACAGCACATTCCTCCCGGCGCGCGGCGCGCAGCTCGCGGTGAACGGCGAGGCCGCGACCGCAAAAGTCTTCCTGCAGGACCGGTCCGGCAAGCCCTCGTCCAGTTGCGTGCTTGCATGGTCCGAAACCTGGACCCGCCCAGCGGCTTGAAATGAGTCCGGCGCCGGAAGGACGCTCTTTCCGGCGCAAGGTTCTCTAGAATAGCGCCCGATGAGCGACAAGAAGAAATTCCCGCCGGTCTCGGACCCGGATGCCACCGTCACCGGTCCCCTGAGGCCCCCGGGACCCGACCTCGACGCCACGATCAACGGGCCCCTGCGCCTAACTGAGGTCGACTTCGACGTTACCGAGACCGGCCCGCTTGTCCCGCCGCCGGCGAAGGCGCCCGCGGCTGACGATCCCGATGCAACCTTCAGCGGACCGCTCACGCAGTTCGACCCGGACGCGACGGTCTCGGGCCGTGCCGGCGGACGCCGCCGCAATCCATTCGCTCCGAAAGCGCTGCCCGAAGCGTTGCAGGCCAACCTCGCGGCGCTTGGCGGGCTGAATCCGCTCATCGCGTTCGCCAACCCGATCTTCAGCGCGGTGCCGCAGATCGGCGCGGCGCGAAACCATCCGGACCCGGTCCTGCTCAAGGAAACGCTGCAGGACCTGGTGGAGGCTTTCGAGGCGGGCGCGAGCAAGTCCGGCGCATCGACCGACACGGTCGCGGGTGCGGTCTACGCGTTGTGCTGCCTCGCGGACGATGCGGCAGCGTCCACCCCCTGGGGCCGGGACTGGATGAAGAACGGGCTGCTGCAGGAATTGCGCGGCGAGAACAACGGCGGCGAGGAGTTCTTCGCGCTGCTCGCCGAGAAGCAGAAGCAACCCGAAGAGAACGCGAGCCTGCTCGAATTCCTCTACATCTGCCTCTCGCTCGGGTTCCAGGGCCGTTATCGAGACGCGAACGGCGACGCGAACGGCGACGCCGCGAAGTCCGCGGACCTCGACCGGATTCGCAGCGACCTCCACGCAGTGGTCTCGCGCCGGCGCGCACACCCGTCCTCGCTCTCCGAGCAGTGGCGTCCCACGAAGGCGCTGCCGGCGGCCGTCCGCGCGCGCAAGCCCGCCGAAGGTATTGCCTGGCGAATGATCGCGGTGCCGGTGTCGGCCCTGCTGGTCTTGCTCATCGCGTACAAGCTTTACAAGCCGGGCGAGCCGCAGCCTGTGACGCCGCCAGTGGCGCCGGCACCGCCGGTGACACAGGCGCCTTCGACAACGCCGGTCGCGGCGGGAAATACGCAGCAGGTCCTCGAGAAAGAATTGGCGCCCGAAATCAAAGGCGCGCTGGTCAAGCTCGGCACGGCCGATGGACGCACGACCATCACGCTGCTGGACGACAAGCAGTTCGCATTGGGCAGCGTCGAACCCACGGCGGCCGTCAAGGCGCTCGTCGAGCGTGTTGCCGGGGCGATCGAGCGCACCAACGGCCCCGTGCTCGTCCGGGGCCACACGGACTCGGTCCCGGTCAAGCCGGGCGCATTCGCATCGAACGTCGAGCTCTCGGCCTCGCGTGCAAAGGCTGCCGCGGCACTCCTCGCGGCCAGGCTCACGCAGCCGCAGCGCGTGACCAGCGAAGGCACAGGCGAGGCGAACCCGATCGCGCCGAACGACACGCCGGAAAACCGCGCGAAGAACCGCCGCATCCAGATCATCGCAGGGCCAGGCCAATGAGCGCGAACCCGGAGCAAATCGACACCACCGACCAGCGCGCGCAGCTGTTCAAGCGCATGGCCGAACTCGGCCCGCAGGACGTCGGCGACGACCGGGCCGCTGAAGCGATCGAAACGCTGCGCGAGAAATTCGAGTCCTCCACCGACGCGCTGACCGAAGGCCGCGTCACCCGCGCCGACGGCAGCAAGGTCCCCGTCTATGACCTGCCCTGGTATGTGGTGATCGGCGCGCCGGGCACGGGCAACTCGACGGTCCTGCAGCAGTCCGGGCTGCGCTTCCCGCTGCAGACCGAAGAGAATCCGGCGCAGCTCACCGGCGTAGGCGGCACGCGCTATTGCGACTGGTGGTTCAGCGACGAAGCCGTGTTCATCGATACGGCCGGCCGCTACGTGGCGCACGAGTCCCGGTACCTCAAGGACGCGCTTGCCGGCAGCGCTTCGTGGCATGCGTTCCTCGGATTGCTCAAGGAGAACCGGCGCGAAAGGCCCATCAACGGCGCCATCGTCACCGTCAGCGTCACCGACCTCCTGCTCTGGGCGAAACCCGAGCGCCAGCAGTTCTCCGCGCACGTGCGGATGCGCCTGTCCGAGATCTACGCCGGCCTCAACACGCGCTTTCCGGTCTACCTGATGGTCACCAAGATGGACCTGCTGGCCGGCTTCCACGAGTTTTTCGGCGACATGGACGAGGCGGCCCGCACGCAGGTCTGGGGCACGACGTTCGAGCCGGGCGCCGATCCGTTCGACATCGCCAGGAAATACCCGGCCGATTTCGCCGTGCTGCAGGATCGCCTGTATGCGCAGATGCTGGCTCGGCTCGAGCAGGAGAAGGACCTCACGCGCAGGGCTTCGATCTATCGCTTCCCGCAGCAGTTCCATGCGATCGGGCCGCTGGTGCAGGAGTTCATCGGCTTGGCTTTCTCGATGCAGGTCGACCACCAGCCGACCATGCTGCGCGGCGCGTATTTCATCAGCGCCACGCAGGTGGGCAAGCCGATCGACCGCGTGATGCGCACGCTCGAGCGCGCGTTCAAGGTGGAGCATCGCGAAGTCGAGGCGAGCGGGCCTTCCAAGAGCTACTTCGTTACGGGCGTGCTCCGCGACGTGGTCTTCCCCGAGGCCGGCCTGGCGGTCGACAACGTCACCGAGAACAGCGCGACGGGCCGGTCTCCCGCGTACGTCCTACGCTGAGGCGCGGGCCGCCCCGAGGAAGCGCGCCAGCAATTCGCTGACCTGCCGCGGCTGCTCCTGCTGGACCCAGTGGCCGGCGCCTTCGATGAGATGGCTGCCTTTCCACTGCGTGCACACCGAGGCCCGCATCTTTTCGAACTCGCCGGGCTTTTGGTAAGTGCCCCAGTCGCTCCGGCCGGCGATGAAGCAGGCGGGCACGTCGATCGTGCGGCCCGAATGCACCTGCATCTCGGAGGTGAAGAGCCCCGTGGTCCGGCAGCGGTACCACTGCAGCCCGCCCTGGAAACCAGTTCGCGCGTACTCGGCGCTGTAGACTGCAAGCTCGCTTTCGGTCAGCCACTTGCAGGCGGCGACTTGCGCCTGTGGGGGCAAATGCGGCGCGACCGTCGCGGCCATGCCTTTGCCGAGATCCATGACGTAATAACGCGGAAGCTTCGCAAGCTCACCCGCAGTCCATGACTGGAGGGGATAGGGCGCGTTGCCTTTCCAGTCCGCGCTCTTCACGTGATAGTAGGCGCGCAGGAATGCGTGCAGGCCCTGCGGGCAATCGACCATGTCCGCGTTCGCACCGCGCTCGGAGTAGTACCACTGGTAATGCTCGCGCGGCGGGTCGAGCCGGGCAAGGTCGTCATGCACCGGGTCCGGGGCGGAAGGCGCCACGCCGGCCGGTTGGTCGAACGCCAGCGCGGGCGGTCCGCCGAACGGCGAACTCATGAGTGCCATCGAGCGGAAAACGTCCGGTCGCATGAGCGCGCACCACGCAGCGACCGGCGAGCCGAAATCGTGGCCGACCACGCCCGCCACCGAGCGGTAGCCGAGGGCCGAGATCAGTCCAAGCGCGTCGCGCACGAGGTTGTGCATCCGGAACGGTGCGAGGTCGCCGTCGTAGTGGTCGTCCCATCCGGTCGTCCGCCCATAGCCGCGCTGGTCGGGCGCAATGACGTGAAAGCCCGCGGCGGCGAGGGGCAGCATGACCTTGCGCCAGCTGTAGGCGAGCTCGGGAAATCCGTGCAGCAGCAGGACCGCTGGGCGGCCGGGGGCTTTTTCACCGGCTTCGAGCACATGCATCGCGAGGCCGTTGATGCCGGGCACCAGCCGCGAGCGGATGCCGGCCGGCAGCACGCCCGGCTCGAATGGCGCGCTCACGGATGAAGCGCAGTTGGGGGTGCTTGTTCAGCCAAGGCGGCTACCGGTGTACTATTGCAAAAAAACGGACATCTCGCGATGCCCGTTTCCCCTTCGACAGGGCGCCCATTTTATCAACGACGGGCGAAAAGCGGGCCTGAATGGCAGCAAATTGCCCGCGTAACACCCTTGCCGCCGGTCGCGACCCGATTGTCAGGCAGCGTACTGAAGGCCGTATGGTGCAGGTTCAGACTTGCACGTTCACCAGGAGCGTATATGGAAGGAACACGGGCAAGCGACGAGGTCATCGACGAGATCGCCCTGATCGCAATGCTTAGGCAGGATTCGGAGAGGCACGGCGGGGGCGGCGGATCGGCCAGCAGCGAGGCCCTGCGCAAGCTCCAGGAGCTGCGCGACCGCGAGCAGAAAGCCATGCAGACGGCCGAGGACAAGGCCGTGCACCAGGCAAATCTGGATGCCGTTGCCAACGAAATCCGCAAGGTCCAGCACATCGGCGGCGGCGGCAACCGCAGCAACGGCGGTGGCGGCGGCGAGCGCCATGCACGCCCGCGTCCGCAGCAGCAGCAACAGCCGCGCAAGGAAGGCGGCGGTGGCGTCCCCGGGGGCGGCGGCGGCGGGAATCCGCACAACCAGTCGAGGAACAAGGGACGCCGGAACCAGGGCGGCCGTCAGGGACGCCCCTGACATGGACCTCTCTGCTGAAGAAGTCAAGCAGTACTGGCTGGATTTCTGCGATCGCCACGACGTCAGCGACGATTTCGTAGCCAAAGGCGAGGCCAGGATCAAGGCCGACCCGGACCATTGGGCCGACCAGACGATGTGGCAACTGCTCGAAGCCGTCGGCGGCCCGGGCGCCAAGAACCTCGATTCCTGATCGAGGGCCAGCGCCTTGCAGAAGCACCGGGTCCGCGCGTTGCGCCTTTAGCCGGTTCGCGGCGATTAGCGAATCGCCGCGTTTGGCCGTATCGTGCGGTTTTTTCCGAAAAGGGGCCGCACGTGTTCAACCTCAAAGGCAAGGTCGCGCTGGTCACCGGCGGCAATGGCGGCATCGGCCTGGGCATCGCACGCGGGCTCGCGCGTGCGGGCGCGGCGGTTGCAGTCGTCGGACGCAATGCCGAAAAGAACGGCCCCGCGGTCAGGGAACTCGAAGCGCTTGGCGTGAAGTCCATCGGCATCGTCGCCGACGTGACCGACCGCAGGCAGGTCGACCGCGCCGTCGCCGAAACCGTCTCGAAGCTCGGGGGCCTCGACATCCTCGTCGCGAACGCAGGCACCAATATCCGCAAGCAGCCGCAGGACTACTCGGAAGCCGAGTGGCACCAGGTCGTCGACACCAACCTCACGAGCATGTTCATGTGCTGCCAGGCGGCTTACCCCGAGATGGTGAAGCGCGGCGGCGGCAAGATCGTCACCATCGGCTCGATGACGAGCCTCTTCGGCTTCGACGTGGCGCCGATCTACGCCGCGACCAAGGGCGCCGCGGTGCAGCTCACCAAGAGCCTCGGCTCGGCGTGGGCCAGGGACAACATCCAGGTCAACTGCATCCTGCCCGGCTGGATCGACACCGACCTCACCAAGCGCGCGCGCCAGATCATCCCCACGCTGCATGACAAGGTCGTCGATCGCACGCCGGCCAAGCGCTGGGGCGTGCCGGCGGACTTCGAAGGCATCGCGGTCTTCCTGTGCAGCGATGCGAGCGATTTCGTCACCGGCACGGCGATTCCCGTCGACGGCGGGTTTTCGAGTTCGCTGTTCTAGGCGACATGCACGCCGCGCCGCGCTGGCGGATGCTGTGGCGGCGGCGCACGGCGCTGGCCGCGGTGGCGATCGTGCTCATGGTCGCCGCGTGGAAGCTGGGCGCGTTCGAGAATTTCGGCAGCACCGATAAAGTCCATGCACTGATCGACTCGTGGGGCACTTGGGCGTACGTGCTGTACGTGGTCTCGTTCATGGCGCTGATGCCTATCGGGATTCCGGCCTTCGTGTGGGTGCTGCCTGCGGGCATCCTGTGGCCGTTCTGGGTCGCCTACCCGTTGTCGCTCTTCGCCGTCGCGTGCGGCGCGAGCATCGGCTTCTTCTTCGCGCGCTACATCGCCCGCGATTGGGTTGCCGCGCGCATGTCCGGGCGCGTGCAGCGCTTCGACCAGCAGTTCACGGCCAACGGGCTGCGGTCGGTGATCCTGTTCCGGTTGGTCTTCCAGCTCGGCGCGCCAACGCACTGGCTGCTCGGGATGTCGCAGGTCGGGTACGGGACGTTCGTCGTCGGCACCGTGCTGGGCGCCATGCCGGTCGTGGCGCTGGTGACCTGGCTCGGGCATGACGCGGTCCACTGGGTGGAAATGCATGGCGTGCTGGCAGTGGTGATTCTGGTGGCGGCAGTTGCGGCGGCGGTCACCGCGCGGCGGCTGTTGCGGGAGCGGCGGGTGTAGAGTTGTCGCGCTTTGTGACAAGAACCGGGAGGGACGCGTGGACAGGCGTGAGGCAGTGATGGCCCTGGTTGCGATCGGCGCGGTGGAGACGGGCATCATCGACAGCCTCGCGCGGCCGGGCCGCAACATCACCGGCTTTACGGTCCCGAGCGACCTGGGCGCCAAGCAGCTCGATCTCCTGCGCGAGCTCATCCCGTCACCTTCGCGCGTAACGATCTTCATACGGCCGGACCCGGCCACCACGGAGCGCCGCGCCAAGGCGAAGATGATGGCGCAGGATTTCCTCCAGATGACGCTCGATTTTGTCGAGGTGGCCGAGCCCGAGGAGCTGGCGCCGGCCATGGTCCGCATCCGTGCCGCGAAGCCCAGCGCGATGGTCCTCGGGCCGGACCCGCTGTTTTTCCACCAGAGGGGTCGCCTCCCGCTCGAGGAGCCGCGCGAGTACGAGCTCGTGATCAACTTGAAGACCGCAAATGCGCTCGGGTTGAAGATCCCGCAGTCTTTCCTGCTCAGGACGAACGAGGTGATCCAGTGATTCCCGGGAACAGGATCGCCGACCACTATTCCAGCGGCACGCTCCTCGAGCGGCTCAACGCGGCGCTGGCCGGCGATGGCGCCGACCCGGCGCACCCGACGATGGAGGCCCTCGCGCCCTACGACCAGTTCCACGGCCGCGGCATCGACGCAACCGAAGAGATTGCCGCGATGCTGCGCGTTTCCGCGAGCGATCGCCTGCTGGATATCGGCAGCGGCATCGGCGGGCCGGCCCGATATATGTCGCAACGGTTCGGCTGCCGCGTCGCGGGCATCGACCTGACCGCGGAGTTCGTCGAAGTGGCGCGTCTCCTGACGCGGCTGATGGGGCTGGGGTCCAAGGTCGATTTCGAACACGGTAACGCGCTTGGGATGCCTTTCGCCGATGCGGCCTTCGAAGGAGCGTACTCGATGAACGTCTCCATGAACATCGCCGACAAGGCCGCGCTGTATCGCGAGATCCGGCGGGTGCTCAAGCCGGGCGGCTGGCTGATGCTCTCCGAACTTGCGAAGGGTCCGGGTGCGCCGCTCGACTATCCGACACCCTGGGCTGCAACTTCCGGCGAGAGTTTCCTGTCCACGCCGGAGGAGACACGGGACGGTCTCGAGGCTTCAGGATTCGAGGTCGTCGAGTTTCACGATACTTCCGCAGCCCTCAAAGCGTGGGGCGCTCGCAGCAAGGCAATTGTTGAAGCGGGCGGAAAGATGCCCCATCGCGCGGTGCAGCTCATCCATGGCGACAAGGCCCTGCCGGCCATGCGCAACTCTTCGCGCGGAGTACTGGAAGGGCGCATCGTGCCAGTGGAAATCCTTTGCCGGAGCCGTGGCTGACCCTCAGCTCCCCACGATCACCGGATCTCCCCGCCGCAGCTTCGCCTCGGCCTCGATCGCGGCGATCAACTGGGGTTGCTGGCCGGCCAGCTGGTAGAAATCGACCACGTTCAGCACGAGCATCGTGCAGGGCGTCGTCGTCACCACGTCGGCTGAACGCGGCCTGCGGTCGAGCAGCGCCATCTCGCCGAAGAATGAGCCGTCGGCCAGCGTGCGGTTGCCCGTGGCGAGCTTGACCTCCACGCTGCCGGTGACGATGAAGTACATCGAATCGCCGGGTTCGCCTTTGCGCAACACGTTGGCTCCCGCCGGGTAACTTCGGGAGCGCAGCCGCTCGACGATATCCGAAATCGCGACCGCGCCGGTTTCGGCGAAGAACGGCACCTGCGCGACCAGCTCCCAGATGCGCACGTACTGGACCCGGTGCACCTCCGCCGCAAAGCCTGTGGCCAGGATGCCGGCCAGCAGCGCGAGCACGCAGATGCCGCACACCATCACGATCCCGCCCACCATGCGCCCGGCGGTACTCAGCGGGACCGTGTCCCCGTAGCCGGTGGTCGTGAGCGTAACCACGGCCCACCATAACGCAGCCGGGATGCTGCCGAAGTGCTCCGGCTGCTTGTCTCCTTCCAGCCAGTGCGCGAGCGTCGCGGAAGAGAAGATCACGATTGCGAACAGCGCGGCAGCGGCGGCCAGTGCGGAGCGCTCGTTGTGGAAAACCCGCGCGATCAAGCCCACCCCCGGCGCATGCGTAGCCAGTTTGAGCACCCACAGCAGCACGAAGACCGACGCCGACTCCGCACCGATGCGCGCCCCGCCCGATGCGGTGGCAAGTGCGGGAATGATGGCCAGCAGATTGACGATGCCTTCGGCCGAGACCATCCACCTCAGCCTGGAGCGCAGCGGCGAATCCGCTTGCGCCACTGCACTTTCGGGCGCGACCCAGAGCCGCACGAGATACTCCACGAAGAACAGCGTCGCAACTATGCCGGTAATAACCGCGGCGGTCATGCGCGCGCCCGGGGCCAGGCTGTCGACCGTGCCGGCGGAAACCGTCGAGATGCCGAGGAGGATCACCAGGACTTCGACAATGCGCAGCTGGCGAGCCGCGTGCTCGTGGCTCGACGGATCCAGCAGGCCGTAGATTCTTGTTCGCAGCGTCATGCAGCTCCCCCGTCGCACTCCTGATGCACGCAGTAAGGATTCTATATGGCGGGCGGGCCGGCGCGGGACTATGCTAGGCAGCGAGGGGAGCGGCATGGACGATCGCAGGTACTACGGGCTGGATGCGCTGCGCGGCGGCATGATGATGCTCGGCATCGTGCTGCATGCGGCGATGCTCTATCTTTCCGAGCCGCCGCCGACGATGCCGATCCCCACCGACCGCAACAACTCGGCGGTGTTCGATCTCGTCTTCCATTTCATCCACAGCTTTCGCATGCCCACGTTCTTCCTGCTGTCGGGCTTTTTTACCGCGCTGCTGGTAGAGAAGCGAGGCCTCTGGGGTACGTACAAGAACCGCGCGAGCCGGATCCTGGCGCCGCTCGCGGTGGGGCTCGTGACGATCCTGCCGCTCACGATCGTCCTGATGCTCGATTTCATGATCGCGGCGCGCTACGGCACCTTCAACCTGATCCCGGCCGCAGGCGACGTGATCGCGCTTGGCCAGTCGGTGGCTGCGCGCAGCATCGAGGGCAAATCGCACGAAAGCGAGCTGCCGCTCGCCCACCTGTGGTTCCTCTATTACTTGTGCTATTTCTACCTGCTGATCCCGGTGTGCCGATGGCTGGTCGAGCGCAGCCTTGGTTTCGAGGAGAGGCTCAGGCGCGGGCTGGCATCGCCGTGGCTGCTGATCCCTTTGTCCCTCTTCACGGCGGCAACGCTCTGGCCCTATCACGGCGCGCAGGTGCAGGAAGGCTTCATCTTCCTCAGACCGCACCCGCCATCGCTTGCGTACTACGGATCGTTCTTCGTGCTGGGCTATGTGTTCCATCACTACCGGGACTTCCTGCGGGCGCTCATGCGCAATGTCATCGCCTGGGCTGTGCTGTCGGCGGTGTTGTTTCCCGTGGCGCTGTACGCGAGCCATCTTGACAACGAAGTGCGCGGTGCGGACTTCCGATTGCACTTGGCTGCGGTGCTTGCAAACGGCTTGTGTACCTGGGCGCTGATCTACCTCTTCATCGGCGGGGCGCTGCGTTTCTTCGACCGCGAATCGCCGTGGATCCAGTACGTGTCGCAATCCTCCTACTGGGTGTTCCTGGTGCACATGCCGTTGGTGTCGATTGCGGGCATCCTGCTCCTGCAATTCGATCTGCCGGCAATGCTCAAATTCGCGCTGGTCTGCGCCTTTACTGCGGCGGTGGCGTTCTGGACGTTCCACTACTGGGTGCAGAAAACCTGGCTAAGCGTTTTCCTGCACGGGCGGAGGTTCGATTTGCAGTGGCCGTGGCGGGAGAGGCGCGCGCCGCGGACGTTCCCGGCCTGAGTGTTTTCAGGCCAGGCGCGTCCCGCATTACTTGCGGCCGTCCAGCAGCACGAAAGCGATGCGCGCGGTCTTCTGCGAGCGGTTCGCCCACGAGTGGTTGGTGCCGCGCTGGATCAGCACGTCGCCGGCGCGCATGAGCGTCTCGCCTTCGTCCATCACCGCCCAGATCTCGCCCTCGAGGAGGATGGCGTAGTCGAGCGTGTCGGTGCGATGCATGCCGGGATGCTTGCCTTCGCGCTTGTCGTGCTGCGCATCGGTGAACATGGTGCCGAAGGTGGCCTGGATGCGGCGCTTGCGCTCCTCCGGGTCGGCCACCTCGGGCGGGAAATCGATGACGCGCAGGATGGAGCCGCCGTTGCCCGGCGGAAGGATGCCCTTGTGCCCGGCAATCGTGTCGGGCGCATCGACCGGGGCGGGCGCGGACTCGGTGCGCCACACGTTCACGTTTCGATAACCGGGGCGCTCGGCGACGGTGCGGATCGAAGTGGCTGGCGCATCTTCGACGATGCGCGAGCGGCCGTTGGAATCGTCGCCGGTAACGATGCGGCGGATCGGGGGCAGTGAGTCGCTCATGAGTGCTTGTTTCCTGTCGGGAAGCTGTAGTGGCAGGCGTCGATCTTAGCGCCTCAGGGAGCGGACGCCTCGCGTTAAGACAGTCCCTCGCGCTTTTCGCCATCGCGAGCGCCGCGATAGCGGCGATCGCGCAGACCTATACGGTCGATCCCCGGCATACGCATATCACGTGGGCGGTGACTCGGTGTCGGCGCGCTGACTTTTCGCGGCAAGCTTGCGCGTAACTCCGGAAAGGTCGTGCTCGATGCCGGCGCAGGCAAGGGAGAGGTCGAGATTCCAATCGACGCCCGTGGCCAGGCCACAGGCCTGGACACGTCGATGCGGCGATGCAGGACGAAAGTTTCTTCAATGCGGCAAAGTTTCCCACCGCTTCGTTCAAGTCGAGCAGGATCGCGTTCAATGGCCAGGCACCCGCCAGAATCGAAGGGGACTTGACGCTGCTCGGCGTGACAAAGCCCGTGACGCTGACAGTGACGCGTTTCCTGTGCGGGGTGAATTCGTTTACCGGCAAGAACTTCTGCGGCGCCGATGCGACCGCCACCATCACGCGCAGCGACTGGGGAATGAAATCCTGGATGACCATCGCGGGTGACGAGGTGAAGCTGGACATCGGGATCGAGGCGTACAAGGATTGAGCGGCTGGGAGCTAGGTTTACGGAATCCAATTGCGATTGGCCGTGTTGCTCTCCTTCAGAACTAAAATTCGACTTTCTTGCCGGAGTTCATGCCGCCAGCCGCATTTCCGCCGTGACGAGATCCCACACGACCGTAACCCGCTGGTCGGCCTGACGCTCGATCAGGCCGAATTCGATCAGGCGCGTGACATCGGTATGCACGTTCTTGTAATGCCGCTCCACGCGCCGCGCCAGTTCGTTGATCGAAAGCGGCCCCTCGCGCTTGAGCCGTTCGAGCAGCGCCCAGCGCGTCGGCGTGAGGCTTTTCAACAGCGCCGGCAGGCTTTCGAACGTCAGCCTCACCTGGGCACGCGGCGCGGCGCCCTTCTGCGCCTGCCCCCAGACATGCTCGAAGCGGTCCAGCGCCTGCGCGACGCTACCTACCGTTACCTGAATCTTCTTTTTCATTTGCGCCTCCGTATTTGTGCACATCGGATTCGAAATCGCGCCTCAGCCTGGCCACCGATACGAAGCGATAGGGCAGCTCCTTGCCGCGGACGTGCCTGTGATCGCCTTTGCCGGCTTCGTTGTCGTAGCGCACCAGGCACTTCCCGCCGCGGCCGAAATAGAGCCGGTACTTGAGCGCGTGCGGCCGGTCGGCCGTTGCCTCGGGCAATTGCCAGATGACCGTTTCCACGATCGCACCATCGTCACGGACGACTTTCTCGTGCAGCAGCAGGACCGCTCTTCTGGCTGGCGTTGCCATATGGCTTATTATGCCATATGCTGGCAGAAAAGATCAGGGAGAAACCGGGGCTCAAGCAAGCCTTACTCGATCACTTCATCTTCTCCCGCCCGTGCTTCATCGGCTTCGGCTCCTCGCCTTCCCGACGCGGGCCGCCAGCCCATACGGGCACCGACGGTCAAGTGAGGAGATCTCCCGGTTCCCGCGCAAGCGGGCGTACGTGCATGCCAGGGTCTCAGACCACGCAGGGGCCGGTTGGGCGCTCGCAATAGCGCGCCTGACCGTGTTGCCTTCCGCTCGAATGACAGCGTCGGCACCCAGAAGAAGGTGAATTTCGCGGCTCAATGGCTGGCCTACTCGCACCCCTGTCAACGCTTCGTGAGGTGCCTCGCGGCACTTCACG
>CAZZDV010000067.1:0-1538 GCA_964652785.1 uncultured Bordetella sp.
GCGTCGCCTGCGAATCTCGGCGGCTGAATGAAATTAAATGGGGCCAGGCTCGCTTGTCGCGGAGCGCAAGCGAGCCTGGCTCCTTTTTAAAAGTCGACTCTGACCCCATTTATTTATTCGACCCTGGCGCCGGAGGCTTTGATGATCGGCGCCCAGCGGTCGGTGTCTTCCTTGATGTAGGCGGCGAACTGCTGGGGTGACATCGGCAGCGCCATGGAGCCGCCGCTGGCCAGGCGCTCCTTCACCTCCTGCGTGGCAAGCGCGCTGTGCACCGCGGTGGCGAGCTTGTTGACGATCGATGGAGGCGTGCCGGCCGGGTAGGCGACGCCGTGCCACGACATCGCAACGAATCCGGGGAGGGTTTCGGCCACCGCGGGAATCTCCGGCGCCGTAAACCAGCGCTCGGCCGAGGTCACCGCCACCGCGCGCACCTTGCCGCCCTTGGCATGCGGCAGCACGGTGGGCATGTTGCCGAAAGTCATCTGCACCACGCCGCCCATCACATCCGTCAACGCAGGCCCGCCGCCCTTGTACGGGATGTGGATCATGTTCGTGCCGGTCATCACCTTGAACATCTCGCCGGAGAGGTGCAGCGAGGTGCCCTGCCCCGAGGACGCGAACGCGTATTTGCCAGGCTCTTTCTTCAGCACCGCGATCAGGTCTGGGATCGTCTTCACCGGGAAGTTGTTGTTGACCACCAGCAGGTTCGGGAAGGTGCCGACCATCGACACCGGCGCGAAATCCCGGATGTGGTCGAAGGGCATCTTCACGTAAAGCGTCGGGTTGATTGCGTGGGAAGCCACGGTGATCCAGCCGAGCGTATAGCCGTCCGGTGCGCTGCGCGCGAGCTCGGCCACCCCGATGTTGCTGCCGGCGCCGGGCTTGTGGTCGATGATGAATTGCTGCCCGAACGTGCGGCTCAGGCTGTCGCACAGGATGCGGCCCTGGAAATCGGTGCTGCCCCCGGGGGTGAACGGGATGATCAGCCGCACGGTCTTGTTCGGCCAGTTGGCGGCCGGATCCTGCGCGTTTACGGCGGGCGCGGCAATGAACCCTCCAAGCACTGCAACGAGCCTCAACCACGACTTTTGATGCATTGTCTTCCTCCTTTGGAATGCTGCCATTTTTTAACAATGGTCCGCTGTGCTATTGGATCTCCTGCCAATATGTTGCCATCGCCTCTGCTCCCCCACATCGACATCGAGATCGCACAGGTATTCGAACTCGAGCATGCCGCTTCTCGCCATCCCCTGCTCCTCAATCCCCGCTTGCGGGCAACCCGCATTCTGTGGGAAAACCTTTCCCTATGTCCGGGCGAGCCTTCGAAGCGTTTGACGAGTTGGTCGATCTCGCTCGCCTGGAGCCGCCGCTCCCCGAGCAGGTGGTGATCACCGGCGACGACCCGGTGCTCCCGGTGCGCTACCGGATCGGCGCGGCCGGCGCCGCTTCGCTGGCCGCCACCGCGCTCGCAGCCGACGCGCTGTGGCGCTTGCGCGGCGGAACGCGCCAGGAAATCTCGGTCGACGTTCGCGCGGCGG
>CAZZDV010000067.1:1638-5832 GCA_964652785.1 uncultured Bordetella sp.
CGGCATCGCGCATGCCGTAGGAAGAAATGCCGGCGACGGCGCTGCACCGCGCTACCTGCCGGTCTCGGCGATCGACTATGTAGCCGGGTATCTTATGGCGCTCGGCGCGATGGTCGCGCTGGCCCGCCGCGCTCGCGAAGGCGGAAGCTGGCTGGTGCGCGTGTCGCTCGCGAGAACCGGCCAGTGGATCACCGATCGCGGACTGGTGCCGGCCTCGGCGATCGAAGGCCTCCCGGAGGAGCTTTCAGAGGAGGAGATCGCGACGCTTTGCACCGAATGCGACGCGCCGGATGGCCGCATCCGGCACCTGAAGCCGGTCGTGCAGATGTCGGGAACGCAGCCGTACTGGGCGCGCCCGCCGGTGCCGCTCGGCACGCACAAGCCGGAGTGGCCGCCGCGCGAGAGTTAGCCGGGCGACCGGCGAGACTTACCGCGCCAGCTTGTGGCGCGAGAAGAAGCGCCACATCTCTTCGTTCGCATCGATGACCGCGGTGCCCGGGCCCAACAGCTTGGGCAGGGTGTCGAGCTCGCCGCCGGGCCACACGTGCCCTGCCCCGGTCAGTTTCCAGAACAACACTTCGGCGCGGCACTTCGGATAGGCCAGCAGCGTTGCGGTGTGGCCTTTCCACTCCTTGCGCTCTTGCTGGAGCGCGGGCGTGGCACAACCGTTGAACTTCGCCCACTCGGAAAGCGCCGCATCCACGGCCATGTGGTTCACGCGCGTGTTGAGCATCGGGAAAGGCGGCCCGAGGCCGCCGCCGATCGGCGCGCGCGGATCGTCCGCGCTGTGGATATGCATGACCGGCACCGCGCGCGCAGTCGGGTATAGCTCGACCGCGATCGCGCCCGCAACCGGCGCAATCGCCGCGATGCGATCCGACAACTCCGCGCCGATCCGGTAGCTCATCATCGCGCCGTTCGAGAGGCCGGTCGCGTAGACGCGCGCGGGGTCGTATGCCTGGCGTTTCGCGAGGTCGTCCAGCAGCCGCCGCACGAATCCGACGTCGTCGACGTTGTCGCGCACCGCGCTGCCGCAGCAGCCGCCCGCGTTCCAGGTCTGCAGCGCGCCCTCCAGCGGTCCGGTGCCTTCCGGATACACGACGAGGAAGCCTTCGCGGTCCGCCACGGCGTCCATGCGCGAATACTTCTGGTGCGCGGTCGCGTTGCCGCCACCGCCATGAAAGTTGAGCACCAGCGGCGGGCGCGGCCCGAGTTTCGAAGGCACATGCAGGATGTACGCGCGATCGCGGATGGTGACCGCATGATCGCCTGCCGGCAGCGCATTGGCTGAGAGCGGCGCAAGGGCGAGCAGCGCAACCGCAAGCGCCGCGCTTGGCGCAAGCCCCGTCATGGCTACATCTGCTCCCAGTATTCCGCCGGGTCCACCTGCGCGTCGATGAGCGTGAAGCGACGCGCCTTGACCGCTTCGGCCAATGCTTTGCCGAACGCCTCGATCGTGTCGACACGCACCCCTTTGGCGCCGAAGCCCTCGGCGATCTTCGCGAAGTCCGGCGACTTGAAGTCGGTCGCGCGCGGCGACATGTTCATCTTCGACTGCTTGAGCTTGATGAGCGCGAGCGCGGCATCGTTCAGCACCACGACCACGAGCGGCAGCTCGCGCTCCGCGGCCAGCGCGAGCTCGCCCTGCGTCATGAGCATGCAGCCGTCGCCGAGCATCGCAACCACCGGCCGCTCAGGATGCACGAGCTGCGCCGCAATCGCGGCCGGGACTGCGTAGCCCATGCACCCCAACCCGTTCGATTGCATGAGCTGGCCCGGCACGCGGCACTGGACCACGTGATTGGCGAGGATGCGGTGCGCGCCGACGTCGACGGTCATGATCCAGTCGTCCTTGGCCTGCGCGCTCACCGCATGGAACAGCGCCGCGGGGCTGATGCCTTTCGCGGGGGTTCTCGGGCGAACGATGTGCGCGACCTTCTCGCGCAGGGACGCGAACCTTTCGGGCTTCCACGCATTCTTCGCGGCGGATTCGGGAAGCAACTGGCCGAGGATCGTTGGCACGTCGCCAAGCGCCTCTTCGCCGACCGGGAAGATCCGATGGTTCAGCGCGGCCCAGTCGATGCTGACGACGGGCAGCGAATCCGGCCATGCGTCAAGCCACGCATCGCGCAGCTCGATCGGGTCGAACCCGACCAGCACCAGGCAGTCGGCTTCCTTGAGGAGCGCGAGGTTCTGCGTATCGACGACCGGCGAAAGACCGACGCTGCCCAGGCACAGCGCATGCGACTCGCTCACGATGCCCTTGGCCTTGTAGGTGGTGAAGAACGGCAGCTTCCAGGCCTCGATGAATTTTGCGAAGGCTTTCGGCGTTTCGCCAATGAGCGCGCCGCGTCCGGCGAGGACCAGCGGGTTCTTCGCCGCGGCGATGCGCGCGCGCAGCTTCGACGCGGATTCATTCGCGAGCGCAGTCACCGCGCGCCGCGAGGGCACCCGCACTTCCTCGACCACGGCCAGGTCGCGGTTGTAATCCGAAGGCACATTCAGAAACACCGGGCCGGCCGGATACGCGAGCGCGATGTCCAGCGCCTTGGCAAGCTGCTGCGCGGCGCGCCTGGGGTTGAGGTTCTCGGCGTACTTCGTCACCGGACGCGCCAGCGCAACGTGGTCGAACACCTGGTGGTTGTAGATGCCCATCTGCTTCGAGGCCATCTCGCCGCAAAGCACCGCGACCGCGGAGCGCTCCTGCATCGCGCCGGCGATGCCCGACATCGCGTTCGAGATCCCCGGCCCGAGCGCGGGAATCAGCACCGACGGCTTGCCGGTGAGCTGGTAGACCGCGTCGGCCATGAACGCGCACGACGGCTCGCTCTTGCCCAGCACGAAGCCGATGCCCGCCTCTTCGCAGGCGCGCACGGTTTCGAGCACGTCGTTGCCTGGAATGCCGAACGCCCAGCGGGCGCCATAGGATTTGAGGGTTGCGGCCAGAGCGTCAGCGACTTTCATTGAGCGACTTTCATTTGGTGAAGACCAGTGGGATGGATCGTTTGTCGGCCCCGAGCTCGGCTTCGCCCGCGATGCGCGCGCCCTCGACCCGGCCCCGGAAAGAAAACGGCGCGCCCTTCAGCGTGCCCAAGATGTTCAGCCGCGCGCCGTCGAGCTTCGCGCTCGTGACCTCGAGCGGCACGCCCTCGTGCCCGGCTTCGACGTCGATCTCCTGGAAATTCTGGTCGATGCGCATGCGCCAGCGGCCCTGCGGCGTCACCGCCTGCCAGGCGCCGCGCGCATTGGCCGGCACGACCCACAGGAAGATCGTGCTCTCGTCGCCCTGCGAAGGATGCGGCACCGCGAGCCGCACCTTCTCGATGCGGTCGGGCTTCCAGCTCGGGAACACGAACGCATGCGTGACGATCCGCGAGCCGGGCTTGAGGCCGTCGAGGAACATCGGCGAGAGCTGCGCCATGAGCCACGGCAGCAGGTAGACGGTGACCACCGTCGCGCTGGAGAAGTCCGCCCGCAGCACGTCCTGCACGCGGAACTCGGCGCGGCCGGCCACGCCTTCGGCCCTCGCATTCTCCCGGCTCAGTGCGACGAGCTTGGGATCGAGCTCGAGGCCGAGGGCTTTGGCGCCGAATTTCTTCGCCGCCGCGATCACGATGCGGCCGTCGCCCGAGCCGAGGTCGACCACGAAATCGGCGGGCGTGGTGCCCGCGAGCGCAAGCATGCGCTCGACCACCTCGAGCGGCGTGGTGACGAAGGGCGGCGTCTGGACGCTGTCGGACTGCGCGAGCGCAGCCGGCGCGAAAGACACGCAGGCAAGCGCAACCAGCAGGCGGGCAAGGCGAAAGGTCATGGACGATCCGAAGCGGTGGGGCGAATTATCGCCCGGGCCGCCGCGACACCTGCGAATCGAGGTCCAGCAGCACGGGGAATACCTCAAAAAAAGACCCGCCGGAGTCGCCTCGGGCGGGCCTTTTTCCGCAGCCGGGGCCGCGCTTGCTTGCCTGCCTCGCTTACGCGGCCTTCTTGACGGCCTTCTTCTTGGCCTTCTTCTTGGCGACGGGCTTCTTGGCTTCGGCCGGCTTCATGTCGGCCGGCTTGGCCTTCGCGGCCGGGACCGCCGGCGTGGCCGGGGTTGCCGGGGTGGCTTGGGCGAAGACGCTGGCGCTGAAAGCCGAAGCGATCAGGGCGATGATGAGTTTTTGCTTGGTCATTGATGTCCTCCAGGAGACAAAT
>CAZZDV010000067.1:5932-16872 GCA_964652785.1 uncultured Bordetella sp.
CGGCCCCGCTAACACAGGGCCGGCGGCGGCCCTCAGGCCTTCTCGTATTCCCCAGACACGAGCTTGCGCCGCAGGATCTTGCCGACCGGCGACTTGGGCACCGCCTGCACGAAAACGTACTCCCGGGGGCGCTTGAAGTTCGGCAGGGTGGAGTCCCGGCAGTGCGCGTCCAGCACGGCGGCATCCACCTTGCCGCGCGCCTTGATGAAAGCGACGACTT
This sequence comes from uncultured Bordetella sp., assembly GCA_964652785.1. Lineage (GTDB taxonomy): Bacteria > Pseudomonadota > Gammaproteobacteria > Burkholderiales > SG8-39 > SZAS-79. The sequence continues at coordinate 6,153 of CAZZDV010000067.1, forward strand.
TCTGGCCCCAGCGCTCGTCGGGCAGGCCGGCCACGGCCACCTCGTCCACCCCGGGGTGGAGCGAGAGCACCGACTCGATGTCGACCGGCGAGATGTTCTCGCCGCCCGAAATGATCATGTCATCCACCCGCCCGGTCACGAACAGGTCGCCCTCCTTGTCGACAAAGCCGGTGTCGCCGGTGAAATACCAACCGTCGCGCAGCGCCTTCGCATCGGCATCCGGCCGCTTCCAGTAGCCCTCGAAGGCTTCCTCGCCCGCGAGATCGGCGATGATCTGGCCCTCCTCGCCCGGCGCCGCGAGCGTGTCTGGAGTGCTCCTGGCGTCGCCGTCCAGCTTCACTACCCGCACCCGCGCGTTGAAGCCGCCGCGACCGGCGCTGCCGGGCTTCACCGGCGCCTTGCGGTCAATGGTGAAGGTGTAGATCTCGGAGGACCCGTAGTGGTTGACGAACGACTCGGGCTTGAACGCTGCGTTGAGGCGCTGAAGGAGCGAATCGTTCATCGGCGCGCCGGCGAAGCCGATCTTGGTGACCGAGGAAATCTCCGCGCCCGCAAACGAGGGATGCGCGAGCAGGTCGTGATACAGCGTCGGCACGAGAAAGAGGTTGGTCACCTTCTCGGCCTCGATGAGGCGCAGCGCGTCGCCTGCGTCGAAGCGCGGCAGGCACACGACGGTGCCGTCGACGATGGCCATCGACAAGAGCGACCTCACGCCCATCGTGTGGTACATCGGCATCACGCCGAGGGTGACCTCGCCGACTTCGTAGCTGTACTGCGCGACCTGAGCGACCGCGGCGGCGCGTTCGGCGCGATGGCGGCGCGGCACGCCTTTCGGACGCCCGGTCGTGCCCGAGGTGTAGAGCATGAGCGAGATGTCTTCGGCGCTGGCGTGGAAGGTCTGGGCGGGCGGCTTGCCCGCAAGCAACTCGCCGAACTCGCGCGTGCCGCCGGGGGCCTTGCCCACCGCAATGCGCGGAATCGAAGCGCAGGAGGGTGCCTCGCGCACGGCCTCGGCGCTGATGGGCTCGAACGCAATTGCGCGCGCCTCGGCATCGGCTACGCAGTATTCGAGTTCTTCGCCCTTGGCTCTCCAGTTGACCGGCGTGACGATGACGCCGAGGAACTGGCAGGCCCAGTGCAGCGTGGCCATCTCCCAGCGGTTCTGCAGCACCACCGCGAGATGGTCGCCGCGCTCGAGGCCCATCGCCGAGAGCGAGCCGGCCACCGAGCGGATGCGCTCGAACCACCGCGCGTAGGTCAGCCTGACTTCGCCGTCGACCAGCGCCACCCTTTCGGGCCGGCGCTCGACGCTTTGCAGGAAGGTGCGTCCTAGATCGAGCATGGCCTGCCCTCCCCGCCTAGGTCCCGTTGTACTTGGGTTTCCTCTTCTCGAAGAAGGCCTCGGCGCCTTCCTTGTAGTCGTGCGAATCGCGCAGTTTTTCGTAGGCGTGCCCCTCGAGGTCGAAGCTCGCCTCGAGGCTGCAGTCCTCGCCCTGGTTGAGCACGCGCTTGAGCGTGGACAGCGCAAGCGGCGAGAGCGCATTGAGCTTGGCGCAATAGCTTTCGATGGCTTTGTCCAGCGCCGCGGCATCCTCGACCACCTCGGTGATGAGGCCCCACTGGTGCGCCTCGGTGGCCGGAAGGCGACGGCCCATGAGCACCATGTCCTTGGCGCGCGTCATGCCGACCATGCGCAGCACGCGCTGGCTGCCGCCTGAGCCGGGCATCTGGCCGATGGTGATCTCGGGCAGCGCCACGAGCGTCTCTTTGGTCGCGATGCGGAAGTCGCAGGCGAGCGCGAGTTCCCAGCCCACGCCGAATGCGTACCTCTCCATCGCGCAGATCACGGGCTTGGGGCAGCGCTCGGGCGCGCCGATGTTCCAGGCCAGGTGCGACATGCCGTCGCGCGGCACCTTGAAGAAGCCGCGCACGTCGCCGCCGGAGGTATAGACGCCGTTGGCGCCGCGCACCACGACGACGCCGATGTCCTTGTCGCGGCCGAACTCCTCGAAGAGGGCGCCGATCTGCGAGCGCGCCTTGTACGAGACGATGTTGAGCGGCGGACGATCGAGCGTGAGCGTGGCGACGCGCTTGGCGGCATCAATCTCCACGCGCAGGCCGTCGAGCTCGGCAAGCAAGTCCCCGCGGTCCTTGGCGTACTTGGTCATGGTTTCTCCTTTTGAACTGGATTCGCGGCGCGAATTTCCTGCGCCGCATCGAGGATGGCCGCAACAATCGGGTAGTACCCGGTGCAGCGGCAGAGGTGGCCCGAGAGCATGTCCTTCACCTGGTCTTCGCTCGGGTCGGGCGTGTCCTCGAGGAAATGGGTCGCCGACATCAGGATGCCGGCGGTGCAGAAGCCGCACTGCAGGGCGTGATGGCGGTGGAAGGCGCGCTGAAGCGCGTTCAGTTCCCCCAGCGGCGCGAGGCCCTCGACCGTGCTGACGTTGGCGCCTTCGCATTCGACCGCAAGCTGCATGCAACTGCGCACCGCGCGGCCATCGACCATCACCGTGCAGGCGCCACAGACGCCATGCTCGCAGCCGACGTGCGTGCCGTAGAGCTTGAGCTCGTGGCGCAGGAAATCGGTGAGCAAGGTGCGCGACTCGGCCTGTCCCGTGATGGCTTTCCCATTCACGTTGAGCGTGACCGTGTGTCGAGTGCCGGGCTTGAGGCGGATCATTTCAGCGCACCTTCGCCTGGCCGAACGCTTCGGCAAGGACTTGCCGGCCGAGCGTTTCGACGAGGGCACGGCGATAATCCGCTGTGGCCTTGAAGTCGCTCATCGGCGTGACGGCTGCGGCAGCTGCATCTGCAATCCCGGCTGCGAGGTCCGCGTCCGCGCGTTTGCCGAGGAACGCGGCGGTTTCGGTCACCAGCGGGCGGCTCTCGACCCCGCCCAGGCCAAAGGCAAGAGACGCGAGCGAGCCGTCGGCCTTCAGTACGGCTTCGGCAGCGCAAGCCACGATTGCGAAGTCGCCATGCCGCTGCGCGATTTCGGCGAACGCGTAGCCGGCGCCCGCCCTCGCCTTCGGCCAGACCAACGCGGTCACGAGTTCGTCCGGTTCGCGCACGGTGGTCAGGATGTCGAGGAAGAACTCGCGCGCCGGGACGCGGCGCGTGCCGCGCTTCGATTGCAGCTCCAGCGATCCGCCGGCGGTGACGAGCGCGAGCGGGATCTCGGAGCTCGGATCGGCGTGGGACACCGAGCCGCCGAGCGTGCCGCGGTTGCGCGTCTGGAAGTGGCCGACGTTCGGCAGCGCGAGCGCGAGCAAAGGCACCGCGCGCATGAGCGCTTCGTTCGAGAGCGCGGCCGCCTGGCGAAGCGTGGCGCCGGTGCGGATCTCGCCGTTGACCGTAAAACGGTCGAGCCCGCCGACGCGCTTGATGTCGATCACCGCGGTCGGGCGCACGAGCCGCATGTTGAGCATCGCGCCAAGCGACATGCCGCCTGCGAGCAGGGTTGCGTCCGGACCGAACTCCGCGAGCAGCTCGACGGCTTCGGCAATCGTGTCCGGGCGGCAGTATTCGAAGGCGACCGGTTTCATTTGCCCAGCCACCCGCTGAATTTTTTCCACAGGCCGGCCTTCGCGGCACCCTCGCTGCCATAGGCTTCGAAGGCCTTGAAGAACTGCGCGATCAGCACGCCGGTGACTGAGCCCAGCATGCGCGCGCCGACTGCGGCCACGGTGCCGCCAACGTCCGCGCCGTAGCGGTAGGACAGTTTGGTTCCGGTGCCTTCGGGCACGAGATCGACGAGCGCGCTGCCATGGCCATTGCCAAGGCGCCCGTTCGCGCGGAAATCCATGCGCATCGAGGACGGCGGATGCTGATCCGCGACGCGGATCCTGGCTGCATACACACCGCGGATTCCAGCCACGCCGACGCTCACCTCGGCTTCGAACGCATTGGGGCCGGTGCGCTGCATCTTGCTGCATCCGGGGATCACCGCAGCCAGGACCTCGGGGTCGAGCAGGCGCCGCCAGACTTCGGCCGGCGGTGCGGAAAGAATCGTGGCGCCTTCGCCCTGCAGCGAGCCGCCAAGCTCGGGGCCGCTGGACTTCGGCTTGGTGCCGCCATAGGTGCCGCCATAGGTACCACTACGGGTCACCGGCTTCGCATTGGCGAGTTCCCAGAGGCGATTGAGCGAAAGCGGCAATTCGATGTCTTCGCGCCCTAGCGCATCGGCGGCGGCATTGGCTAGCGCTGCCGGAGCAAGCATCGAACTGCCGTCGCCCATGCCCTTGGCGCCGGTCGCGTTCACGGGCGTGGGCGTGGAGACGTGGCCGATCTCGATGTGAGGCATCTCGGGCGCGGTGGGGCACAGGTATTCGGCGAAAGAGCCGGAGACGAAATTGCCGGCGCGATCGTGCACCAGTTCTTCATACAGGGCAGCGCCCAGGCCATGCGCGAAGCCGCCGTTGATCTGGCCCTCGACGATCATGGGGTTCAGCATCGTGCCCACGTCATGCACGGAAACGTACTTGACGATCTCGATCTTGCCGGTGGCCTTGTCGATCTCGACCGCGGCAAGGTCGGCGACGAATCCATACGTCATCGCAGAGGCAACGCGGTCGTCGCCGCCGGGACTGGTCAGGGTCGGGGCATCCAGCACGAAAGTCTCGGTCATGCCCGCGCTCACGCCGTCCGGCATGCCGGCGGGATTCCAGTGCGCGCGCGCCGCGAGCTTGCCCACGCCGATCGCGCGCTGCGGGTCGGCGATCACGCGGGCCGCGCCGCCACCGAGCTCGATCGCTTCGACCTCGACCTTGAAATCCTGGGCTGCAATGTACTTAAGCTTCAGCGCAAGCTTCTGCGCGCATCCGAGGATGGCACTGGTGACCGCGGAGGCAAAGCGGTTGGAATAGTTGCCCGAGGCGATGCTCCACGCGATGGTGCGCGTGTCGGCCTCGGTGAGCACGTCGATGTCGTCTGGCGAAACACCCAGGGTTTGCGCGACGATTTGCGCGGCGACCGTTGCGTGGCCCTGCCCATTGGGCGTGCTGTCGAGCTGCACCGTGATCGAGCCGCTCGGATCGATCGAGATCGTGACCGACGCATTGGCCCCCGATTTGGGCTCGGCCTTGCCGCGCTGCTCGGCGGTCTGCGCAAGGCTGACATACGCCATGTTCGAGCCGGAGGGCTCGACGCCAAGTGCAATGCCGATGCCGAAGAGCTTGCCCGCCTTCCTGGCAGCATCGCGTCGTTCGAGAAGCGCGGGGTATTCGGCCAGCCGCAGCATTTCGTCGATACATTTCTCGTAATCGCCCGAGTCGAGCTGCGAGCCCGCGGGCGAGTCGTACGGAAACTCATCCTTGCGCACGATGTTGCGGCGGCGGATCTCGGCGATATCGATGCCGAGGCCGCGCGCCGCGATCTCCATGATCCGCTCGAGCGCGAAATAGAACTGCGGCCCGCCGTAGCCGCGGTTGAGGCCGGCGGGCATGCGGTTGGTGACGACCAGCGTATTTTCGATCGCGAGGTTCCTGACCCGGTAGGCGCCGCTGGAGGTCGAGTGCATGCGGTACACCGACGCGGGCTCCGGCGCGCGGATGTACGCGCCGAGGTTGACGACATTCTTGTAGCGCACCGCGAGCAATTCGCCCTCTTTCGAGAAGGCGGCTTCGACCTCTCCCGTGCGGTCGGTCGCGCTGGAGGAGGCCATGAGGTGCTCGAGGCGGTCCTCGGTCCACTTGACCGGCGCGCCCACGAGACGCGACACCGCGGCCATGAGCACCATGTAGGCATAGACGGCCTGCTTGATGCCGAAGCTGCCGCCCGAATTGGGAGGCGTCACGATGCGCAGGCGATTGCCCGGCACATTGAGCGCGCCGGCCATCAAAGGCTGCAGCACGAACGGACCCTGGAAGTTCGACCAGATCGTGTAGCGGTCCGGGTGCGGCTCGAACTGCGCGATCACGCCGTAGGTCTCCATCGGCGTGGCGATCGAGCGCGGAAAACGGTAATCGAACCTGAAGGTGCGATCGGCGCGCGCAAACGCGCCATCGGGGTCGCCGTACTTGAAGTCCCGCTCCTGCGCGATGTTGGTCCCCGCCTCCTCGAAGAGCAGCGGCGCCCCGGGGGCGATCGCATCGTCCAGGTGGGCGACACCGGGCAGAGGCTCGTAGTCGACTTCGATGAGCTCGAGCGCGTCTTCGGCCACATAGCGATCGACCGCGACCACAACCGCAACGGGTTCGCCGTGGTAGCGCGCCTTGGTCGTGGCGCAGACCTGGAAGCGCATCTTGGAGCGCACGACGCTCGGGATGATGCCGGCAACCTGCGCGATCTGCGCGCCGGTGACCACGCCGTACACGCCGGGCAGTTTTTCCGCGGCGCTCGTGTCGATCGAGCGGATGCGCGCATGCGGATGCGGCGAGCGCAGGATCGCCGCATGGCGCAGACCCGCCACCGGCTCGAGATCGTCGATGAAGCGGGCGCGGCCGGTAAGGAGCGCGCCGTCTTCCCGGCGAGGGACGGACTTGCCTACCCAGCCGGTTGCCGCGCCAGCGGTCACCGCGGCCACGCTCGCATCCCTGCGTGCATCACTGGGCGTCGGCAGACGGCCCGTTCAGTGCGCGGCGGAAACGCGCCTTGAGCAGTGCGCCTTCGCGCGGCGGAAGCACGAGCGGAATCTTTTCCGCGAGGACTTTGACCTGCGCGAAATTCGGCCCGGCCTCGCCGTGCACCATCTTGTGCAGGCCGGCCACGCCGTCGCGGTCGGTGACCTGGCGCGGATGCGCAAAGCCGCAGCCTTTTGCGATCTGCGCAAGATCGACGCCGCTGGCGGTGTGGGTCGCCTGCATGCCGGTCTCGCCGTAGCGCTCGTTGTCGATGACGACGACCGAGAGATTGGCCGGCTTCTGCACGCCGACCGTGGCAAGCGACCCCATGCCCATGAGCATCTCGCCGTCGCCCGTAATGACCAGCACGCGGCTCCGGGGCTTCGCCAGCGCGATGCCCAGGCCGATCATCACGGAGCTGCCCATCGCGCCCCAGAGCGGGAAATTGAGGTCGTGGTCGCCGGCCGCGGAAATGTCCCACGCGGTCGACCCCAGGCCGGCCACGACGAGCAGGTCGCCCCGGTCGGCAAGCAGCGCGTTCACTACGTCACGGCGGTGCAGGGTGGCTTTCATGGCGTATTCATCGATCGCACGTTCATCGGTCGCACGTTCATCGGTCGCGCATTCATCTATCGGCCTGGTCCTGGAAGCTCTTGATGCCGATGAGCCGCTGCGAGATCAGCACGGCCACTGCGGCATAACTGTTGTAGGCAAGCCGTGCGGCCGCGCTTGCGACCGGCCCGGCTTCCTCGGCGGTATGGATGCGCTTCACGACGACGCCCATGGCCTCGAGCACCGATTGGGTGGCCTGCCCCATCGGCACCTGCCAGGGATTGAACTCGCCCTCGTCGCCGCGCATGGTGACCAGCATCAGCAACGGGAAGCGGCATTCCTTGATCGTGCCGAGCGTATTGATGATGTTGCCCACCCCGCTCGACTGCATGAGCACTGCGCTCTTGTCGCCGCCGAGCCAGGCGCCCATGACGAGGCCGAGGCCTTCCTCTTCGGTGGTGCAGACCACTGCGCGCATGCTTTTATCGGCCTGGCAAAGCTCGATCAGCCGCTTGTGGCCCGCATCGGGCACGTACGCGACCTGGCGCACCTCGGTTTGCGCCAGCACCTCGTGAAGATCAAGGGGCCAGTCCACTGTCGTATTCGCTTTCATTCGTCTCTCGGATTGCGGTTCGCAAGGATTCTAGCCGACGCCTCCGGTGACGGTGACTTCGGTTCGCTGCAGGGCATTGTTGCCGAACCCGGTCACGTCAGGCACCGGCTCCTCCGGCTGCACGTTGCCGCCTGCATCGGTGGCGCGGCATGCGAGCACGTACTCGCCCGGTTGCGCGTGCCAATCGAAAGACCACCCGCGCCAGGCCCAGGGACCGGCTTTTGAATCCAGCGACGCATCGCGCCATTCACCGTTGACGGACACTTCGACGCGCTCGATGGGCACGCCGTTGCCCGACCACGCGCGACCGATGAGATGCACGGGGCCGGCCTTCACGATGCGCCTGCGCGTGAAGAAATCCGGGATGCCCGGCGGCGCCATGAGCGAGTTGACCCGGATATGCGTGCACGGCACGCCGGGATCGCCAGCCTGGGAGCGGAAGTGATAGCTGCCGACCTGCTGCACGCCCTCGAACGGCACGTCGATGGCCTCGATGTTCGCCAGCCACTTCACGCTGGCCATGCCGTACCAGCCCGGCACGATCAGGCGCAGCGGCGCGCCGTGTTGCGGCAGCAGCGGCTGGCCGTTCATCGAATGCACCAGCAGCACGTCGGGCCGCATCGACTCGGCCACGCTCAGGCTGCGCGCGAAGTCGTGGTCCACGCCGCGGTCGAGGCCCCGGTCGGTGCCGCGAAAAACGATTTCTTTGGCGGCAGCATCCACTCCGGCAGCTTCGAGCAGCGGAGCCAGCGGCGTGCCGGTCCACTCCGCGGTGGAGACGCCCTCCTCCAGCCACGGCATCGACGGGTAGCGCGGCGACATCTGCGCACGCCCGTTGCCTGCGCATTCGAGCGTGACGCGCAGCGTCTTCGAAGGCATCGAGCGGATTTCGTCCATCGAAAAGGCGCGCGGCCTGGACACCTTGCCGCCGATCGAAAGCGTCCAGCCGGGCTCGGCCGCGGGGATGTCGAAATGGATGAGCAGGTAGTGCAGGCCCGCGGGCGTGACGTCGTAGCGGAGCGCCTCGAGCGGCATGCCGCTGTTGCGCGAAGCGAGCGCGACTTCCTCGCGCAGGTAGCGGCCGACGATCGGCGGGCGGCGGGTGCGGCTCATGGCGTCCAGGATCCGGGGAAAGCCCGATTCTAGTGCAGGGGTTCCGCGCGTGGCCGCAGGTTCGAACCGAGCGGCTGTATCGCTCCCCTATAATCGCCGCAATGGGCCAGCTGGAACCGTCGCTGCGGAAATCCCTCGACCGATTCCTCGGTCACGTGTCGCGCGGCGACCTCTGGGTTTTCGGTTACGGCTCGCTCATGTGGTCGCCCGACTTCCGCTTCAGCCAGCGGCGCGAGGCCCAGCTCCACGGCTACCACCGGTCGCTCTGCATCTACTCGCATCGCTATCGCGGCACGCCCGAGCAGCCGGGTCTGGTGATGGGGCTGTGCCCCGGCGGATCGTGCTGGGGAGTTGCCTTCCGCGTCGACCGGCGCAACGTGCGCGGCACGCTCGAAGTGCTGTGGCAGCGCGAAATGCCCAACGGAGTCTACGAGGCTCGTTTTGTGCCGGTGAGGATCGGGCAGCGCAGCGTAAGCGCGGTGGCTTTCGTGGCCGACTCGAAGCACCGGCAGTTCGCTGGCCGGCTAAGCGTTTCGGACACCGCGCGCATGGTCGCGCAGGGCTGCGGGGTGCGCGGGCAGAACCTCGAATACCTCGCCAACACGGTCGCGCACATGGACGAGATCGGCGTGCCCGAAGGCCACTTGCACGAAGTGCTGGATGCTGCGCGCAAGCTGTGCGGGACGGAAGAGAAGAAGGGGCTCCGCCCCCTCCTCAAGACCTCCCCCGCCTCCTAGCGTTTGCCTGCGGCGGTCACCGCGTTTTCGAAGCGCTCCATCGCGCTGGCGAGCACTTTCCTCTGCGTGCCGAAATTGAGCCGCACGAACTGCGGGGCGCCGAAGTCGGCGCCGGGCGACAAGCCGAGGCCATGCTCGAGGAAGAGCGCATGCGGGTCGGCCACGCCGAGGCCCGAGCAGTCGATCCACGAGAGGTACGTCGCTTCGAGGTGCGCCGTCTGCACGCCCGGCAGGCGGTCCACTATAGCCTCGACGAGGCCGCGGTTGCCGCGCAGGTAGTCGAGCTGCGCCGAAAGCCAGGCATCGCCTTCGCGATACGCCGCCAGCGCGGCCTCATAACCGGCCAGCGAAGCGTCATGCACCGACTTCTTGAGGTCGAACGAGAACGCTTCGCGCAAGGCCCGGTCCTCGATGATGGCGTAAGCCAGCCCGATCCCGGCGATGTTGAAGGTCTTCGACGGGGCCATGAGCGTTACGGTGCGCTTCGAGACCTGCGGCGACAGGCTGGCGATCGGCACGTGCGCCTTGCCTTCGTCCAGCAGCAGGTCGCAGTGGATCTCGTCCGAGACGATGACGAGGTTGTGCTTTTGCGCAAAAGCCGCCAGCCGCTCGAGCTCGGCGCGCGTAAAGATCGTGCCGCCCGGGTTGTGCGGGTTGCAGAGCATCAGCATGCGGGTGCCGGCCCGCACCGCCGCGGCCAGTTCCGCCTCGTCCCAGACCCAGCGGCCGCCGTCGAGCACCATCGGCACGTTCGTCCAGTCGCGCGGGGCGTGCTGGGCGGCGCGGAACAGGTGGTAGTACACCGGCGCCGGCGACAGCAGGTGCTCGCCCGGCTTCGTCAGCCGGTTGGCGGCCATGTACAGGGCCGACACCACGCCGGGCACGTAGACGATCGATTCGGGCGCGATCTCCCACGCGTACAGGCGCGCCATGCGCGCGACGATCAGTTCGCGCAGCTCCGGCGGCGGGGCGGTGTAGCCGAAGATCCCGTGCTCGATGCGCTTGCGCAGGGCGTCGATCACCGCGGGCGGCGCCCGGAAGTCGGTGTCGGCCACCCACAGGGGGATCACGTCGCGGCCGGCGTACTTTTCCCAGCGCGAACTGTGCGTGCCGGCCCGGTCGACCGGGGTATCGAAATCGAA
>CAZZDV010000068.1:0-16842 GCA_964652785.1 uncultured Bordetella sp.
TGGCTCAGCCCGGAATTCAAGCTCTACCTCATCAAGGAATTCCAGCGCCTCAAGGAGGATGAAAACCGCCGCCTCTCGCTTGCCTGGAACCTCAACCGCACCCTCGCCAAGATCAACTATCGCTTGCACACCGACGCCATCCAGACCCATCTGATTCCGGCGGAGGTCACCCCGAAGCAGGCCGCGATTACCTATGCCAACGAAGCCGACCTCCTCAACGTCGCCCTCTTCGGCCAGACCGCCCGCGAATGGCGCGCCGCCAATCCGGGGAAGGACGGCAACATGCGCGACCACGCCACGCTTGAACAACTGCTGGTCCTTGCCAACCTCGAGAACATGAACGCCGAGTTCATTCACATGGCACTCCCGCAGGGCGACCGCCTCAAGCGTCTCAATGCGATCGCCATTCGCCAGATGCAAACGCTCACCGCACGGACGACGAAGCAGTTGAAAGGCGGTGCGGAGTGAGAGGGCAATCGAACGCGGACATATTTCTGGAAAAGATCATCGCCGACTATGGAACGCTATCTGCGATCTACCAGGTCGTCAGGAAAGCCTACACCAGGACCGTGATGGTAGACCGCGACTTTCAGGCCAAGACCAACCATCTGGTGCAGCAGCAGGTAGGTAGTTATGGCGTGGGCGGTCTGGGTGAGATTGTCGCGATCGATGGCAATACCATTGAGCTGATCAAAAACAAGAGTGGTGGTGACGGCACCAAGGTGATCAACCTCATAAAAAGCATTGAGAAGCTGGCTGAGGAAAGCAGCGACGACCCGTATCTCATCGCCATGGCGGAGCGGGCCAGGAAAGTGCAGGAGAGCTTCGAGCACCGCCAAACCAGCACCGCCGAGGCCCTGGCCGAACTGTTACGTGCAGTGGAAGGCAACGAAACGAGGAAGAAGGAGCAGGCGGAGAAGTCTTTCGATGGGTTGACCTATTTTGTCTATCGCAGCCTGCTCGACGCGAAGATCCAGAACGCAGAGGCCGTCAGCCGGAAGATTCGCCAGGCCTTCGCCGAGTTCCCCAACTGGAAGCGCAGCGACAACGCGCTGCGCGAACTCCGGAAGAAAGTGACCTTCGCCATATTCTCGGAAACCGACGACCTGGACCAGGTGACATCCATTGTGGATGCGTTGTTTACGCTGCTGGACACGGCGAATCGGATTTAGCGCAATGGAGGCGATCGATCACAAAGGCGATTTCAAACAGCGCGTCCGTCATTGGGCCGACAAGCTGGACGTAAAGGTCGTCTGGTTGGGTGTCCGTCCGATGCGCAACAAATGGGCATCCTGTTCTACCGCCGGCCATTTGAATTTCAGCGACGAACTACCCGGCCTGAAACCCGAGCTATGGGACTACGTAATCGTCCACGAGTTGCTCCACTTCTTTGTGCCCAACCATGGAAAACTCTGGAAAAGCCTGATGCGCGCCCACCTGGGGGCCTATGAGGCGCACGAAGACGAGTTAAAGCGGATTGCGCAAAACAGTTAGGTGGAAAGGACGGGGAACCGTTTGCGATATGGCAGGCACCCCCACCTTATGTTCGAAGAAGGTCTGACGGGCGCGTCTTTGGCATCAACCATTTGCCCCAGAATAGGAGCACCCCCATGTTCTCCCACGTCTACATAGGCGCCTCCGACTTCACCCGCGCTCACACCTTCTACGCCCCGCTCATGTCCGAGCTCGGCCTAAGGGAACGCTTCTACGTCTCCGAACGTTCCTGGGCCGGCTGGCAGCCCGGCAATGTCCGTGACACCGAAGGCAACAAGGTCTGCCTGGTCTGCCACGACCCCATGTGAGTTGCCGTTGTTGACACCCGCCCGCGCCTTTGAAACACTGCCCCCACAACAACAAAAAACACGCGGTACAGAAGGCCCACCAGAGGAGAGTCCCATGCTTAACCGGCATTTCTACGCTCGCGCGCTCGTCGCAGGTCTCGCGGCCTTCGGCGTTTCCGCCACCCAGGCCCAGCAAAAAGAAATCAAGATCGGCGTCATCTACGACTACACCGGCGCCTTCGCCGCCGGCGGGTCGGCGGCCGCCGGCATCGGCACCAAGGCCGCGATCGACATGATCAACGAGCGCGGCGGCATCGAGGGCTATCGCATCAAGGCCACGTACGCCGATGCACAGTCGAAGGCTGAAGTCGCGATCAACGAGATGACTCGCCTGCTGGATCAAGAGAAGGTCGACATCGTGATGGGCGTGTTCTCCTCCGCGCATTGCGTGCCGATGGCGCAGCAGATGGACTCGCGCAAGAAGTTCTTCTGGGCCAACGTGTGCGTGGCCTCGGCCGTGCTCAAGGACAAGAAGCTGCAGTACGTCTTTCGCGCCCAGGTGCATTCGGACCAGTTCGGCGAGGCGTCCTGCACCTTCCTGCACGAGCAGGCGAAAGCCAAGCTCGGCAAGGATCCCAAGGACCTCAAGGTCGCGATCATTTACGAGGACGGTCCCTACGGCGCTGGCGTCGCCTCCGGCAACGAGTCGAAGTGCAAGTCGCTCGGGCTGCAGACGGTGCTCAAGGAAGGCTACGCCGCGACTTCGCCGGACCTTTCCAGCCTCATCACCAAGCTGCGCCGCGCCGCGCCGGACGTGATCCTGCACACCGGCTACAACCCGGACATCACGCTCTTCTGGCGCCAGGCCAAGGAGCAGGGCCTGAAGTGGTCGGCGCTGATCGGCCATGGCGCGGGCTACGGCCAGTACGACAAGCTGCGCGAGGCCTTCGGCAAGGATGCGGAGTTCATCTACAACGTCGACCCGGTGGCTGCGCAATTGCTCGATACCAAGTCGCTCAAGCCGGGCCTGGGCGACATCACCAAGGAAATGATCAAGCGCTACACCGCCGAGATCAAGGACCGCAAGGTCGACGAGATCCCGCCGCACGTTTCGATGGGCTTCAACCAGTCGTGGATCCTGTTCACCGACGTGCTGCCGCGCGCGATCAAGAAGTACGGCGGCATCGATTCCGAATCGCTCAGGAAAGCGGCGCTCGAGACCGACATCCCCGCGGGCGGCACGATCCAGGGCTACGGCGTGAAGTTCTTCCAGCCCGGCACGCCGATGTCCGGCCAGAACGAGCGCTCTTCACCCGTCGTCATGCAGTACATCGGCGGCGACACCAAGATCGTCTGGCCGGCCGCGATCAAGACGGCCGACCCTGTGCTGCCGCTCCCCAAAGGCCACACCTACGCGCGCTGAGGCGAGCGGGCGAACCCCGGGTGCTTAGTGTTCGTGGCCTGACCAAGGCGTTTGGCGGCTTCACCGCGGTCAACCGCATTTCGTTCGAGCTGGCCGAGGGCGAGATCCTCGGCCTGATCGGGCCGAACGGCTCGGGCAAGAGCACCACCTTCAACCTCATCGCGGGCGCGCTCGAGCCCACCGCGGGCTCGATCGAGTTCCTCGGCCGCGAGGTTGCGGGCACGCACGCGAGCAAGGTCGCGCACCTGGGCATCGGGCGCACCTACCAGATCCCGCGGCCTTTCCGGAAGCTCTCGCTCATGGAAAACGTCGCGCTCGCCGCGTACTACGGCCAGGCCGAGCGCCCGTCGCGCGAGAAGGCGTGGGCGCAGGCGAGAGAGGCGCTCACGCTGGTGAACCTGCCCTCCGAAGAGAGTGCGCGCGTCGATGGCCTTGGCGCCGCCGGATTGAAAAAGCTCGAGCTCGCGCGCGCGCTTGCGACGCAGCCCAAGCTGCTGCTGGCCGACGAAAGCCTCGGCGGCCTCGACGAATCCGAGATGGGCCAGGCGGCCGACATGCTCGCCATGATCCGCGACAAGCGCGGCGTGACCATCATCTGGGTCGAGCACATCATGGGCGTGCTCATGCGCGTGGTGGACCGTTGCGTGGTGCTCGACCACGGCGAGGTGATCGCAGAGGGCAAGCCCGAATCGGTCGCGCACGATCCCAAGGTGATCGAGGTGTACCTCGGCACCGACGCGCAGGAAGTGCAGCAGGCCGTGGCTGCGCGCGCGGCATGAGCGCGGCAATGTTGAAGGTCGAAAACGTAAGCGCCGGCTACGCTGGATTCCAGGCGCTCTTCGGCGTGAGCCTCGAGGTGAAGGCCGGCGAATCGGTTGCCGTGATCGGCCCCAACGGCGCGGGCAAGACGACGCTTTTGCGCGCGATCTCAAAGCTCATCGGCGTGACCGGCGGCGACATCGCGATGGAAGGCCGCTCGCTCAAGGCCGTGCCCGCGCACGAGGTGATCGGCTACGGTATCGCACAGGTGCCGGAGAACCGCCGCCTGTTCCCGCGCCTCACGGTGGCCGAAAACCTCAAGATGGGCGGGTTCCTTCCTTCGGCGCGCGCCAGGCACGACGAGCGGCTGGCCTTCGTGTATTCGCTCTTCCCGCGCATGAAGGAGCGCAGCGGCCAGCTCGCCGGGACCCTTTCGGGCGGCGAGCAGCAGATGTGCGCGATCGGCCGCGCGCTGATGTCCGGCCCCAAGCTGCTGTTGTTGGATGAGCCTTCCGCCGGGCTCGCGCCGGTGGTCGTGCAGTCGATCTTCGAAATGCTGAAGCGCATCTGCTCGGAGGGCTACACGGTGCTGATCGTCGAGCAGAACATCCGCCAGGTGCTCAAGGTCGTCGATCGCGCCTACCTGCTCGAGACCGGGCGCATCAAGCAGAGCGGGGCGGCCGCGGACCTGCTCGCCTCGGACGAAATCCGCAAGGCCTACCTGGGGATCTAATGGGCGAGATTTTCGATATTTTCCTGCTCGAATCGGTGCTCAATGGGCTCCTGCTCGGCGGCCTGCTTGCGCTGTTGTCGCTCGGCCTCAACCTCATCTTCGGCGTGATCGACGTGGTCTGGATCTGCTATGCCGAGCTCATCATGGTCGGCATGTACGCGGTGTACTACTTTCACGTGTCGTTCGGCTGGCCGCTGATCTTCGCGATGCTCGCGGGCATCCTGATCGTCGCGGCCGCCGGCGCCGCGCTGCACTACTTCGTGATCCGGCCCGTGCTCACCGCCGAGCCGATCAACCAGCTGCTGGTGACCGGCGGCGTGCTCTTTTTCCTGCAGGCCGCGGCCACCCTGGTCTTCGGCATCGAGTTCAAGAACCTCGGCGTGACGTTCTCGCCGATCGTGATCGGCGAGATCTCCTTCTCGATGCCGCGGCTGATCGCTTTCGGCGCGGCGCTCGGCGGCATGCTCGGCATGTACCTCTTCCTCACGCGCACCTACATCGGCACCGCGATCCGCGCGATCAGCCAGGACCGCGCGATCATGCCGCTCATGGGCGTGAACCCGAACCGCATCTTCCTCGTCACCTCCGCGCTGGGCGGCGCGCTGGCGGGGCTCGGGGCGTGCCTCCTCGTCCTGCAATACGACATCCACCCAGCCATCGGCCTTTCGTTCGGGCCGATCACTTTCCTCATCTGCGTGCTGGGGGGCCTGGGCAACATGGTCGGCGGGTTCGCCGCCGCGTTCATCTTCGCGCAGTTCATCTCGGTGGGCGGGTTCTTCTTCGCCATCGAATGGGGCTACGTGATCGCGTTCCTGTTCTTCATCGGCATGATGTTCTGGCGCCCGCAGGGCATCTTCGGGGCCAAGTGAGATGAGCGCCGGGAGCCGCGGTTACCTGCCCTGGATCGGCCTCGCGGTCCTCGCCGCCGCGCCGCTGACCGGCATCGGCAACTACCCGCTGCACCTGCTCATCATGGTGCTGCTGTGGGGCTACGTGTACACGAGCTGGTCGATCATGGGGCGCCTGGGCATGGTGAGCTTCGGCCACGGCGCTTTCCTCGGCATCGGCGCGTACGTGGTGGTGATGGGGTGGAACAGCTACGGCCTGTCGCCCTGGTTCGGCCTGCCGGTGGCGCTGGCGCTTACGGCCATCGTGGCTTTCCTCATCGGTTACCCGTGCTTTCGCTACAAGATCGTCGGCCACTATTTCGCGCTGGTGACGCTAGCGCTCTCGGAGGTCACGCGCCTCATCATCGTCGCGTTGCGCGACCAGACCGGCGGGTCCCTGGGCGCAACGCCGAACACGGCGCTGGCCGAGACCTCGTGGTCGATCGGGGCACTGCAGTTCTCGAACAAGCTCGTGTGGTTCTACGTCGTGCTCGTGTTCTGGCTCATCGGCCTTTGGGTGTGGAAGAAGGTCGACCAGAGCATGGCGCGCCTCGCGCTCGAGGCGATCAGCCAGGAGGAAGACGCCTCGGCCTCGATCGGCATCGACGTCACCCGCCTTAAATTGGGCGTGACGATGCTCTCCGCCCTCATGACCTGCGTCGGCGGCGCGCTCTACGCGCAGTACCAGCTCTACGTGAACCCGGAGACGGTCTCCGGCATCGGGATCAGCCTGCAGATGGTGTTCGGCGTGATTGCGGGCGGCATGTACGTGAGGCTCGGTCCGACCGTGGGGGCGGCGTTCACGCTGTTGCTCGCGGAAGGATTGCGCCTGGGCTTCGGCAATAAATTCCACGCCCTCGATACGACGGTCTACGGCCTGATGCTCGTGCTCTTCATCATCTACATGCCCAAGGGGATCCTCGGGGCGGCGATGGAAGGGATGGCGAAGAAATCCCCCAAACCCGCGCCGGCATGAGCCTTCACGGATGAACCTGTTAGGGGGGCTCACGGTGCTCGACTTCACGCGGGTGCTGGCCGGGCCGTATTGCACGCGGCTCCTCGCCGACCTCGGCGCGCGCGTGATCAAGGTGGAAAGGCCCGTGGAAGGCGACGACACGCGCGCCTTCTACCTCCAGCTCGAAGAAGGGCGCACCGACCAGAGCAGCTATTTCGTGCGCTTCAACGCGGGCAAGGAGAGCATCGCGATCGACCTGGCGCATCCCGACGCCCGCGCCGTGGTGTTCGACCTCGCGCGCAAGGCCGATGTGCTGATCGAGAACTTCGTGCCCGGGGTGATGGCGCGCCACGGCATCGACTACGCTGCGGTTGCGGCCGCCAATAAGGCGATCGTCTATTGCTCCATCTCGGGCTACGGCCAGACCGGACCGCTGCGCGATCGTCCCGCCTTTGCCCACCTCATCAACGCTGCCTCGGGTGCGATGGACCTCGACCGGCAGGGGGATCCCGAGGCGCGTGTCGCCTACCTGCAATCGGCCGACGCGCTCGCAGGCGTGCACGCATTCGGCCTCGTGCTCGCGGCCATCCACCGTCGCGACCGCACGGGGCAGGGCGCCTACCTCGACGTTTCGATGCTGCAGGCGCTCTGGGGCGCGGAGGACATCGGCATCGCGGCGGGCCTCAACGGCGGCGCCGTCACCAAGGGGCCTCGCCCCGGCATGATCATCCACTCGATCAAGGGCAATCCGCTCGCGGTGCAGTTCATCGGAGGCGGCCCCACCTGGGACCGATTGCTCAAGGTCATGGGCAGGGACGGCCCAGCGGGCGACGCCCTGTTTTCAACGCCGCAGGGCAGGCGCGACCACTGGCCGGAGCTGCGCCGCGTGATCTGCGACTGGCTCGACGGCTTCGAGTCCGTGGAGGCCGCCTCCAAGGCGCTGTCCGCCGCGCGGGTGCCCTGCGCGCCGGTGCGCACGATCGAGGACGTCATGGCCGATCCGCACATGGAGGAGCGACAGGCCTTCACGACGATCCCGCATCGCGGCCGCGGCGAGGCGCGCGTCACCTCTTCGCCGTTCCACATCGACGGGGAGCCGGTGCATGCCCGCGGGCCGGCGCCTTATCGCGCGGGAGAGGACACGCGCGAGGTGCTGTCGAAAACCCTGGGATATGCCGGCGAGCGAATCGAGGCGCTGCTGCGTTCGGGTGCCGTCGCGGTGCCCTGAGGAAAACATCCGTGGCAGCATTTCGCCTGCTCAGTCAAGTGCAGCGCGGGCCTCACCCGAAAATTGGCAGTATTCCCCTTACTTCATCAGCCTCGGCAGGACGAGTGAGATGGACGGGAATGCGACCAGGATTGCGAGCAGGAGGATGTTCATGGCCACGAAGGGCGTGACGCCGCGGAAGACGGTGCGGGTGGCCACCTGCGGAAGCAGCGTGGAAAGCACGAAGAGGTTCATGCCCACCGGTGGGCTGATGAGCCCGATCTGCACCACCACCACGATCAGGACCCCGAACCAGATCGGGTCGAACCCGAGCTGCACGATGATGGGAAAGAAGACCGGCAGCGTCAGCAGGATCATGGAGAGCTCCTCCATGGCCGTGCCGAGGATCACGTAGATCACCATGATCGCGGAGACCACCGCGATGGGGTGCAGCTCGAAGCGCGACACGAACTTGGTCAGGTCGCCCGGCATGCTGGTGATGTTGACGAACTCGGCGAACATCAGCGCGCCTATGAGGATCATGAAGAGCATCGAGGTCGTGCGCGCGCTTTCCACCAGCGAGGCGTAGAGCGATTTCCAGGTGAGGACCCTGCGCGCGAACGCGAAGACCATGGCCCCGACCGCGCCCATGGCCGCGCCTTCGGTCGCGGTGAACACGCCGAAGTAGATGCCGCCCATCACCAGCGCGAACAGGGCCACCACGGCCCAAACGCCCTTGAAGGCGGCCCAGCGTTCGGCCCAGCTGGAACGCTCGCCGCGCGGGCCGGCTTTCGGGTCGCGCCACGTGGAATAGGCGACCGCCAGGCAGAGCAGGAAAGTCGCGAGGATGCCCGGCAGGATGCCGGCGGCGAAGAGCTTGCCGATGTTGGTCTGGGTGATGATCCCGTAGATCACCAGGATGGTCGATGGCGGGATCAGGATGCCGAGCGTGCCGCCGGCGGCGATCGCGCCGGTGGAGAGCGCATCGGAGTAGCCGAGCTTCTTCATCGACGGGTAGGCGACCTTCGCCATGGTGGCGGCGGTCGCGATCGAGGAGCCGCAGATCGCGCCGAACCCCGCGCAAGCCACTACCGTGGCCATCGCGAGGCCGCCCTTCAGGTGGCCGATGAACGAGTAGGCCGCGCGGAACAGCTCCTGCGACATGCCCGCGCGCGTGACGAAGCTGCCCATGAGGATGAACAGGGGCACCACCGAAAGCGTGTAGTTGCGGCCGGTTTCGTAGACCTTGGTCTGCGCATTCGCGAATGCCACGGCCCAGTTCCAGTCGCGCATGTAGGCGTAGCCGATGAGGCCGACGATGCCCATTGCCAGCGCCATCGGGATGCGCAGGAACGCGAGCACCATCATGGCAGCGAGGCCGACCAGGGCTTCCGTCATGTGGCTTCCGTCATGTGGCTTCCGTCATTTTGCTTCGGTCACCGGCAATCCGTCATCAGGTGGTCGGCGCGCCGGGGCTCGAGGCGGGTTCCGCGGGAGTGAAGAGCTTCCATGCGTGGATAAGGCCCGAGAGCGCGATCATCGCCGCCATGAAATACACGAACGGTCCGACGGCGATGCGCAGCACGTCGGTCGTGTCCCCATAGCCCGCGATCTTGCCCGCCTTGATCCAGATCAGCCACGAGAGCCCGAGCAGCGCCACCGCGACCACCAAGTGCGCGATCGAAACCAGGATCCGCTTGCCCTTCGGCCCGATCAGGTGGTCGATGAAATCCATGGTCACGTGCTCGTCCGCATGCGAAACCAGAGGCAGGCCCGCGAAGATGAGCACCAGCAGCATGAGCTCGGTGATCTCGAATCCGCCGCGCATCGGGCTGTTGAAGCCGTAGCGCCCGATCACGTCGACGAACGTGATCATCATCATGCAGAACAGGATCACCGCGGCGGCAAAACCGAGCGCCGCGTCGAAGAAGCGCTCCCAGGCGCTTACCGGCGGGCTCCCCTGGACGGTCAACTGGAGCGTTCCGGCGCTGCTACCTGCCCGCCGCGACGCGCTTGAGTTCCTCGTGGAATTCGGCATAGACTTTCGCGCCGTCGATGCCCTTGGCGCTCGCCTTGGTGATCCAGTCCTGGATGATCGGGGCCGATTTTGCGGCGACTTCCCTGGTCATCGCGGGGCTTGCATCGACCACCTTGCCGCCGGCCTTCCTGAGCGACGCCAGGCCGACCAGGTCGGCCGCATCCCATGACTTGCCGTTGAAGCGCGCAAGATGCTCGCCGGACACCGACATGATCCCGTCCTGGTCGGCCTTCGAGAGCTTGTTCCACTTGTCCTCGTTCATGAAGAAGCCGAAGGACGAGCTGTACATGCCGCCCGGGAATACCGTGGCCTGGCCGATCACCGTTTCGAGCTTGAACGAAGCGATCGATTCAAGCGGAAAGAACACCCCATCGGCGACGCCTGAATTGAGCAGCTCGTAGGATTCGGGCGCGGGCTTCACGAAGGCGGACGCCCCGAGCGCCTTGGCGACCGCCTCCGCTACGCCGCCCCCGGTGCGGATCTTGAGGCCCTTGAATTCGTCGAGATTGGCGATCGTCTTCTTGGTGAACATCTGCCCCGGGCCGTGCGTGAACACAGCCAGCAGCTTGACCCCTTTGTACTCGCCGATCTGGTGCAGATGCTTCCAGTGGATGCGCGAGTAGGCGACCGAGTTCACCTCGGAAGAGTTGCCGGCGCCGGGAAGCTCCGCGAGCAGCGGCAGGATGTGCCGGGCCGGGGTGTAGCTCGCCGTGACGAAGGAGACGTCGACCAGGCCGTCCCTGACCGCATCGAAAGTTCCCGCTGGGGCGGCGGGAGCCTTGGGCAGCATCTGGAACTTGACGCGGCCCTGGGTCGCTTTCTCGGCCTGGTCGGCCCAGCCGCGCAGGACGTTAGCCGTCAGGTGATGCGAGGGCGGGACCCACGAGGACATCGTGAGGGTGGTTTGAGCTGATGCCAGCGGCGCAGCCGACAGGCCGAACGCGGCCAGTGTTGCCAGGGCGATTTTGTTCATGGCTTTCATGTCTCCTCCGTGTTCTGCAAAGGTCTGTAGTCGACCCGAGGCGCGAGTGTATCAGCGTTGGCCGCCTGTCCAACCGCTTCGGTTTTTGGTGTCAGGACCCGGAAGTGCCGCCGAATCGCAGCCGCAATTCGGATTTCAGCGCCTTTCCGAGGGCGCTCTTTGGCAGCGCGTCCACGAATGCCATGCGGCGCGGAATCTTGTAGCCGCCGATGAGCTTGCGGCAATGCGCAGCGACCTCTTCGGCATCGAGGCTGGCGCCGGGCTTGGGCACCACCACTGCGAAAACCGCTTCCCCGTACAGGTCGTCGGGCACGCCGATGACCGCGGCCTCGGCAATGAGCGGATGCTGGAACAGGACCGCCTCCACCTCGGAGGAGTACACGTTCTCCCCGCCGGTCACGATGATGTCCTTCTTGCGGTCCAGCAGGTACAGGAACCCTTCGGCATCGACGCGCCCGACATCGCCGGTGTGGAACCAGCCGTTGCGGAAAGTCGCCGCGTTGACTTCGGCCAGGCCGTGGTAGCCCGGCGTGATGTTCGGTCCGCGCACGACGACTTCGCCCGAGGCGCCGGACGCGACTTCGATGCCGGTTTCATCGACGATGCGCAGGTCGACTCCAGGGAGGGTCTTGCCCGCCGCTGTCAGGCGTTCCAGGTTTCCCGCATCGATCGCGTCGCGGTGGTGGCGATGCTCGAGGAAAGTCAGGATCGGCGCGGTCTCGGTCAGGCCGTAGCCCTGTGTCACCGCCGCGCGCGGCAGGGCTTCGAGCGTGCGCCTGATCCACGCCTCCGCCATCGGCGCGCTGCCATACACCTGGATGCGGAGCGACGAGAGGTCATGTTTTGCGAACTCGGGACTCTGCAGCACCATGATCAACATCGTCGGCGCGAGCATTGTGAAAGTGGTTCGCGTCCGTTCGATGGCGGCGAGCCACGCCGCCGGGTCGAAGCCGGGCAGGTACGCGTGCGCGCCGCCGGTAAGCGTCAACGCGGTGGCGAGCAGGTCGGCCGAATGGAACATCGGCGCCACGTGAAGGTAAACGTCGTCGTTGCGAATGCCAAGAGTGGTTGCAACCTGCAGCCCATTCGAGACGATATTGCGATGGGTGAGTCGCACGCCCTTGCCGCGGCCGGTGGTGCCGCCGGTATAGAGCAGGATCGCGTCCTCGTCTTCGGCCGCATCGCGTAAATCCGCCGGCCCGGACGACCCGATCAGCTCGTCGTGGCACGGCAGGCGGGAAGGATGGTCTTTCGATTCCTCGACCGAACCGAGCATGAATACGCCCGCCTTCCACGGCTCGAATTCGGGTTTTCCAAGCATTCCCGCCAGCGCCGGGTCGACAGCGAGGAGCCTGCAGCCGGCATCTTTCAGTACGAACGCGATTTCCGGCGCGGCCAGCCGGACGTTGATCGGCACCGGAACGATGCCTGACCAGTAGCCCGCGTGCAGCAGCTCGCATTGCCTGTGGGTATTGCGGCTGAGGATCCCGAAGCGCTGTCCGGGCTCGAGGCCCTGCGCACGCAATCCCGCCGCGAGGCGCGCAACGCGATCGACATGCTCGGCCCAGCTCTGGTTGACGCCCGGCGCCGCCTCGATGATGGCCGGCCGGTTCGGGTGCGTACGGCGCGCGCGGTCGAGCGCCGAGGACATCGTCAGCATTGATCCCCCTGAGTGCTGGCGTCAGCCGGCTTTGTCTTTCTGGCGCTTGATGTACTTCTTGGTCACCGAGGCCACGCCGCCGACCGCGAAGTCGCGGCAGGCCTTGTCCTTGAACTCGAGCGCGCGCTCCCACTCGTCCACGGGGTAGTACTCGCGCTCCGCGACGCAGCGGATCTCGCGCACCGCTTTCTCCTCGATGCCGAGCTTCTCGGCGATCTGGCGGTCGGAAAACCCGGGCTTGCGCCGCTCGGGCGGCAGGTGCTCGGGATAGTTGATCTGGATCGCCTGCGATAGCTCGAGCACGCGGTCCTTGTACTGCTTGTAGAGCTCCGGATCGACAAAGTAGAAACCCATCCCAGCCTCCCTCAACGCAGCTCGCGGTGTTTGCTGCCGACCGGGCAGACGCGCATGCACTCGAAACACTGGCCCTGGCTGACGTTGGAATAGGACATCGACCAGAGCGTGCGGGTGAACGCCGTACCCCACAGGATCATCTTGCGTTTCTCCTTGTCGGGCTCGTCGAACACCGCGCCCAGCGCTTTCTGGAACCCGGGGATGAAATGCGTCTGGACCCTCGTCGTGCAGCGGGCCACGTCGTAGCGCCGCTCGCCGATGCGCTCGTCCACCAGTGTGCCGCCGAGGCAGCCGCCCTCGTCGATCGGGCAGGTCGCCATGCACGGCGTGGTGGCGTGTTCGTTCCACATCGACACGCACTCGGGCGCGGGGCAGGCGGGTTTGTCGAGCGGCCCGTCGAACGGCAGCGGCAGCGTGGTCAGCGTCGCGGCGTAGTACATGAAGCCGTGCTCCGGATGCAGCACGGGGCCGGCAAGGCTGGGCGAACCGCAGCCGGCCAGCTCGGCGGCCAGCGCGACGTTGAGAAAGGGCTTGCGTGCGCGGTCCACGCCGGGAGGAATCGTCACCGCGTAATAGCCGAAGCGCCGCTCGATGTGCTGCGCGATGCGGTTGCCGATGGCGGTGACCCGGTCCGAGGTGGACGTGGTTTCCATATGCCGGTAGGTCGGGCTGCGCCAGTCGCCTGCGCGCGGCTGCGCGCCGCCCACCACGATCACGGTTTTCACCCCGGGCAGCAGGTCTTCCGGGCGCTGGCCCTCCTGGGCCGCGGTGAACGCGGCGGCATCGGCCACCCCGAGCACGAGCGCGCCGGACTTGAGCGCGAGATCGTTGAGCTCGGTCTTATAGGCCTGCATCTGGTCCAGGTCCTGGGCGGTCATTTGAGCTTCCTTTCGGCCCGCCCGATCGGGCAGACCCGCATGCACTCGAAGCACTGCGCGACGCTCTCCTTGTAAAAGGCGATCGACGAGCACGAGCGCGTGAAGAAATCCGAGTTGATCATCATGGTCCGCTTCTCGCCGTCGTCCTCGTTGGCGATCTGCTCCAAGGCCTTCTGGAAGCTGTTGATGCCGAAATTCATCGCGCGCGACACGCAGCGCTCGCGGTCGTAAAAAGTCGATTCGATGCGGCCCTTGTCGTCGATGGTGCCCGAGAGGCAGCCGCCCTCGTCCGCCGGGCACGCCGCCTGGCAGGGGGTTTTCCCGCCGTGCTTGTAAACCTGCACGCACATCGGCGCGGGGCACACGTCCTGCTCGAGCATCGGGTCGGGCGGCAGCTCGAGCGTGGTGAGGCAGGCCGAGTAGTACAAGAGGCCGTACTTCGGATTGAGGATGATGTTTGCGGCGAACGAGCGCGTTCCGAGGCCGCTCAGCACGGCCGCCAGCATCATCGAGAACGTCGGCTGGTGGCCGCCCACCGGCAGGCCCGGCGCCTGGAGCGCCTGCCAGCCGTATTTCTTTTCGATGTAGTCGGCCACGACGTGGATCACGCGGTCGTTGCTGAAATCGTAGCCGTTCATTTCGATCAGGCGATGGTCGGCCGATTGCCATGCGCCTGCGCTGGGACCGCGAACTCCGACCACCACCACGCTCTTCGCCCCGGGAAGGATGTCGTAGGGCCGGTAGCCCTCGGGCACGAACTCGTCCCAGCGGTGCACGTCCGCGATTCCGCACACATCCACGCCCGAAGCGAGCGCCGTCTTGCGGATGTCCTCGGCCCACTCCTGCGGCGTGCCCGGCGGGATGTCCGACAGGGTGTTCGAAGCACGGGCGACGGCGGCGGTGCTCATTTGGAACGGACGCTGCGCCAGAAATCGGCCGGCTTCATGCGCTTGCCGAAGCCCAGCTTCACGTCCAGCCACAACGCCAGTTTTTTCAGGGGCGAGGCCGCGAGGCGCTTCCAGAAACCAAAATAGGCGCGCGCCCACCAGGTTTTCAGGTCCTTGTTGTAGGGGCACACGCGCATGCAGATGCCGCACTCGGTGGCCTGGTTGACCCAGAACTTGAAGCATTTCTCTGCATCGACCTGCCACTTGCGGATGCCGATCACCGACGACTGGTTGGGGATCGCCTCGGTCGGCGCGCCCATCGCCAGGGCCTTGGGCGGGCACTCCTCGGCGCAGCGGCGGCAGGTCGTGTCGCAGAACTCGCGCACCCCGAAGGTGATCGGCTTGTCGTGCGCGAGAGGCAGGTCGGTGTGGATGCGGCCGATGCGCACGCGCGGCCCGTACTTCTCGGTGATCAGCAGGCCGTTGCGGCCGAATTCGCCGAGGCCCGCCTGCACGCCGTAGGGAATGGCGAGCGACGAATCGTTGACGCACGCCACCGCGCGGTAGCCCAGGTTGAGAATGTACGTGGCGATGCTTTGCACCAGCTCGCAGTCGCGCGAGTAGCCGTGGCCGACCGCGATGCCCGCGGTGGCGGAGGGATAGCACTGCACCGCCTCGTAGTGCATCGAGGTGATGATCACGATCACGTTGGGCAGGTCGGAGGGCACTTCGTAGGGCTTTTCCGAAAGCGTCTTGGTGGAAAAGCTGTTGGTGTAGTGCCAGCGCGCATCGTAGTGCGTGATGCCCACCCCGTCGGCGCCGAACAGGCGGCTGACCTGCTTGATCTCGTCGGCCATTGCCTCGGGCGATTCGGCCACGACTTTTTCAGGATTCGGCTCGGAGTAGGGGCGGATCGAATCGAGAAACCCGTCGACCCGTCCTTGGTCGAGGCTGCGCTGGATGGTGAGGTTCGCGCCCATCCAGCCGGCGTTGCGCAGCGCGAAGTCGCGCACCGTGTAGCCCGCGGATTGCCGCGCGCCGAGACCAGGCTTGAACATGCCCTTGAACCAGTTGATCACCTTGGTGGAGCGGATGCGCGAATCCCACTGGCCGCGCGTGTAGATGTCGTTCGCCTGGTTGAAACGCTCGAAGTTGTCGAGGATCTCGAAGCCGCTGGCCGCGTCCTTGGGGTGGCGCAGCTCGCCCTTGAGGCGCCAAGGCCCCTCGCTCTTCGGCTGATTCTCCAGCGTCAGGCGCTCCGGCGCGGGTACGGCGCTCATCGAACTCTCCTGCGGTGGTTGTGGCTGGCGGGGCGTACGGCAGTTATTCTAACGAGCGTTCAATAAAATACAAGGCGACAGCGGCTGCGCCGCTCAACCGAACCGGCGGCACCGCCCAGACCCATGGCATCGAATTCACCCCGCAAGGCCGTGCGAAAGGCCGGCCGGCCGGCCGGACAGACCGCGCGCAACGTCGGAAGGCGCGAGGAGCTCCTGCACGTCGCGGCAGCGGTGTTTGCCGAGCGCGGCTACCACGGCGCCAGCATGCGCGAGATCGGCGAGCGCTGGAACGTGCGCCAGGCGGCGATCTACTACTACTTCCCGTCCAAGGCGAAGATCCTGCAGGCGATCTGCGAATACGCGATCAACCAGTTCCTCGACCGGCTCGGCGCGATCCAGGTCTCAGGCCTGCCGGTCGCGGAGAAGGTCCGCCAGGGAGTGCGCGCCCACATTGAACCGCTCATCGAGCAGCGTTTTTATGTGCACGCTTTCCTTTACCAGCGTCGCGAGCTGCCCGACGAAGCGCGGCTGCCGCTGGACGCCAAGGCCCGCGCCTACGAGGCGTTGTGGGACGCGATCCTCGCCGAGGGCCAGGAAGACGGATCGATCCCGCGTACGCTCGACCGGCGCCTGGCGGTCCTTGCAATCCTCGGCATGTGCAACACCGTCGCCCGCTGGTCGCGCGCCGCCGCCGGGTATGGGCTCGACCAGGTCGCCGAAGCGTTCACCCACCTGCTGTCGATGGGGCTGTTCGGCGCGCAAGGGGCGGTAACGAAGCGCGCGCGTCCAGCGGCGAAGCGGACTGGAAAATCCGGAAGATCGGCCATGAAGGCACCCAAACCGAAGCGTAAATCCTGAACTTTAATATTCTAAAGTCCTTATCTGGAGCGGCTATCCTGTCAGTTTGTGTATCGGCACCGGTACAATCCGAGGCCCGGCCTCGCGGCGGGCCACGGCTTCGCGGAAGAAGCCCACGACGCTCGACAGGTCCGCAAGTGCCTGGCTCGCGGTGCGGATG
>CAZZDV010000069.1:0-3024 GCA_964652785.1 uncultured Bordetella sp.
ACGAAATCCACCTCGCGCTTGTCCGTATCGCGCAAATACCGAAGCTCCATCGCGTAGCCCTGCGTGTCCTCCACCCAGTGGCAATACTTGAATAGAGGTTTTCGAGGATCTGCAGCCAGCGCTCGGCGGTCTTGTGGTCGATCTGGAGATCCTCGCGCAGGCCCCCGACCGAAAGCGGCGAGCCTACCTTCGAAGGCAGCATCTCGGTCAGGTGTTCGATGAGGCTGATCTCGCGCACATGTTCCAGATCGCGCAAATCCTCGCGGACCACCCTGGAGATCCGGTCCCTGTGCCAGATGCGATGCCCGGTCTCGCTCTGCGCGAACAGCGGTTCCGGAAAGCCGCCGAATTTCAGCAGCGCCTCGAGGTCGGAACGCGATGGCCTGCGGCTCAACTCGCGCAGGGAAAACGGGTGCAGGCGAAAGTACCTGTAGCGTCCGGCAAGCGAATCCCCGCCCTTTCTGTAGTAGTCGAGCCGGGCGGAGCCTGTGACGATGATCCTGCGCCGGGATTTTTCCGTGTCGTAAATGCCCTTGAGCAGGTTTCTCCAGCGGCTGTACTTGTGGATCTCGTCCAGGAGCAGCAATGCTTCACCCGCCGGGAGTTCCGCGCACCGAAGCCGCGGCGGGACCCCGGGATGATCCCAGTTCATGTAGGCCGGATGGGTTGCGTCCGCGTCCCTGCCCAGGAAGCCCAGGGCAAAGGTCGTCTTGCCGACCTGGCGGGGCTCGCCGACGAAAACCATCTTGCTTTTCAGGCCTTCGGCGAGGTCACTTTGCAGATAGCGAGGGGCGTACATGGAATGGATCAGAGTCCACTTTACTCATGAGTAAAGTGGACATCACTCCGTGGCGCGCGGATACAAAGCAGGCTCGCTGGCCGCAGCCTGCATAAGCCCAACGGCGAGCTTGCGGCATCGAGTTCGCGGATGTTTTGCGCCGGTTACCGCACGATTGACAATGCTGTTGCCGCGCTGGTCTGATCTACGACTACCTGTCCAAGCAGATGCGATGTACAATTACTTATACATATGGCGAAGCCTATCGACTGGAGAGGTAGCTCGCGTGACGATCTACGCGCCTTCCCTGATGAAGCCAAACGCAATGCCGGCTATCAGTTGCGCAAGGTTCAGAAAGGTGAGCAACCGGACGCATTCAAGCCGATGGCGGAAATCGGGACCGGCGTGTACGAAATCATCGTGGACGCGGCCGGTGGCTGGTTTCGCGTGATGTATGTCGCGAAGTTCAAAGAGGCCGTGTATGTATTGCACTCATTCCAGAAGAAAACCAACAAGACGTCCCAAGGCGACAAGTACGTTGCGAAGCGCCGGTACGCCGCAGTTTTGAAGGAACGCAAAGCACAATGAAAACCGCACGCCAGGATGTCGGCCTGAAGAGCAGTCACGTCACGCCCGCTGACGGCAACGTGTTCGCAGATTTGGGGTTCTCGCCGAAAGAGGCAAGAGCTCTGCTAAAGGATGCGGATGCCCGTATCGCCAAGGGCAAACGGCTGAAGGAAGATGCCGCAACTGCAATCGCGCAATGGATACGCGCAAAGAAACTCACCCAGGACGCGGCATCCGAAATCCTCGATGTTTCCAGGCCGAGAGTGTCTGACCTCGTCAACCTCAAGCTGAGTCGCTTCTCCCTCGATACTCTCGTTGCGATGCTGCTTCGTACTGGCAAGAATGTTGACCTGGTCGTTCGTTGACCGATCCCCGTGCTCGCTGATCGACGACCCGCCTGTGGTGCGGCGCATCCTCGAGCACCTGGGACTGTAGCAGCCCGAGGCGATGGAGCGCTCGCCGCCGCTGCCCCCTGCGGCATGGGCTGTGAACAGCGTCCTGCCAATGACCTACCACCCGGTTCCCGACATCGCGCTCTGTGCGCGCATCACATCGAGCCCGAGGACGGGGTTTGGGGATCGCCGCGATTGCCGATCGTGCGGCATGGATTTTCCTGTTGATATCTACTCTTTACGATTGCGGTTGGTGGATCCGGGCGTTTTCACCAACCGCAAATCGACGGGAAACTTTGCGATCCTCGTGATGGAGAATCGTACCGCGTCCCGATGCATCGGATTGATGAGCCAGTTCCTGGAATTCGGTACGATAGCGCTCGGCACACTCAGCAACGCGGCCCTGCACTGGCGCAGCCATGCGTCTCCGATAGCTCTGGTCATCGCTATATCCTGAACCCATTCTCCGACGAGCAGCGAACCGCTTACCACCTCGCGTGGAAGCCGCGCCGGCGCCTCGATTTCCAACAGTTGGTAGTGGCTTGGTATTGCGCTCAAATCCCCTAATTCCAGGTGCACGAGCGCTTCGAGCAATGCAAGCGCGGGATGCTCGGCCAGGTAAACGATTGCGTGACCGGGCGAATGCCAGCGCCCTCCCGCCCGCAGTCCACCCGCGCCCGACAAATCGGCGTGATTGCTGATGCGCCAGAGCTTCAATGCCGCAGCGGGGTGTCAGGCAAAGTAGCCTTCGTCGACGCGCGTAAGCAGTTCCTCCACGAGGCGCGCGCCGGCCTCCGTGCGGACCATTTCGAGCGCACTCAGTCCTCGGAATTGCTTCTTCGGGAGACGCAGCCAATCGAGCGCCCTGGCATGTTCGCCAAAGGTAATGTCGGCCAAGGCGATGATTCTTGCCAAACGCAACGCCCGATCTGATTCTTCGACGCTCAGCCGCGCGTTCCTGGCGATGCGGTGCGACAGGGTACGCGGAGGAATGATGAACGCGAGATCCTCGCCGCGCATACCCGCCGCCGCAATGTGCCGCAACACGCTCGTAGCCAGACCAGTGCGGGCCAGGACCGCGAGCGCAACCTCCGATTTTGGAACCGCGCGAAACCCGAGCACCTCGGCAATTCGCGCCAACAAGGAAGGCCCGAATCCCAATGCCGGATCGGGAGCGAACTCTAGTACCGCGGACATGTGATCCCCTCGCGTTGGATGGCAATATGCCAATATGATACCGGCATATTGCCGGAAATTGGACAGATGTAGAGTAGGCGTCTGGCGTTT
>CAZZDV010000069.1:3124-16837 GCA_964652785.1 uncultured Bordetella sp.
TGATACCGGCATATTGCCGGAAATTGGACAGATGTAGAGTAGGCGTCTGGCGTTTGTCGCCCTGCCGCCGGTGCCCGAGGCGCTGCTCGTGGAGGGCTTTCGGCGCGCGGTGCTGGCGTTTCTCGCGGGCGAGCACGCGCCCGCCTCGGGAACTCGACGCCGCAAGCTCGTCGTTGGGGCTATGCAGACGGCCACAGGCGGGTGCCCGGGAAAAGGAGCGGGATTGATTCCTATCGCTCGCGCCACCTGGCCAGGCCCATCTGCGGCTTGGCGCCGTCGGCGCGGGCGTGAATAATTTCAGCGGCGGTCTGCCCGGTGATGGCCCAGTGCATTTTGTTCTGCACGGTCTGGAAGAATTCGATGCTCGCAGGCTCAGTGGGGTCGTAATCGATGATGGTGGCGTAGATGTCAGTGATCTTCTGATAGAACCGCCGCTCGGAGGTGCGGATGTCCTGAATCCGACGCAGCAGTTCATCGAAGTAATCGAAAGGCTGGTCGGGATTCTTCAGCCGCTCGTCGTCTGGGACGAAGCCTTTGACGATGAACTTGCGTAGTTTTTGCGTGGCCCAGATGCGAAAGCGCGTGGCAGGGGATCGTCATTCCGGCCGCGACGCCCAAGGAGATCGTGGCCCGCCTGAACGCGGCGCCGACTGATCTCCGCGCGCGGCGCGAGGTGCAGTTGTATAAATCCTGCACAGGGCGGGTAACTATATGAGAAGGCCGACGAGCCGGCTCCCCGCGTCGTCCAGAGCGCCATCGTTCGCAATTTCGACCGCAGCCGTGCCCGGCGGCAAGCGGAAGACCGCCGCGCGCTGGAGCCGCGCCTCGATTGCGGCCGCATCCTCGCGCCCGCGGGACGCCAGCCGGGTGCGCAAGGTCTCCTGCGAAGCCGTGACCAGAACGACCTGCATCCGCGGATAGTCCGACAGCGCGTTCGGCAGGTGCTCGCGCGAGCCGCTGACCACCACGGTGCGGCCCTCGAGCAGCCAGTCGACGATGTCGCGCCGGATGCCGTAAGCATGGCCGTTGGCTCGCCAGTGCATCGCGAAAGCGCCCGCGGCGAGCAGCGCCTCGAACTCTCGCAAGGTGACGCCCGTGTGCCGCTCGCCGCCGGCGGAGGCGGGCCGCGTGATGGTGCGCGTCGCAAAGTGGACGCGCTCTGGCACGCGCGGGCGCGCGTAGTCGATCAGGCTGTCCTTGCCCGATCCCGAGGGCCCGACGATGTAGAAGAGGCGTCCTTTCATGGTGGACGCATTCTACGGCGCGTAAAATCCGCTCGCCCATGACAGCTTTGTTGCGCGCGCTCCTTTCCCCGGTCGCCTCGATGATCCACTCGATCGTCGCGCTGCTCCTGCCCATCCGCGCGCGCCTTGCGCACCAGCGCGGGCGTTCGGTGCTTTCGGCCGCGGGCATTGCGCTGGGCGTCGCGCTCGGCTTTGCGGTCCACCTCATCAACGGCGCCGCCCTCAACGAGTTTTCGCTCGCGGTGCGCTCGATGGCCGGGGACGCGGACCTCGAAGTGCGGGGCGGGCGCGGCGGATTCGCCGAATCGCTCTACCCGGAACTGACGCGCCTGCCGGGCATCGCGGTTGCAAGCCCGATGCTGGACCTCGAGGTGGCGGTGGCCGGATCGGCGGGGCGAACGCAGGGCGCGGGCAATGGCACGCTCAGGCTGCTCGGCATCGACGCGCTGCGCGCGGCGCAGGTGCAGCCTGCATTGTTCGCCGACGAGCCGCAGCGCCTGTTCGACCTGCTGAGGCCGGACACGGTGCTGCTCTCGCCCGCAGCGGCAGCGGCGTTGCGGGTGGCCAAAGGCGACAGGCTCTCGCTGGTGGCCGGCAGCGCGAGCGTCGACCTCGAAGTCGCCGGGGTTGTTCCGGGCTTGCGGGGAAGCGCGGCGCTGACCGACATCGCCACGGCGCAGTGGCGCTTCGGCCG
Source organism: uncultured Bordetella sp. (assembly GCA_964652785.1). Classification (GTDB taxonomy): domain Bacteria; phylum Pseudomonadota; class Gammaproteobacteria; order Burkholderiales; family SG8-39; genus SZAS-79. The sequence continues at coordinate 5,063 of CAZZDV010000069.1, forward strand.
TCTTGGGACGCTCAACCGCATCGACCTGCGGTTCGCCCCCGGCGCGAATGCGGCGCTGATGCGCGAAAGGATCGCGGCCCTGTTGCCGGCCGGCGCGCACGTGGCCGAGGTGGAGCAGCTCGAAGAGCAGGGCGCCAACCTTTCGCGCGCCTATCGGGTGAATCTCAATGTGCTTGCGATGGTCGCGTTGTTTACCGGCGGATTCCTCGTGTTCTCGGCGCAGGCGCTCGAGGTCACGCGTCGGCGGGGAGAGCACGGCTTGCTGCGCGTGATGGGGCTGACGCAGCGCGGCCTCGTGCGGCTCGTGCTCGCGGAAGTGGCGCTCATCGGCGCCCTGGGAAGCGCGGCCGGTCTCGCGCTGGGCTACGCGCTCGCGAGAATCGCGGTCAAGGCGGGCGGCGGCGATCTCGGCGCGGGCCTGTTTCGCGGCATGAACCCGGAGATCGTCTTCCCACCCGTGGCCGCGCTCGGGTTTTTTGCCGCGGGCGTCCTGATCGCGCTCGTGGCGGGATGGCTGCCGGCGCAGGATGCGGCGCGCGCGGCGCCGGCCCGCTCGCTCAAGAGCGGCGACGACCAGCAGATGTTCGAGCGCCTCGTTTCGGTGTGGCCGGGCCTCATCATGATCGCCGCCGGCGCGGGCCTCACGCAGGCCGGCCCGGTCGAGGGCATCCCGGTGTTCGGCTATGCCGCGATTGCGTTGATCCTCATCGGCGGGATCCTGCTGATGCCGCGCGCCGCAACGGCTTTCCTTGCGCTGGCCGGCCTGCCGCGCGCGGTGCCGCTCTCCCTTGCGCTTGCGCAATTGCGCGGTGCGCCCGGGCAGGCCATGGTGAGCCTCTCGTCGATCGTCGCAAGCTTCGCGCTCATGGTCGCGATGGCGATCATGGTGGCGTCGTTCCGCGAATCGGTGGATGACTGGCTGAATGCGGTGCTGCCGGCGGACTTCTACCTGCGCACCTCGCACCTCGGGGACACGGCTTTCCTCGACCCGGGTTTCGAGGCGGGTGTGCGCGGATTGCAGGAGGTGGCACGCGCGGAGTTCCTGCGCACCGACCGGCTGACGCTCGACCCGGTGAAACCCACCGTTTCATTGATCGCCCGTGACCTGCCGGGCGGCGCGGACAAATCCCTGCCGCTGCTTGGCGCTGCGCGGACACGCGCGGCAGGCGATCCGCCCGCGGCGTGGGTCAGCGAAGCGGTCGCCGAGGTGTATGGCTACCGGATCGGCACCCGCATCCGCATTCCGGTCGGCGGTCGACTCATGGACTTCATCGTCGAGGGCGAGTGGCGCGACTACGCGAGGCAGCATGGCGCGATCGTGATCGACCGCGCCGACTTCGTGCGCCTGACCGGGGACAGGCGCGTGAACGACGCGGCGCTGTGGCTCAAACCGGGCGTGAGCGAGGCGCGCATCGAATCCGCGCTGCGCGCCTTGCCCGGCGGCGCGCTGCCCGACATGGCCGGTCCGGGCGAGATCCGCAAGGTCTCGCTGCAGGTGTTCGACCGCAGCTTCGCGGTCACGTACGCGCTCGAAGCCGTGGCCGTGCTGGTCGGCCTGTTCGGGTTGTCGTCGAGCCTCGGCGCGATCGTGCTGGCGCGCAAGCGCGAGTTCGGCATGCTGCGGCACCTGGGCATGCAACGCTCGCAGATCGGCGCGATGCTCGCTTTCGAAGGCGGGCTGCTGGCGTCCTTTGGCGCCGCGGCGGGCCTCGTGGTTGGCGGAGTGATCGGCTTCATCCTCATCCGCGTGGTGAACCGGCAGTCGTTCAACTGGGGCATGGAGGTCCACCCGCCCTACGCTTTTCTTGCAGCGCTCACGCTGGTGATGGTCGCGCTTGCCGCGCTGACCGCGTTCTGGTCGGGGCGCGAGGCGATGGGCATGGGGCCGGTGAGAGCGGTGAAGGAGGACTGGTGAAGCGACGGCTGTTTCTGGCGGGCATCGGTGCGCTGGCGATCCGCCCCGCCGATTTTTCCTTTCGAGAGTCTCCCGAGTTTGTGAGTTCCTCAGCTTGCGCGAACGCGCAAGCGCGGAACTCACAAACTCGGGAGACTGTGAACCCAAAAATCCAGGAAATCTCCTACCCGGCTGTTACGCCAAACTACAAACTGGTTTTCCCGCGCGATCACGGCGCGCATCCGGATTTCCGCACCGAGTGGTGGTACGTAACCGGATGGCTCAGGACTTCGCGCGGTGAAGACCTCGGCTTCCAGGTCACGTTCTTTCGCACGCGCACGTCTTATGCAAGCGACAACCCCAGTGTCTTCGCGCCGCGGCAGATTCTGCTTGCGCATGCGGCGCTGGCCGACCCGAAACTGGGCAAGCTGCGCCATGACCAGCGCGCCGCTCGTCCCGCGCTCGCGGTCGCCGGGGCCGCGGAAGGCACGACGCGCGTGTGGATCGACGCGTGGCGGATGCAGCTCGAAGGAGGCACCTATCGCGCGACGATCCCGGCACGCGATTTCACACTCGATCTCGCTTTCGCTTCGACACGCGCGCCGCTCCTCCAAGGGACCAACGGCGTCAGCCGCAAGGGACGCGCCGCGTCCGAGGCGAGCTACTACTACAGCCGCCCGGCGCTGGCGGTGTCCGGGTCGATCGCGCGTGGCGCGGGTATCGAGGCGGTGACCGGACAGGCCTGGCTGGACCACGAATGGTCCAGCCAGTACATGGCCACGGGCGCGGCCGGCTGGGACTGGATCGGTATCAACCTCGACGACGGCGGGGCGCTCATGGCCTTTCGCATGCGCGGCAAGGACGGCGGCGTCCTTTATGCCGGCGGCACGCACATGCGGGCGGACGGGCGCTCGCAGGCGCTCGAGCCGGGCGATGTCGAGTTCACGCCGCTGCGGCAATGGCGTTCCCCGCGCACGGCGACCACCTATCCGGTGGCCATGCGTGTGCGCACCAAGGATTCCACATGGCGCATCGAACCGCTCTTCGATGACCAGGAACTCGACTCGCGCTCGAGCACGGCGACGATCTACTGGGAAGGCGCGGTGCGGGCCTTCCGCGAACAGGCCGGCGGGGCGGCGCCCGCGGGCAAGGGCTATCTCGAGCTCACCGGCTACTGGCGGCCGATGCGACTGTGATGGCAACAATCTGGCTGGAAAGCCGCTCCAGGCGGTGACTTCTGGTTGAAAATGGCAGCAATGGAGGTTCCACAATGAAGCATGTACTCATCATCGGCGCCGGTGCAATCGGCGCTTACCTGGTGCGCGAACTGCACCGCATGTATCCGGACGCAACGCTCTCGTGCATCGAGCGCACCGAGTTGGTGGACGCCGCGCGCGAGCGGTTGCGCGAGATTGCCGGAAGCCGCGTCGAAATCTACGACCGCGTCGCGGCCGTGCCCGCTGGTGTGCAACTGGCTGTCGAGTGCGGCGGCCATGCCGCGGTCACCCAACACGGCGAAGCCTGCCTCGATGCGGGGCACGACCTGCTCGTGGCCTCGGTCGGCGCGCTCGCCGACCAGCCGCTGCACGACCGCCTGGTGGCCGCGGCAAAGCGCAACGGCCGCAAGCTGCTGATCCCCGCCGGCGCGGTTGCCGGCATGGACGGGCTCGCGGCCGCGCGGCTGGCAGGCATCGATCGCGTGCGCTACACGTCGCGCAAGCTCCCGGTCGCGTGGAAGGGTACGCATGCGCAGAATCTGCTCGACCTCGAGAAAGTGACCGTGCCCACCGAGTTCCTGCGCACCGACGCTCGGCAGGCCGCGACGCTGTTCCCGCAGAACGCCAACGTCGCGGCGACGATTGCCCTCGCGGGCGTCGGGTTCGAGCGCACCGAGGTCTCGCTAAACGCCGATCCCTCCGCACGCGGCAACACGCATCTTGTGGAAGTCGAAGGCCCCTGCGGCACGATGCGCATCGAGCTCAGCAACAAGCCTTTCCCGGACAATCCCAAGACTTCGATGCTGGCGGGTCTGTCGCTCCTGCGCGCAATCCGCAACCAGAGCGAGGCGGTCGTGGTCTGAATAAGTGGGGTCAGAGTCGACTTTCCGCGTGATAGGTGGAATCGCTAAAGCTTTCGAGAAAAGTCGACTCTGACCCCACTTATTTACTCTGCGCTCTGCAAAACGCCGCTCCCCCGCGGGGGCTGTGGCGGTTACGATAGGCTCATGCGCAATCCAGGAGTTCGTTCATGAACGCACCACTGCAGGAAACCGCCCGGCCGGCCCTCGAATGGCCCGCCGTCGGCGTGTCGCGCGTGCCGTTCGGCATCTACACCGACCAGGAGATTTACCAGCGGGAGCAGGAAAAGATCTTTCGCGGCGACGCGTGGCATTTCGTCGGCCTGGCCCTCGAGATCCCCAATACGGGCGACTACCGCGCCAATTTCATCGGCGACACGCCGGTGTTCTCCGTGCGCGATGCCGAGGGCGGGATCAAGGTGTTCGTGAATCGGTGCGCCCACCGCGGCGCAATGCTTTGCCTCGAGACGCGCGGCCACAAGAAGGACTTCACCTGCATCTACCATAACTGGTCCTACGACCTGGACGGCAAGCTGCAGAGCATCGCGTTCCGCCGTGGCGTCAAAGGGCAGGGCGGCCTGCCGGCGGACTTCGACATGGGCCAGCATGGCCTGCAGCGACTGCGGACCGAAACACTCAACGGCCTTGTCTTCGCGACTTTCTCGCAGAGGGTGGCCCCGTTGCGCGATTGGCTGGGCCCGCGCATGACCGGCCACATCGAGCGCATCTTCCACAAGCCGGTCAAGGTCATCGGCGCGTACGTGCAATACCTGCACAACAACTGGAAGCTCTACATCGAGAACGTAAAGGACGCGTACCACGCGAGCCTGCTGCACACTTTCTTCAGCACTTTCGGCCTCAACCGCCTCACGATGAACGGCGCGCTCGACCTTTCCGAATCCGGCGGCCATCACATCAGCTGGTCGGCCATGGCCTCGGACGACGCGGCGGGCTCCGAGTACCAGGGCAACTCCTTGCGCGCGATGAACAGGGACTTCGACCTGGCCGACCGCGAGCTGCTCAAGACCTGGCCCGAGTTCGACGATGGCGTGACGCACGCGATCCAGGGCATCTTCCCGACTTTCATCGTGCAGCAGGTGCAGAACGCGCTTGCAGTGCGCCTCGCGGTGCCCAAGGGCACCGAGGAGACCGAGCTGCAGTGGATCCTGTTCGGTTACGAGGACGACACGCCGGAGCAGCAGCGCATGCGCATCATGCAAAGCAACCTCGTCGGCCCCGCGGGCCTCGTGTCGATGGAAGACGGCGCGGTCGGCGGGTTCATCCAGCGCAGCATCCAGCAGGACGGGGACCGCTCGGCGGTGCTCGAGATGGGCGGCATCGAAGTCGAGTCGCAGAAGAGCCGCGTGAGCGAGGCTTCGGTGCGCGGGTTCTGGAAGGCCTATCGCGGCCTGATGGGCCTCTAGAATGGCCGAACGCGTCGAGGAACGCATCGAGGACCGCATCGAGCGGTTGATGGCGGACTACGCCGAGTGCATCGACGAAGGCCGGCTGGAGGAGTGGCCGGCGTTCTTCGCCGAGAAGTGCCTCTACCGGATCATCACGCGCGAGGGCTACCGCAACAAGTGGCCCGCGGGCATCATGACCTGCGAGGGCCGCGGCATGATCAGCGACCGCATCCTGTCGCTCCGGCGCGCCAACATTTTCGAGGCGCAGATCTACCGCCACCTCACCTCGTGCATGCGCATCAAGAGCGAGGAGCAGGGCGGCTGGCGGGTGCACACCAATTTCGCCGTGATCCGCACCATGCGCACCGGCGAGATGATCGTCTTCGTCGCCGGCTTCTACGATGACCTCGTCATCGAGCAGGACGGCAAGCTGCTCTACCGCGAGAGAAGCGCGGTGCTCGATTCCGAGCGCATCGACACGCTGCTCGCCATCCCGGTCTAGGAAAAAAATGAAACCAATCATCACGCTGGCCGCAGGCTTTCTTTTCGCCGCGGTCGTCAATGCGCAGCCGTTCCCGAACAAGCCGATCCGCATGATCGCGCCGTTTCCGCCAGGCGGTGAGATCGACCTGGTTGCGCGCGGCATCGGCGCGAAGATGTCGGAGAGCCTTGGCCAGGCCGTGGTGGTCGAGAACGTGGCCGGAGCCGCGGGCGCAATCGGCTCCGAGCGCGTGGCGAAGGCCGCGCCTGACGGCTATACGCTGCTCCTGGGCGCCACGACCACGCATGGCATCAACCCCGCGCTGAATCCGAAGCTGCCCTATGACGCGGTCAAGGACTTCACGCCGATCTCATTGGTGACGACCATCCCGCACGTGCTGGTCGTGCACCCGTCGGTGCCAGCGAATACCCTCGCCGAGTTCGTGCAACTGGCCAAGGCCAAGCCGGGCATGCCCTACGGTTCGGCCGGTAACGGGTCGCCTCACCACCTGGCCGGCGCCCTGTTCTCGAGCCTGGCCGGGTTCAACGCGACGCACATTCCGTACAAAGGCGTGGGGCCGTCGATGGTGGACCTCGTCGGCGGGCAGATCTCTTTCATGTCGGTGGGAGCCACGGCGGCCGACCCGTATATCAAGTCCGGCAAGCTGCGTGCCCTGGCGCTCGCCGCGCCAGCGCGGCTGGCGGGCCTGGACGTGCCGACCTTCTCCGAGCAGGGCTACAAGGGCTTCGAAATCATGGCGTGGTACGCGGTGTTCGCGCCCGCCGGCCTTTCGCCGGAACTGACCAACCGCCTGAGCGCGGAAGTCGCCAAGGCCACCAACTCGCCCGATTTCCGCGAGCGCCTGAAGTCGCTGGGTGCGACGCCGGTGGGCGGCACCTCGCTTGGACTGGCGGCCCATGTGCAGAACGAGATCGATCGCTGGTCGCGGGCCGGCAAGGCGGCCAACTTCAAGATGGAGCAGTAGCAAGGAAGAAACCCCAACATGTCGAACCCCTACATCCTCGGCGGCGCGATGCTGCCGCATGCGCCCCAGTTCTTCACCCAGCCCGAGTCCGAGGACAAGGCGACCATCGCCGAAGTCCAGAAAGTCGCGAAGAAGATCGGCGACGGGCTGAAGGCGCTCAATCCCGACGTGTGGATCGTGATCGGCAACGACCATGCGCAGCAGTTCTTCGCCAACGTCGCGCCGCCCTTCACGCTGCATGTGGGAGGCGTGGGCCGAGGGCAGTTCGCGGGGCGCGACTTCAAGTTCAACATCGCGAGCGAAGTTTCGTTTGCGCTGGTGAAGGATTTCTATCGCGCGGGGTTCGATCCGGCGTTTACCAGCACGGCCGAGATCGACTACGCACTCGGGATTCCGATGACGCACCTGGGCATCGGCGATGCCCCGATCCTGCCGATCTATGTCAATGCGTACCTGCCGCCGCAGCCGACCATGGAGCGCTGTTATGCATTCGGGCAGGCGCTGGCCCGGGGCCTCGCTTCGATCGGCGTGCGCGCGGTGATCGTTGCGAGCGGCGGCATGTCGCATTTCCCCGGCACCGACAATTACAGCAACCCGGCGCTCGCATTCGACCAGTCGGTGCTCGAGCCGATGAAGAGGGGCAACCTCAAGTCGCTGCTCGGCTATAACGAGCAGACGCTCGACGAAACCGGCAATATCGAATTGCGTTGCTGGGGCGTGGCCGCGGGTGCACTGGGCGAAAGGGTGCCCGACATCGTGCAGCTCGACCCGAGCTGGCATCACAACTATGCCTCGCTCGGGTTCTACAGCCCCGCATCTCAATCTACGTCCAAAGAAGCCGAAGTCCCGCATTACCCGCAGATCGCTCCGGAACTGCAGGCGCTCACCAGCGCGCTCTTCAACATGGCCAACGACAAGGCCTCGCGCGACGCGCACCTCGCGGACCCCAACGCCTACGCCGACATGTACCACCTCGAAGGCAGGCACCGCCAGCTGCTGATCGATTTCGACGCACCCGGCATCGTCGCGGCGGGCGTGCATCCGCTCTTGATCTTCCTCGTGCGCATGCATGTCGAGCGAGAGCGCGGGACCAAGAAAACATGACAATCGAGCTCGAAGCCTGGATCGGCGGCAAGCGCGTCGCGGTGCCCGCGTCGGTTGCGCGCATCGAACTTGCGAGCCCGGTGGACGGCAGCGTCACCTATCGCATGCCCGACGCAGGCGCGGAGCTCGTCGACGAAGCCGTGAAGAATGCGGCCGCAGCGTTCGAAGCGCATCGCTACGTGCCGAGCGCAACGCGCCTCGCATGGCTGGAGGCGATCGCGAAGACCGTGTCGGCGAATACCGGCCCGGTGATCGAGTCCATCGTGCGCGCAATCGGCAAGCCCAGACGCGCGGCGACTTTCGAAGCCGGGCGCGTGGCCGATTTCCTGCGCGGCTGCGTCGCGGAGCTCACGACCTGGCGCGGCGAGCTGGTGCCGGTGGACACGGTGCCGCTGGGCGCGGGGCACCTGGGCCTTGCGAAGCGCATCCCCTGTGGCGTGGTCGGCGCGATCACGCCGTTCAATGCGCCGGCCAACCTGCTGGTGCAGAAGATCGGGCCGGCGCTCGCTACGGGCAATGCGGTGGTCGTGAAGCCGCATCCCACGGGCATCGAGACGGCGCTGCTGATCGCGGAGCTCTGCAAGAAGGCCGGGCTGCCCGATGGCCTCTACAACGTCATTCCCGGCGACCGCACGGCGGCGCTGGCGCTCGCGGCGCATCCGCGGGTGACGGTGGTTACGCTGACGGGCGGCGTGGCCGCGGCCGAAGCGCTTGCCCGCGCGGCGGGGGCGAAGAAATTCTGCGCCGAACTCGGCTCGAGCGCGGCCAACATCGTGCTCGCCGACGCAAACCTCGAGGATGCGGCACAGAAAATTGCCCGCGCCGGGTTCGAGGCGAGCGGCCAGCAATGCATCTCCGCGCAGCGCGTGATCGTCGAGAAGGCGGTGTTCGACAAGTTTCTGTCCCTTTTCGTTGCGGCCGCGAAATCGCTCAAGGTCGGCTTGCCGGACGAGGAGGGCGTGGACGTCGGCCCGATGGTCAACGTTGCCGCCGCCGAGCGCGTAATGGCGATGGTCGCGGACACCCTCGAAAAAGGGGCCAGGCTCGCGCTGGAGCCGGTACGCAAGGGCGCGGTGGTTTCGCCCGGCATCCTGGTGGGTGCCTCGCGCACTTCGCGGCTGCTCTGCGAGGAAGTCTTTGGCCCGATCGTAGTGGTGCAAGCCGCGGAGAACCTCGACGATGCGCTCGCGCAGGCCAACGATTCGCAGTTCGGGCTGCAGGGGGCGTGCTTTACTTCGAGCCTGGATGCCGCGATGAAAGTGGCCGAGCGCTTCGATTCGGGCTCGGTGTGGATCAACGAGGCCAGCCGGTTCCGTCTCGACATGTACCCTTTCGGCGGCGTGAAGCAATCGGGCTACGGGCGCGAAGGCATCCGCTATGCCATGGAGGAGTACTCGCAGTGGAAATTCGTCGGCCTGCGGGCCTCTGTGTAACGCGCCTCGGGGTAAGCCAATGACCAAAGAGATCGAAATCCCCGAAGAGCTGCGCAAGCTCATGGCTGAAGTCGGGCCGAAGTGGGCGACCAACGTGCCCGGTCATGTCCTGCAAACGATCGAGGCATTCAGCGAAGTGCTGGCGCGCTGCCCGAAGGACGGCGTGACCGTCAGGCGCGACGTGCCGTACGGCACCCACAAGCGTCACGTGCTCGACATCTACTCCCCGAGGAATCCGAAGAAGGTGCCTGTGGTGGTGTTCATGCACGGCGGCGCGTTTACCGACGGCGAGAAGGACCGCACGGCCGAGGTGTACGGCAACGTCACGATGTGGTTCGCGCGCCACGGCATCGTCGGGATCAACATGGAGTATCGCGCCGCGCCCGAGGCACAGTACCCCGGCGGCACCGAGGACTTGCGCAGCGCTTGCCAGTGGATCGAAAAGAACGCGGAGTCGCTTGGCGTGGATATAAAGAAACTCTTCGTCTTCGGCCATTCGGCAGGCGCGGCGCACACGGCATCGTATGCCTACGGCGCGCCGGGCTCGGAGGGCGGTCCCAAGCCGGCGGGTTCCATCGTGATCAGCGGGCGCGTGCGCGCGGACAACCTGCCGACCAACCCGAACGCGCGCAAGGTCGAGGCCTATTACGGCACGGACAACGCGCTGTTCGAGGAGCGCTCGGCGGTGCATTGGGCGGGCAAGGACAGCGTGCCGACCTTCATCGCGATCGCCGAATTCGAGAACCCGATGCTGGATGTCTATTGCCTGGAGCTCGCGCACAAGCTCGGGATGGCCAAGGGCAAGTCGCCGCGCTTCATGCAGCTCTGGGGCCACAACCACAGCTCGATCATCGCGCACATCAATACCGCGGAGAACGAGCTTGGGCGGGCGTTGGTGGACTTCGTGAGAAACCCGAAATGACGGATCGCCACAGGATCCTGCTGGCCGAAACCGACCGGGGCGCAGCGATGGCGCTTGCCCAGTCGTTGCAGAAGACCGGTTTCGATGTCTCGATCGCGGGCGACGCTGCCCACGTCCTCAACCTCGCGCGCCAGGAAAAGCCGGATGTCATCGTGCTCAGTGGCCAGCTCGCTGGCGGCGGCCTGGCCGTGCTCAAGCGTCTGCGCTCCAACGTCTATACCGCGCACATTCCCATCGTGGCGATTGCGGGTCGCGCGGGCGCGACGCGCGATGACTTGCTCGGCGCAGGCGCGCAGGAATGCATCGGGACTCCGGTCGATTACGCGAAGGTGCGCGCCGCCGTTGATTCGCACCTGCTGCAGTCGCTCGATTTTACCCAGGCGCCGCCGGAGGTCCTCGCCGCGCCAGAGCGCTTGGCCGACCTGGAGGAAACCGGGCTGCTCGACAGCCCGCCGCAGGAGTCCTTCGACCTCCTCACGCGGCTGACCGCGAAGCTATTGGGCGCGCCGGTCGCGCTCGTCACGCTGGTCGACAAGGATCGGCAGTTCTTCAAGAGCCAGTGCGGTCTTGCCGAGCCCTGGGCGGGCGCAAGGCAGTCGCGGCTCTCGCACTCGTTCTGCCAATGGGTCGTGTCTGGCAAGGAAGAACTGGTGGTTCGAGACGCGAACAGTCACCCGACGCTCAAGCACAATCTCGCCATCCAGGACATGAATGTAGTCGCCTACGCGGGCGTGCCGATCCGCGGCCGTTCCAGGCAGGCGATCGGCTCGTTCTGCGCCATCGACTCGAAACCCCGCGACTGGAGCGAGGCGGAGTTGGCCCTGCTTCGAGACCTCGCGGCGGTCAGTGAAGCCTGCGCCCAATCCGAACTCAAAAAGCCGTCTTCGAAGACGGCCGCGTCCGCCATCGCAGGCATCTCACGGATACTGCGCAGCCAACGCTCGAAGATGGTCCCCACCGAGCTAGACCAGCTGCTGGAGCTGGCGGAGAAGCAGGCGCTCAGTCTCGCCTGACGGGTCGCCGGTTGCGCGCTGCCGGTGCGCGTTCGCGCCAGTCTCAGGCCGCGGCTTCCTCTTTCGCGCCAAAGGCGCGTTGAAGTCGGCGAGGGAGAGCCTCAGTGCAACGAGCATTCCCTCTTCATCGCTCAGTTGGAGAAAATCATCAGCGCTGCCGGTTTTCCAGCCCGCGGATTGCAACCTCTTTAATTTTCGCGTCTTCATGCCGCTCACAATACGGGAAAGTGAAACATGCGATATTTACAATGCTGCCAATTTCGCCCAGATATCCGCTTCCCTAGTGGCATCCAAGGTGAAATGCTGCCATGCGGCTGTTGAAAAAGAGGCATCGAATCTGCGTTCCATTGCGCTGTCGCTGGATCGTCGGCGGGACGGGCCGCGTATCGCGATTTGATTTACATCGATGTTTTTACTTCAAGGCGAGTATTTAGGTGCAACTTTATAATTAACTTGCAAC
>CAZZDV010000070.1:0-14743 GCA_964652785.1 uncultured Bordetella sp.
GCCTTCGATCTCGATGCCGAACTCCGGATGGAGCTCGCGTGTCTTGTAGGCCATCCCGGGAATGATAGCGGAGTAAACTATGCCTTTGCCACGGGCCGTCCTTGCGCCGATGAACGCACCCATCCCGATTCGCCCCTCCGTCTGCCCCCACGACTGCACCAGCACCTGCGCGCTCGAGGTCGAAATCAAGGACGCCCGCACCATCGGGCGTGTGCGGGGCTCGATGCGCAACACCTACACCAACGGCGTGATCTGCGAGAAGGTCGCGCGCTACGCCGAGCGCGTGCATCACCCGGACCGGCTGCAGTACCCGATGAAGCGCGTCGGCCCCAAAGGAGCGAAGTCGGGTCTCGGCAACTTCAAGCGCATTTCGTGGGAAGAGGCGCTCGACATCACCGCCGAACAGTTCCAGAAGAAGGCGGCGCTCCACGGCACCGAATCGGTCTGGCCGTACTTCTACGCGGGAACGATGGGCCACGTACAGCGCGACGGCATCAACCGCCTGCGCCACGTGATGAAGTATTCGCGCTGGTTCTCGACCATTTGCGTGGCGCTTTCGGACACCGGCTGGATTGCCGGCACGGGCACGAAGCGCGGCGTCGACATGCGCGAAGTCGACGAGCATTCGGACGTCGTGGTGATCTGGGGGGGCAACCCGGTCAACACCCAGGTCAACGTCATGGCGCACGCGATGGCCGCGAAGAAGCGCGGCGCGAAGCTCGTGGTTGTGGACCCGTATCGCACCGGCACCGCCGCGCAGGCCGACATCCACCTCGCGCCGAAGCCCGGCACCGACGGGGCGCTCGCCTGCGCCGTGATGCACGTGCTCTTCAAGGAAAACCTCGCCGACTGGGACTACCTGCGCAAGTACACCGATGCGCCGGACGAGCTTGCGGCGCATGTGGCGACGCGCACGCCCGAGTGGGCGGCGAAGATCACCGGTCTCGAGCCCGGGGAAATCGTTTCGTTCGCGCGCCTGTACGGCGGCACGAAGAAGGCGTACATCCGCTGCCATCACGGCTTCTCGCGCTCGCGCAACGGCGCGGCGAACATGCACGCAGTCACGTGCCTGCCGGCAGTGACCGGCGCGTGGCAGGTGCTCGGCGGCGGCGCGCTCTACGGGCAGGCGGCGCTCTACCCGCTCAGGAAAAACCTCATCGACGCGGCCGACCTAGTCGACCCAAGCCTGCGTGAACTGGACCAGTCGAGGCTCGGAGCGATCCTCACCGGCGACGCGGAGGCGCTCAAGCACGGGCCGCCGGTCACCGCGATGATCGTGCAGAACACCAACCCGGCGATGGTCTGCCCGGAGCTGAACCTGGTGCACAGGGGCCTTGCGCGCGAGGACCTCTTCACTTGTGTGCACGAGCAGTTCCTCACGGAGACGGCGGCGTTCGCCGACATCGTGATTCCGGCCACGACCTTCCTCGAGCACGACGATTTCTACACCGCGAGCGGCCACACCTATTTCCAGGTCGCGCGCAAAGTGATCGAGCCTTATGCGCAATCGCGCGAAAACCACTACGTGATCACCGAGCTCGCCAGCCGCCTGGGTGCGAAGCATCGCGGCTTCGACATGAGCGCGTGGGAGATCATGGACGAGGTGCTGCGCGAGTCCGGGATGTGGGACGCGCGGAGGAATCACGAATCCGGCGGCGAGGATCGCCTGCCGCCTTTCGAGCACGCCCACTTCCTCGACGGCTTCGGCACCGCAGACCGCAAGTTCCATTTCAAGGGCGACTGGCAGAAGTTCGGCGGCCGCTGGCAGGAGATGCCGGTGCTGCCGGATCACCTCGACGTGATCGATAACGCCACCGCGGCGAAACCCTATCGCCTCATCGCCGCGCCCGCGCGAACCTTCCTCAACTCGACCTTTACCGAGACGCCGGGATCGCTCTCGCGCGAAAAGCGCCCGACCGCGCTGATCCATCCCGAGGACTGCGCTGCGATGGGGGTGAAGGAGGGCGACCGCGTCGAGATGGGCAATGAGCGCGGCGAAGTCATCGTGCATGTGAAGCCGCAGGCCGGGCAGCAGCGCGGCGTCGTGGTGGTCGAAGGCATCTGGCCGAGCAAGCACTTCGAGAACGGCATGGGCATCAACGCGATCACCAGCAGCCAGCCCGGCTGGCCGAACGGCGGCGCGGTGTTCCACGACACGGCAGTCTGGATCAAGGCGGTTTAGGCCAATCCAGGGCACTCCGGGGCGCCCGCCATGCAAGGCAAGCCGCTGCGAATCCTGCTCTCGGCCCGCGCGCTGGAAGCCTGCGGCGAGCGGGTGAGTCAGGTATTGGGGGAACGCACCGCCGAGTACCTCGTTTCCGAAACCACTGGCCCTGCGCCGGACGCGGACATCGCGTTCGTCACCCGGGACGTCATTGGGAGGTCAGACCGCAACAGGAACGAGCCATCCACCGAACGCTTCTTCCACCAGCTGCTCGCCTCCACCAACCTCAAGTGGATGCAGGTCAATGCAGCCGGCGCGGACCGGCCCGTCTTTCTCGAGCTGAAGGCGCGAGGCGTGCCGATCACTTCCGCTGCCGGCGCGAACGGGGCGGTCGTTGCACAGACGGCGCTGGCCGGGTTCCTTGCGATCTCCCGCCGCCTGCCGCAGCTCATGCAAGCCCAGAAGCACAAGGAGTGGAAGCCGCTGGTCGTCACCGGCCTGCCTCGCGACCTGCAGGGACAACGCGCCGTCGTCATCGGCTGGGGATCCATCGGCCAGAAGCTCGGCGAGTGGCTGAATGCCCTCGGCCTCGAAGTCATCGTCGTGCGGCACTCGGATGCGCCGGCAAGTGGAGGCCATGAAACCGCTACGTTCAAGACGCTGCACACCGTGCTGGCGCGCGCCGACTGGGTGTTTGTCGCCTGCCAGCTAAGCGACGAGACCCGCGGCCTCATGGACGCCCGCGCCTTTGCGGCAATGCCCAAGGGCGCGCATGTCGTCAACGTGGCGCGTGGCGAAGTCGTCGTGGAGCCAGACCTCGTCGAGGCGCTGCGCTCGGGCCACCTCGGGGGCGCTTTCCTCGATGTGTTCGCCCACGAGCCGCTCGACCCGGCGTCCCCGCTCTGGGAAATGGGCAACGTGATCGTGACCCCGCACAGCGCCGGGCAATCGGACGGCATTTACGCGCGGGTGGTGGAAATCTTCCTCGAAAACCTCGCCCTTTGGCTCGCCGGCAAGCCGCTGCGCAATGTCGTGCGCTGAGCCTTCCTTTATGATCGACGCCTAACCAGGAGGACCCCATGTCGGCCAACGACCAGTTCACCGTCGAACCCCTGCGGGGCAAGGTCAGCGAGGCCGAGTGGAAGGCCCGCGTCGACCTCGCCGCGTGCTACCGCCTCGTCGATTTCTACGGCATGTCCGACATCGGCGCGAACCACATCTCGCTGCGCGTGCCGGGCGAGCCGGGGGCCTTCCTCATCAATGCCTACGGAATGATGTACGAGGAGATCACCGCCTCGAGCCTCGTGAAGATCGACCACGACGGCAAAGTGCTCGGCAAACCCGGGTTCGGCGGCGGCCTCGACTACGGCATCAATGTGGCGGGCTTCGTGATCCACGGCGCGATCCACGATGCCAGGCCCGAGCTCGACTGCGTGATCCACACGCACACCTGGGCCGGGATGGCGGTCTCCGCGCTCAAGGAAGGCCTGCTGCCGCTGGCCCAGACGTCGATGCGATTCGTGAAGATCGGTTATCACGACTATCGCGGCGTCGCGCTGGACCCCGAAGAGCGCGAATCGCTGGTCCGCGACCTCGGCGACAACAACGCGATGATCATGCGCAACCACGGGCTGCTCACCGTGGGCCGCACGGTCGGCGAGGCTTTCAACGCGATGCACCGGCTCGAGCTTTCGTGCAAGACGCAGATTGCCGCGCTGTCGATGGGCCGCGAGCTCAATCCGGTGCCGCAGAACGTGCTCGACAAGACCCACATGAACTACCAGCCGCAGACGCGCCGCCCGTTCGGGGTCATGGAGTGGCCGGCGATGTTGCGCATGCTCGACAGGCGGGACCCGGGCTACAAGAGCTAGGGATCGGGGGAGGCGCGCATGAAGCAGGGCGAGCGCGATTCGAAGGCGGCGCTATAATCGTTTATGGCTCTCCAAAAGCTCCGTAAGAATGCAACTTCGCGGGTGATCAGACCCGGTACCTCGGGATCGGAAGATTCTCAGGTCGAAGGCTCTACCGCCGAATCACGCATGAATCTCGTGTGGGAGTTGACGTTGCAGTGCCTGGCAATGCAGGGTGGCGGGCAAGTTGAGCCCAGACTTCAAAGATCTTTTGTCCGAATTCAACGCGCATCACGTTGAATATCTCGTAGTCGGCGCGTACGCGCTCGCTGCGCATGGCCGGGTTCGGGCAACCGGCGATCTCGATGTATGGGTCAGGCCGGATGTCGCCAACGCAAGGAAAGTGCTAAACGCGCTAGCGGCTTTTGGCGCACCTCTGCAGGACCTTACGGAATCGGACCTGGCGCAGCCAGGAGTCGTTTACCAAATTGGAGTCGCGCCGCTCAGGATCGACGTCCTCACCGCAATCGATGCGGTCGATTTTGACGACGCCTGGAAACAACGCATCACGACGTTGTTTGCCGGCCAGGCCGTATCCGTTCTTTCAGCGGGGCATTTGATTCAAAACAAGCGAGCGGTGGGTCGTAGCCAGGACATCGCCGACCTTGAGTGGCTGGAAAAAAATACGCCGGGAACGTGATCTGACCGGCTAGCCAAACTCACGCAGCGCGAAGCTGCGCGTCGTGAATCGGGATCTGCACCTTCACCATGAGCCCGGGTGGTTTCGCCCCCGGCGCCGCGTCCTCGAGCCGCATGCGGCCGTGGTGGCGCTCGACGATGGCTTTGGCGATCGAGAGGCCCAGCCCGCTGCCGGCGGTGCTGTCACCGGCCACCCTGTGAAAACGCTCGAACACGCGCTCCCGCTCATCGACCGGGATGCCCGGCCCTGAGTCCACGACGGTGATCTCCGCCATCGAGCCGTCCTGCCGGACCGAGACGGTGACCTGGCTGTTGGGCGGCGCGTAACGTAACGCGTTGTCGACGAGGTTCTCCACCAGCGAGCGCATTTCCTCAGCCGAGCATGAGACGGGCACCTCGTCATCCGCGTCCGCGCCGAGGTCCACACCCTGCGATTCGGCACGCGCGGCGCTCGATCCGACGACCTCGCGCGCCAGCCCCGCGATGTCGTGCACGACGAAACGCTCGGTGCGCACGCCCGATTCGAGCTTGGCGAAATCGAGCAGCTGCTGCACGAGCCTTCGGGCGCGTTCGATGCCCCGCCCGAGTTCCTCGAAGGCCGCTGCGCGCGCCTTGTCCGATTGAGCCCGCGCCGCGAGCTGCACCTGCAGCGCCAGCGCGCCCACGGGCGAGCGCAGCTCGTGCGCGGCGTCCGCGAGGAACCTTCTCTCCGCGCCAAGCGAGGCTTCGAGCCGCCGCAGCAGGCCGTTGATCTGCTCGACCAGCGGCACGAGCTCCTTCGGCACATCGTCCATCGGCAGTGGGTCGAGGCGCGAAGCATCGCGCGCGCTCACGCTGTCGGAGGCATGCCGGATCGGCGCGAGCCCGCGTTGCAGCGCCCAGGCCACGAAGAGCGCGAGGAAAGGGATCAGCAAGAGGAGCGGCAGCAGCGCGCGCAGCGAGAGGTCGCGCGCGAGCGCATCCCGGTTGGCGATCGACTGGCCGACCTGCACGACCCCGTCCTCGGTGACGTGCGTGTAGATGCGCCAGGTGTCTTCGGAAGACTCGACGCGCTCGAATCCCTCCTCGAAAGTCTTCGGGAAATCCTGCGGCAGGGAGGGCAGCAGCGTCTCGAAGAACACGCCGCCGTCCTTGTCGTAGGCGCGCACCGAGAGGAAAAAGCCCGGCCGCGCGATGCGCAGGCGCCGGTCAAGCCAGTCTTCGCGCAGGTGGACGGCGAGGGCGACCAGGCGCAGCTCCTCGTCGAAGAGGTGGCCGACCTGCATGCGCACGAGGAAGTAGGTTGCCGAGAGGACGACCGTGACCCCGAGCGTCAGCGCGCCGACCACCCACAGGACCAGCATGCCGCGGATCGATTTCACGACCGAATCTTCACGACCGAATCTTCACGCCAACATGGCGATGCGGTAGCCGACTCCGCGCACGTTGCGGATGAGCTCCGCGCTGAGCTTCCTGCGCAGGTGGTGCAGGTGAACCTCGATCGAGTTGCTGCCGACTTCCTCGCCCCAGCCGTACACCGCGTCCTCGAGCTTCTCGCGCGAGACCACGACGCCGGGCTCCTTCATGAGTGCGGAGAGCACGGCGAACTCGCGGCCCGAGAGGTCGACGATCTCGCCGCGGAATTCGACGCCGCGAGTGGCCGGGTCGAGCGTGAGCGCGCCGTAGACGATTTCGGGTGAACCGCGGCCGCTCTGGCGGCGGATGACCGCGCGTGCCCGTGCGAGCAGTTCGTCGAGGTCGAAGGGCTTGACCAGGTAATCGTCGGCGCCGGCATCGAGGCCCGCAATCCGGTCGGCGACCGAGTCGCGCGCCGTGATGATGAGGATCGGCAGGTGCTCGCCGTTCTTGCGCACGCCCTTGAGGATCTCGAGCCCGTCGCGCCGCGGCAGCCCGAGGTCGAGCATCGCGAGGTCGTAGACCCCGGTGCCGACCGCGAGCTCGGCCTCCGCGCCGTCGCGCACCCAGTCCACGGCATAGCCAGCGCCATGCAGGCCGGCCATCACCGCGCGGCCGATCATCGGATCGTCTTCTACGAGGAGTACTCTCATGCGGCTTCGATAGCACCCATGTCAGTGCGGTGTCAACTCGGATGATTCGATATTGCATCCCGTGCGTTAAGTCGCCCGCGTTAAGTCGCCCCGCGTTAAGTCGCCCCGCGTTAAGTCGCCCCGCGTTAAGTCGCCCCGCGTTAAGTCGCCCTTAAGCAAGCGCAGTGCACTCTTGCACCTGTCCTGGAGGACAACAGCAGCAGGGTTAAGAGCGGTGCCGTGAGGGTCACCGCTCTTTTTTTTCATCCGGTGTTTTGTCCTTAAGGAATGCTTAAGTTTGCGGGCGGTAGCCTCCAAAGCGTTGGTGCCAGGAGGAGGGCCGGGACGGAAACTCTCCCATTTCCGTTCCGGCCGCAGTTCCTTCAGGACGCAGCGCCGCGCCCGATCCAATCCCACACCGGAGAAGCTTCGCGATGGACCTGGCTTTTCTGCCGCAGGCCCCGGCCGTTTCACGCCTGATGCTGCTTGGCATGCTGCTGCTCGCGGCGCTTGCCGCAGGCGAAGCGGTGCGGCGCTATGCGAAGGTGCCCCGCATCACGGGCTACGTGATCATCGGCGCGCTGCTTGGCCCCGAAGGTGCGGGACTGATCAATGGCGACGCGCTGTTCGAGATGCGGCTGCTGGTGGACCTGGCCATCGGCCTCGTGGTGTTCGACCTCGGCCGGCGGCTCGACATGACGTGGCTGCGCCGGAACAGGTGGCTCGTGGTCGGGGCGCTGGCCGAATCCGTGTTCTGCTTCTGGGCGATCTACGCGGCGCTTTCGTTCTTCGGATTCACGCCGCTGCTCGCTTCGATCGCGGCCGCCATCGGCACCTCCACCTCGCCCGCGGTGGTGATCCTCGTCTCGGAGGAGCTGCGCTCGGAGGGCCAGGTCACGGAGCGGCTCATGCTCTTCACCGCCGTCAACACGGTGCTCGCTTACCTCCTGCTCGCGCTGCTGCTGCCCTTTCTCCACCTGCAGCACGACGTCGACTGGAAGACGGCGGTGCTGCACCCGGCGTATGTCTTCGCGGGCGCGGCCGCCGTGGGGGCGATTGCAAGCATGGTCCTGCTCCGTTTCGCGCGGTGGCTGGGCAAGAAGCCGGACCGCCAGTTCATCCTGCAGATCGCGGTGGTGGTGATCACGATCGGCGTGGCGCACAGCCTCAAGATTTCCGTGCCGGTGGCGCTGGTCACGCTCGGCCTGCTCGCGCGCAACACGGACTCACGTCACGACCTCGTGCCGGTGCCTTACGGGCACGGCGGGCAGGTGTTCTTCCTCATCCTTTTCGTGCTGACCGGCGCGAGCCTCGAATTCCACCTGTTCGGGGTGGCGACGGCGACCGCGGTTGCCGTCTTCATCGTCGCGCGCTTCCTCGGCAAGGCGGCCGCACTGCTGACGTTCGGCGTCGCATCCGGCATCCCGAAGGGCGGCGCGGGCCTTCTCGCGATCGCGTTGCTGCCGCTCTCCGGCCAGGCCGTGGTGATGGTGCGCGACACGGTCTCCCTCTACCCCTCCTTCGGGCGCGAGCTTGCCGCAATCGTGCTTTCCGCCGTCGCCGTGCTCGAGCTGGTGGGCCCGATAGCAACGGAATTCGCATTGCGCCGCGCGGGTGAAGCACACCCCGAACCCGCGCGGGAGGCGGTTTAGGCATGGCCTCCGAAGAGCAGTTCACGGCGTCGGCGCCCCTCAGCCTGGGCGTGGAACTGGAGCTGCAGCTTGTAAAGCCGCACGGCTGGGACCTCACCCGAGGCGCGGCCGACCTCCTCGGGCGCCTGGAGAAACGCAAGGACCTCACCGGCGCGGTCAAGCCGGAAATCACCGAAAGCATGATCGAGCTCAATTCCTCGGTGCATGGCGGCTCGGAATCGCTCTTAGGCGAGTTGCGCAACATGCGTTCGGCGCTGCTGGAGGAAGCGGGCATGCTCAACCTGCGGATCTGCGGCGGCGGCGCGCATCCTTTCCACGACTGGGCGGACCGGCGCATCTACCCGAACGAGCGCTTCAATGCGGTGGTCGAGCGCTACGGGTACCTGGCCAAGCAGTTCACCGTCTTCGGGCAGCATATCCATGTGGGCTGCGAGAGCGGCGATACCGCGATCTTCCTCACGCACATGATGACGCGCTATGTGCCGCACTTCATCGCGCTGTCGGCCTCCTCGCCGTTTTACCAGGGGGAGGACACGTCGTTCCATTCGTCACGGCTGACAGCGGTCAATGCGTTTCCGCTCGCGGGACACATCCCGTTCGTCCTCGACTGGGCCGAGTTCATCGAGTACTACTCGAAGATGAAGGATTTCGGCATCGTCGCCTCGATGAAGGATTTCTACTGGGACATCCGGCCCAAGCCCGAGTACGGGACGATCGAGGTCCGTGTGTGCGACACGCCGCTGACCCTGCGCCGGGCCGCGCTGCTCGCTGCTTATGCCCAGGCGCTGGCCGCCCGGCTGCTCGACGATCTCTCGCAGGTGCCGGTGCGCGCGATCTACCTCGTCAACAGTTTCAACCGGTTCGAAGCGAGCCGCTTCGGATTCGCCGGCAAGCTCATCGATCCGCGCTCGGGTGCCAAGCGCACCATTGCCGAGGACATTCTTGCGACGATCGTGGAAATCGGGCCTTTTGCCACAAAGCTCGGCAGCGGCCCGCCGCTGGCGGAGCTCGAAGCGCTCGTGCGCGGCGGCAAGACCGACTCGGACTGGCTGCGCGCGCGGCGCGCGGCCGCGGGCGGCTCCCTGGCTGACGTGGTGCGCAGCGCCTGCCAGGAATGGGCCGACTAAGCGATGGAAGACGTCGAGTTCTCGCCCGAGTTCTGCAGGTTCATCCAGGCCACGATCCCCACGGTGGATGCGGCCGAACTGCTCCTGCTCTTCCATGCGCAACCGGACAGCGCCTTCACGCTCGAGGAGGCTGCCGGCAGGCTTGCGCCGGGTGTTGCAACGGGCGAGATCGTAAAAAGACTGGAAGCGTACTGCAGCGCCGGCATCCTCTCGAGGGACGGCAGCCGATACCGGTACAACACCGGCACGCCCCTGGCGGGCAATGTCGAGCGCCTGGCGCAGGCGTACCAGCAGCGGCCCGTGACCCTGGTGCGCATTATCTATGCGCTCCGGGATTCCAGGATCCAGTCGTTTGCCGACGCCTTCAAGCTTCGAAGGAGCTGAACATGGTGACCTTGAATCTCGTGCTGATCTCGCTTGCGGTGCTCACCAGCCTGGCCTGCATGGTGTTCCTGTTCCGCGCGTACGCCGTCAGCGGCACGCGCCTGCTGCTCTGGAGCGCCCTGTGTTTCGTCTTCCTCACCGCCAACAACGTGCTGCTGTTCATGGACGTCTTCGTCATACCCGACCTCGACCTGCGCCCCTACCGACTGGGTGCGGCGCTTGTGGGCCTGCTCTTCCTGCTCTACGGCTTCATCTGGGAGACGCGATGATCGAATTCCTTGCCGGCAGCGTGTCCATGGGCTTTGTCATTGCGGCCCTGTTTTTTGCTCGGTTCTGGAGGAATACGCGCGACCGGTTCTTCCTGGCTTTCGCTGCGGCCTTCCTTCTGCTGGCCGTCAACCAGGCGCTCGCGCAGTGGCTGGGCGCCGCGGACGAGCGCGTGAGCTACACGTACCTGCTGCGCGTGCTGGCCTACGTGATCATCCTTGCGGCCATCGTCGACAAAAACCTGTCCCGCCGGGGCTGAACGCCCGGGGAGCCGGGCGGCCGGACGCGGTTGCTTCTTTGCGGCCCCGGCTGGCGCGAATTGCAATCTTCATTCGCGCTTCCCGCTGTAAGGAGGCCGCATTCTAGCGGGGGCGCGGTTATGCGGCGGCGGCTTGCGCGTGGCGGGTTTGGTTACGGGCCTCCCTGGAGCCTGTGGACGGCTTGATAAGATACGTAACAGTTTACGGGGGCCGGGTATTGCGCGCCACAAAAGTCGAACATTCGATTGCCGGGCTCGGCGCCAGCTGCGGCGTTCCGGGCAGTTATTGTATCGATACCAGTACATTTCACAGGGAGGTAAGCCCGCATGGAACCCTTCGAGAAGGACAATCGGCTCAAGGGCCGGGTCGCCATCGTCACCGGCGCGGGGTCGCGCGCCGAGGGCATAGGCAACGGACGCGCGGCGTCGATCCTCATGGCGCGCAGCGGCGCCCGCATCGCGCTGATCGACGCGATTCCCGAATGGGCCGAGGTCACCGGCCGCATGATCAGGGAAGAGGGCGGCGAGTCGATCGTCGTCGAAGCCGACGTGACCAAGGCCGCCGATTGCGCCGCCGCCGTTGCCAGGGCCGTGGCGACATGGGGCCGTGTCGATATCCTCGTCAACAACGTCGGCATCGCCGGGCCGCCCGGCACTGCGGTCGACGTGGACCCAGAGGCGTGGGAGCACGCCATGCGGGTCAACGTGACTTCGATGATGTTGATGGCGAAGTACGCGATCCCCGAGATGGTCAAGGCCGGCGCCGGCTCGATCATCAACCTTGCTTCGGTGGCGGGACTCGTTGGCGGGCATCCGAGCCTGCTTTACCCGACCTCGAAGGGCGCGGTGGTCAACCTCACGCGCGCGATGGCGGCGCATCACGGTCCCGAGGGCATCCGCGTGAACTGCATCGCGCCGGGCATGGTGTACACGCCGATGGTGTACTCACGCGGCATGACGCCCGGGGTGCGCGAGACAAGGCGCCAGCGCTCGCTGCTGCAGACCGAAGGCACCGGCTGGGATGTCGGCAACGCGGTGCGCTACCTCGCGAGCGACGAATCGCGCTGGGTGACGGGCACAGTCCTGCCTGTCGATGCAGGAGCAACGGCGGGCGCGGGACGGCTTTCGGCGCCAACGAGCGATGGGAAGAAAGCATAGAATGCCCGCATGACAAAGCCATCAGAAAGCATCGACCCAGCCGCCGCCAAGCAGGCGATCTTCGAGTACTGCAAGAAGCGCGGAGCGCTGGCCGTCGGCGTGGCCGACCTCGCGGCGCTCGAGAAGATCGCGCCGCCCGGCCACAAGCCGAGCGACCTCATGCCGCGCGTGAAGTCTGTGATCTCGCTGGGCGTCGGCGGCCAGACGCAGGGCACCTGGCAGATGCCGGCCAAGGCGATGGCCTATTCGGGCTCGACCGAAGTGCGCGCGTACAAGGTCGCGTACGGGTGCTCGTTCTTCATCGAGCAGAAATTCGGCGTGCCTTCGATCTACGTGCCGCCGGACATCGATCCCGAAGGCGGGCCGCGCGTTCCTTTCCAGAGCCTGAAGCTGCATGCCGAGATCGCCGGCATCGGTGCACGGTCGCTCGCGGGCGACATCCTGCTGCATCCCGATTTCGGCTTCATGTATTACGCGTCGGTGTTCACCGAGCTGGAGCTCGAGCCGGACAAGCCGATGCAAGACAACCCGTGCCCCGCGCCTTCGTGCGTGAGCATGTACCGCCAGATCGGCAGGACTCCTTGCATGAAGTTCTGCCCGGCGCAGTGCCTCGAGGGCGAGATCGACGACCAGGGCCGGCAGAAGGTCATGCGCTACGACATGGCGAAGTGCGCCGAATTCACGCAGGAATACGAAGCGGTGCCGAAGATCCTCGCCGAGGCGGTCAAGGACGAGGTGCGCAGCCATGGCGCCGAAGGCCTGCTCGACCCGGACCGCAAGATGCTCTGGTACAAGGTGTCGGCCGGCTCGGGCGCGTGGTTCGCGCAATGCTTCGAGTGCATGCGCGTCTGCCCGATCGCCACGAAAGCGCCCGCCTCCGACCCGATCCTCAGGACGGAGTCAGCGCGCGAGGCCTCGCGCAACAAGCCCTCCTGAGATGGCGCGCGGCCTGACACGCGAGCAGCTCGGCATCACCGAGGCCATGATCGCCACCTACGGCGAGGCGATCTTCCGCATGAGCCACAACCTGCAGGTGAGGCAGGGCGACCCGATTCGCGGGCTCGACTGGCCGGAGATCGACCGCCAGCGCGAGGCGATGGGTCTCGCCGACGGCCAGATCGCCGCCAGGCTCGGGCTTTCGCGCGAGCAGGTCATGTTCATCCGCAACACCGAGGAGAGCCGGCGTTTTCGCGTCGGCCAGCAGGCGTACCTCATGGACCTCGGCGGCGGAAAGCGTTTCCGTCCCGAGCGCGTGGTGCCTTTCGAGCAGCGGTTCCGCTACAGCGACGATGCGCTTGCGCTGCGGTCCGCGATGCAGTTCGATGGCAACCGGGTCGCGGATTTCATTGCGCAGGGCTGGTGGCGGGACGACACGCTCACCAAGTGGCTGGCGCGCCATGCGTGCGAGCGTCCCGATGCGGACGCGCTCGTTCACGCTGGCACGTCGATTTCGTGGTCGGCGCTTTCGGCGCGCGTTGCCGGATTTGCGTCCGGCCTGAGTCACGCCGGGGTCGCCGCGGGCGATGGCGTCGCGGTGCAGTTGCCGAACATCCCGGAGTTCATCGTCGCCTACCTTGCGATCGCGCGGCTGGGCGCGGTTATGACGACGATCCACATGCCGTATCGCGGCAGCGAGTTCGAGACGCTGCTGCGGCACAGCCGCGCAAAGGCCATCGTCTGCCTTGCAGCCGCAAAGGATTGGTCGCCGGCTGCCGCAGCCGTCGAACTCTGCGGGACGATTGCCACGCTGGAAACCGTGATTGCGCTCGGAGAAGGCGTTCCGGGCGCGATGACTTTCGCCGAAGTGCAGGCTGCGCCCGCTGCTGCGATCCGCGAGCTGCCGGGTCCCGCCGCCGGTGATCCCTTCCTGCTCCTGTACACCTCGGGCACCACTGCGTCACCCAAGGCGGTGCCGCACAGTTATCACACGCTGCTTTCGAACGCGCGCCTTGGCGTGCCCGAGCACGGCATCACGAGCGAAGACCGCATCCTTTCGGCTGCGCCGTATTCGCACCTCTTCGGGTTGTATGCGTTGCACGTGGCCTGGGCCGCGGGCGCCGCGTCCGTGCTGCTGCCGGTCTTTACGCCACCGGATCTCGCGCAAACGGTGGAGCGCGACCAGCCCACGGCGCTCTGGACGGCCCCGGCGCATATCGCCGCGTGCCGCGCGCTGGGGCTTTTCGACAAGCACGATTTTTCCTCGCTGCGCCTTGCGATCATGTCGGGCAGCGCTTGCCCGCCGGAACTCGTGCGCTGGCTGGCCGAGAAGTTGCCCAGGTGCGCAGTCACGCAGCTTTGGGGCATGACCGAGACGCAGGCCGCGCTCTATACGCGGCCGTCGGATCCGCTCGAGGTGTCCGCGACGAGCGCGGGGCGCGCGAGCCCGGGAACCGAAGTGCGCGTCGTGTCGCCCGTGGACGAGCCCTGCTCTGCAGGCGAGGAAGGCGAACTGCAGGTGCGCGGGTGCCTTGCGTTTCCAGCGTTCTACGACAACGTCGCGGCCAACGAGACCGCGTTTGCGCCGGACGGCTGGTACCGCACGGGTGACCTCGCGAAGATGGACGCCGCCGGCAACGTGTCGATCACCGGGCGAGGCAAGGACGTGATCAATCGCGGCGGGGTGAAGTTCAACCCGCGCGACGTGGAAGACCTGCTGGATTCGCACCCGAAGGTCCTGCAATCGGCGATCGTGGCGATGGCCGATCCGGTGCTGGGCGAAAAAGCCTGCTGCTTCGTGGCGCTGCGCCCGGGGGTGACGGACGTGACGCTGGAAGAACTGGTCGCGTTCCTCTCGGAGCGCAAGATCGCGAAGCTGAAGTTTCCCGAGCGCCTCGTGGTCGTTGCCGAGTTCCCGCTTACTCCGACCCGAAAAATAATAAAAGGGCAGCTGAAGATCCCCGACTGAGCGGGTGAGGGCGAGAGCCGAAAGGCTCCCGCGTCCTCGAGTTGTAACCCTTTTCGCCGCGGGGGCGATGGCAGCAATATCTGGTAACAATTGCGCGGCAGGGCGCTTGCCAGGCTGGGTTCAAATGGGCGCGTTTCCAAGGAGCCTTCCCAATGAAAACCCTCGTTCTCGTCGTTATCGCCGCAGCCTCGCTTGCCGGCTGCGCGGTCGTCCCGGCCTACGGCCCTCCCGGTGTCTACGCCCCCGCCGTC
>CAZZDV010000070.1:14843-16837 GCA_964652785.1 uncultured Bordetella sp.
GGCTATCGCTGAGAACAGGCCCTGCGTGACCTAAGGCACACAGGCTCCATGGCCCGGGTTGTTATGCTCGGGCCATGGACCTCAGCCTTCAAGTCGGCAAGTACGATATCCAGCAGTTGCTGGGAAAGGGTGCGACCGGCACCGTCTACCTCGCCCGGGACACGTTTTCGGGCAAGGAAGTGGCGTTGAAAGTCATCGAGCCGGAGGTCTTCAGCAACCCCGAGTTCGGCACCGTGTACCGCGCGCAGTTCCTCAACGAGGCCTCGCTCGCGGGCAAGCTCAAGCACCCCCACATCGTCACGATCTACGACGCAGTGGTGACGGAAGACTCCGGCCATATCGCCATGGAGCTCCTCACCGGCGGCGACCTCTCGGCGCATGTCACGCCCGAGACGCTGCTGCCGATCTCCGACGTGCTGCAGATCGGGTTCAAATGCTGCGGCGCGCTCGACTACGCCTTCAAGGAAGGCATCGTCCACCGCGACATCAAGCCCGCGAACCTCATGATCTCGCAAGGCACGGACGTGAAGATCGCGGACTTCGGCGCGGCGCTGCTGCGGAAATCCCACCAGTCGCAGACCTCCGCCATGGGCTCGCCGTACTACATGTCGCCCGAGCAGATCGAGGGCCGGCCGCTCACCTTGCACAGCGACATGTACAGCCTCGGCGTTTCGCTCTACGAGCTGCTCACCGGCTCGCGCCCATTTACCGGCAACACGATGGACGAGCTCCTCAACCGCATCCTGCGCGAGGAGCCGGCGCCGCCCTCGACGGTGCGCGCCGACATGCCCAGGGACATCGACCGCATCATCCTGCAGGCGCTGGGCAAGAGGCCCGAGCACCGGTACGACTCGTGGGCCGCGTTTGCGATGGACCTCTCGAACGTGGTGCGCCTCGTGCTGCCCGCCGATGTCATTTCGGACAGCGAGAAATACGTCGCCCTCAAGCGCGTCGCGATGTTGAACGCGCTCGCCGATTCGGAGCTCTGGGAGCTTGCGCGGGCCGGCCACTGGTCGCGCGTGAAGCGGGCCATCCCGCTGGTCAAGGAAAACGAGGCTGGGGAAAGCTTTTTCTTCCTCGCGCAAGGGCAAGTGAAGGTGATCCGGCAGGGCCGCCTGCTCAATACGATCGACGAAGGCGAGTGCTTCGGGGAGATGGCCTATATCCGCGGGGGGGAGCTGCCGCGCCACGCCACCGTCGAATCGCTGACCGACATCATGATCGCCGAGTTCGTCCCGGCGGCGCTTTCGGCGATGAGCCTCGGCGCGCAGCTCGCGCTGACCCGCGCGCTCGTGCGCAACGTCGTGGACCGCCTGGAACTGGCGAATTCCCGCCTGGCGCGCTAGTCTCGCGTTTTCCCAACGGGAGGGCGCCATGAAACCGGAAATGATGCTGTTGCTGTGGGCTGTCGTATTGACGTTCGTGCAGGTCCTGATCGCCGCACAGGGCGCGTTCATGCGGGTCGGCCTGCCGACGCTCGCAGGCAATCGCGACAACCTGCCGGTGCTGGCCGACTGGGCGGGCAGGGCGCGCCGCGCGCACCTGAACATGATCGAGAACATGGTGCTCTTCGTGCCGCTCGTGTTCCTGGTCATCGCCTCGGGCAAGTCGAACCAGTGGACGGTGCTCGGCGCGGAGCTGTTTTTCTGGGGTCGCGTCGCCTATGCGCTGATCTATCTCGCGGGGTTCCCCTGGGTGCGCACGCTGGCCTGGGCCATCTCGGTGGCGGGCATGGTCATGATGGGCTGGCAGCTTTTCAAGTAGCGCTGCTTGCGCCGTTACATTCCAAGCAGGACCCATAAGACAAGGACGGAGACAAGGGCAATGCACGCAAGCAACTCGAAAGCAATCCCGCGACGCAATGGGAATGAGAAAATGCCGCGGCAATGAAGCCAACCCGCATCTGCATCGTCCGCCACGGCGAGACCGCCTGGAACGCGGAAGGCCGCGTGCAGGGCCAGCTCGACATCCCGCTAAACGATGTAGGGCGCGCC
>CAZZDV010000071.1:0-15218 GCA_964652785.1 uncultured Bordetella sp.
ATTCCCTTCATGACCAAGAAGCCGACTGCGGACAAGCCGGTCGACACGGGCAAGCCGCCGGAGATCTCCGGCATGCCGGCGGGCAAGGCGCCGGCTGCCGAGAAGCCGAAGTTCGACTTCTACAAGATCCTGCCGGGCAGCGAGGAGCCCGTGTCCGACAAGGACCTCAAGGCGGCCGCCAAAAGTAAACCGGAAGCCTCCAAGGACGTTTATTTCCTGCAGGCCGGCTCCTTCCAGAACCCGGCCGATGCGGACAACCGCAAGGCGCAGCTGGCAATCCTGGGGTTCGAGGCGGCGGTGGAACCGATCAACCTGCCCGACAAGGGCACCTGGTACCGCGTGCGCCTCGGTCCGTACTCCAAGATCGACGAGATCAACAAGATGCGCTCGACGATGGCGACGAACGGAATCGATGTGAGTCTGGTCAAAATCAAGGACCCGGCCTCCGCCAAGTCCAACTGATCGATGGAGCACGTATGAACCGTTTCAACTCTTTTGCCCTGGCCCTGCTGGCGGCGGCATTCACCTTTCTTTCGCCGGCCGCCCAGGCGCAGCACGCGGGCACCGACTATACCGAGCTCAAAATTGCACAGCCGGTCGAGGCCAAGGGGAAAGTCGAGGTGGCCGAGTTCTTCTGGTATCGCTGCCCGCACTGCTACAGCCTGGAGCCGATGCTCGAGCCCTGGGTCAAGAAGCTGCCTGCAGATGTGCAGTTTCGCCGGATCCCCGCAGTGCTTTCGGACAGCTGGGCGGTCGACGCGGCCATTTTCTACACCTTCGAGGCGTTGGGTGTCCTGGACAAGGTCCACAAGCCTTTCTTCGACGCCATCCACAGGGACCGTCTCGTCATTACCAACGAAGCCGCGATGACCGAGTGGCTGAAGAAGAACGGCATCGAGCGCAAGAAGTTCGACGAGGCGTACAAGTCATTCGGGGTCCAGGCCAAGGTCAAGCGCGCGGCGCAGCTTTCGTCCGCCTACCAGCTCGAAGGCGTGCCCTTGCTTGCGGTGCAGGGCAAGTACACTGTGACCGCGGACCAAGGCGGATCGCAATCGGGAATGCTCGCCAGGACCGAACAGCTGATCGACTTGGTGCGCAAGAACCTGGGCAAGAAATAACGCGCTGCCCCGCGTGCGGGTCTTCATTACCGGCGCATCCAGTGGAATAGGCGAATCGCTCGCACGGCATTACGCTTCGGCGGACTCGAAGATAGGCCTGGCGGCGCGGCGGCAGGACCTGCTCGAGAAGCTCGCCGCCACCCTGCAGGGCCAGACCTCCGTTCACCCTCTGGACGTCGGCGATCCGGCAGCCCTCCAGGCCGCGGCCGACGATTTCATGGCACGCTTTGGAGTGGCCGATCTGGTGATTGCAAACGCCGGGATCTCCGTAGGCACGTCGGGTGAAGACATTGCGGATGGCGCCATACTCGCCCGCGTACTGCAGGTGAACGTCGTGGGCATGGCGGCCACCCTGGCCGCTTTTGCACCGGCGATGCGAAAGAACGGCCAAGGCACGCTGGTCGGGATTTCGAGCGTTGCCGGTTTTCGCGGCTTGCCGGGGTCGGGCGCCTACAGCGCATCAAAGGCGGCTGCGACGACCTGGCTCGAAAGCCTTCGCGTCGAGCTAGCAGGAAGCGGAGTTTCAGTCGTAACCATCTGCCCCGGGTTCATCGATACGCCGATGACGCAGGTGAACAAATACCGCATGCCCTTCCTGATGTCGTCCGACGAAGCCGCTGCGCGGTTTGCGCGAGCGATCACCGCCAAGCGCCGCCTCGCAGTGATCCCATGGCAAATGGCGCTCGTCGGCTCGTGCCTGCGCGCCCTTCCTGCCTGGGCGTACGACGCATTCATGTCGCGCGCCCCGCGCAAGTCGCGCGATCTTCCGCTCTAGCCAACCGGATGGACCTGGTTGACGCTGCGGGCACTGTGCATCAGCCGGCCAGCGGTACGGTGCGAATCGTGTCGCTCGTCCCTTCGATTACGGAACTGCTTTGCGACCTTGGTCTCGCACCGCAGCTGGTCGGGCGTACCGGGTTCTGCATTCATCCGGCGAAGGCCGTTCGCGCGATCCCGAAAGTCGGCGGCACGAAGTCGGTCGACCTGGAGCGCATCCGCGAGCTCCAGCCGACCCACGTGATCCTGAACATCGACGAAAACGAGAAGCAAACGGCCGACAAGCTCGCGGAGTTCGTGCCGAACCTGGTCGTGACCCATCCGCTCGGCCCTCTGGACAACCTTGAGCTTTACCGGCTCATTGGCGGCATTTTCGGGCGCATGGGCCAGGCTGAGGTGCTTTGTGAACGCTTCAAGGCGGCGTACGACGCGCTCGTCGCGGAAGAGCAGCCAATGCGCAAGGTCCTCTACCTGATCTGGAAGGATCCCTGGATGACGGTATCGCGCGACACCTACATCTCGCGCATGCTTTCCCTTGCCGGCCTTCTGACGCTTCCTGATGCGTCGGAAGTCCGCTATCCGGTCGTCATGTTGACGCAGCCCTGGATGGCCGAAGCCGAACTGGTGCTGCTGTCGACCGAGCCCTTCATGTTCCGCGAAAAGCACGTCACCGAACTCGGCAAGCTGCCTGCTTTGATGAACAAGCAGGTGCGGCTGATCGATGGCGAAATGACCTCATGGTACGGCAGCCGCGCGATCGAAGGCCTGGGCTACTTGCGCGAGCTCAGGCGCAGCATCGCGTAGCTCCCGGGCGCATCCTCGATCACCTTCAGGCCTTTGCCCGGCGACCGCGCGGGCACTTTGTCCGGGCCGTTCTGCTCGTCCATCCAGGATTGCCAGTCCGGCCACCATGAGCCCGGGGCCTGGGCGGCGTTCTCGAACCATTGCTCCGCCGTTTCGGGGCGGGCATCGCTCGTCCAGTGGTGATACTTGTTCGCGACGGGCGGGTTGACGATGCCAGCAATATGGCCTGAGCCGCCGAGCACGAAACGCACTTTGCCGCCAAGAGACTTCGATCCGCGATAGGTGGTTTTCCAAGGCGCGATGTGATCGTCCGCGGTGGAGATGAAATAGGCGGGCACCTTCACCTTGGAGAGGTCCATCGGCTCGCCCGCGAGCTCGATGGCCCCCGGAACGCCGAGCAGGT
The DNA here is from genome assembly GCA_964652785.1 of uncultured Bordetella sp. Classification (GTDB taxonomy): domain Bacteria; phylum Pseudomonadota; class Gammaproteobacteria; order Burkholderiales; family SG8-39; genus SZAS-79. The sequence continues at coordinate 3,103 of CAZZDV010000071.1, forward strand.
TGTTCATGTACATGTTGCGCAGGTAGAAGCTGTGCATCTTCGCCGGCATGCGCGTCGCGTCCGAATTCCAGTACAGCAGGTCTAACGGAAAAGGATCCTTGCCCATGAGGTAGTTGTTGATCACGAAGGACCACACGAGGTCGTTCGCCCGCAGCAGGTTGAAGGTCGTCGCCATCTCCGCGCCCTCGAGGTACCCGCGCTCGTTCATCTTCCGCTCGAGGCTCTGGATCTGGGCCTCGTCGATGAACACGCCGAGCTCGCCCGGCTGCGAAAAATCGAGCAGCGCAACGAAGAATGTCGCCGCGCCAACGCGGTCCTCCCCGCGTGCGGCCAGCCACGCAAGCGTGCAACCGAGCAAGGTGCCGCCGAGGCAATAGCCGATGAAGTTCACCTTGCGCTCGCCGGTCGCCCTTTCGACCGCGTCCAATGCCGCCAGCGGACCCTCTTTCATGTAGTCATCGAACCCCTTGGCGGCAAGCTTCGCGTCGGGATTGACCCACGAGATGACGAAGACCGTGTGCCCCTGGTCCACGGCCCACTTGATGAACGAGTTCTTCTCGCGCAGGTCGAGGATGTAGTACTTGTTGATCCACGGCGGGATGATGACGAGCGGCGTGCGCGAGACGTCCTTCGTCGATGGTTCGTACTGGATCAGCTGCATGAGGTCGTTCTGGAACACCACCTTGCCTGGAGTCGTCGCGACGTTCTTGCCGAGCTTGAACGCGCTCTCGTCGGTCATGCTGATGCCGCCCTTCTCGATGTCGGCCAGCAGGTTGTCGAGGCCCTTGACGAGGTTCTGACCACCCGAAGCCATCGTTTCGCGCAGGACCTGCGGGTTGGTCATCGCGAAGTTGGAAGGCGCGAGCGCGTCGAGGTACTGGCGCGTGAAGAACGCAACCTTCTTTTTCGATTCCTCGGGCAGGTCGTCAATTCCGGCGACCGCATCCTGCACGTGGCGCGAAGTAATAAGGTAGGACTGCTTGATGAAATCGAACACGAAGCTCGACTGCCATTCCTCGTCCTTGAAGCGCCCGTCGCCCTTGACCGGCGCGGCCACCGGCTGCGCCTCGCCGCCGAACATGCGCATCCAGCTTGACTGCCAGAGCTTCATGTAGTCGAAAGTCATGTTCATGGAGAAAGCGGCCAGCGCGTAGGGATCGGAGAGCATCCGCGCATAGAGGTCCATGAACGCCTTGGCGATGCCAAGCTCGTCGGTGACCGCGGCCGAAACGCCGGCAGGATGCTTTTGGGCAAAGTCCGCGAGCAGCTTGCCGGCGCGGTCGGCGACTCCGGCGTAAAGGCGTGCGAGCTCGGCAGCGTCCGCCGTGGGCCTGGCTTCCATCTCGTCTCCTCCGGGCGGCGCATGGCCGCCCCATGTAGTACGCTAGTGACCGGTACTACGCTAGTGACGGCTTACGTGGCAGGAGCATAGCGGACGACACGGTCTGCGCCAACCTTACGCGTGGCGCGTCCGGCATAGAGGAGATAGTGAAGGTGCGCGATCGCCTCGCCGATGGCGAACGTGGTCTGGTGCGTATCGAGTTTGCGCCGGAACAGCACCTCGAGCACATCGAACGCCGCAAGCGGCGACTTGGCGGATGCGATCGCCTGCTCCAGTTCGGCAAGACGGTCGGCGTGATGCTTCTCTAGGGCCGCAACGCGTTCGTGGGCGCCGCGGAAGGGCAGCCCGTGCGAGGGCAGGATCAGCGTATCCGCGGGCAAGTCGAGATAGGCGCGGATCGAGTCGAGGAACTGCCCGAGCGGGTCGCCGTTCGGGTCGACCGACCACACGCTCACGTTGGTCGAAATCTTGGGTAGCAGCATGTCGCCCGAAATGCACACGCCCAGGCCGGCGCAGTACAGCGAGGCGTGCTCCGGCGCGTGACCGAAACCGACAATCACTTTCCATTCCCGCCCGCCGACGGTCAGCGATTCGGCATCCAGAATGCGCCGGTACTGGCTCGGCAGCGGCAGGACGGCCATGCGATAGAAGTGGCCTCGCTTGGCGAGGCCTTCGTCATGCGACGAGTCCAGCCCATTCGCCTTGAAGAGTGCGATCGAGGATTCCGGCGAATAGCCCGCGGCATTGTCCATCACGGCATGCGCAGTGAGGTACTCGCCTTGCGTCATCCAGAGTTCGCAGCCGAACTTCTCGACCAGCCAACCCGCGTTGCCCGCGTGGTCCGGGTGATAGTGGGTGACGATCAGGCGGTGGACCGGCCGGCCGCCGAGATGCGCGGCAAAAATCCGGTCCCAGTTCGCGCGGGTTGCATCGTTCGACAGCCCGCAGTCGATGATCGTGTATCCCGGCACGCCATCGAGCTCATCGTCGAGCAGCCACAGGTTGATGTGGTCCAGCGCAAAGGGCAGCGCCATGCGCAGCCACCTTACGCCCGGCGCAACCTCGAGCGTCGTGCCGGGCGCAGGCGGCTCGGCAAACGGAAACTGAAGCGGAGCGGGCATCCGTGGAATCTCGAAGGGTCTACGAATCTCGGGGCGGCGCGGTCGGCTAAAATGCTCCGGAACAGCGCAGGGAGGGAAAGCCCTGCGATTATCGCAAGCATCGCAGCATCCCCGCAATCGAAGCCGTGAAACACATGCCAAGCACCGTCCCGGACGACAAGAGCAGCGAGCGCGCCGCGTACTCGATCAGCGACCTCGCGCGTGAGTTCGACGTCACGCCGCGCGCGATCCGCTTCTATGAAGCCGAGGGGCTGCTCTCGCCCGCCAGGGAGGGCCAGCGCCGCATCTACTCGCTTCGCGACCGCACGCGGCTCAAGCTCACGCTGCGCGGCAAGCGGCTTGGTCTGTCGCTGTCCGAGATCCGCGAGATCGTCGACATGTACGACCCCGGCCGCGACGAGCGGCCGCAGCTCGAGAAGTTCCTCGCGGTGCTCGAGGCGCACAAGCGCCAGTTGCTGCAGCAGCGCGAGGACATCGAGGCGCAGCTCTCCGAAATCGTGCTGTTCGAGAAGCGCTGCACCAAGCGGCTGGCCGACCAGAAGCAGGCCGCAAAGCGCCGCAAGCCTGCATAACAGGCGACTCTCCCGCAAAGTTGACGTTTACGTAAACGTTAATCACTATCTCGTTTTCCCGCCGCCCGCGGAGGTTCGATGGAATACCCTTTTCTGAAGTTCGACCATGGCGAAGATATCGCCGCGCTGCGCGAAACGGTTCGCCGCTTCGCCGAGGCCGAGATCGCTCCGCGCGCGGCTGAGATCGATCGCTCGAACGAGTTCCCGATGGACCTGTGGCAGAAGTTCGGCGCGCTGGGCCTTCTCGGGGTTACGGTGCGCGAGGAATACGGCGGCACCGACATGGGCTACCTCGCCCACATTGTTGCGGTTGAGGAAATCAGCCGCGCATCGGCGTCCGTGGGGCTGTCGTACGGCGCGTTTTCCAACCTGTGCGTCAACCAGATCCATCGCAACGGCAGCGAAGCGCAAAAGAAAAGGTACCTGCCTAAGCTCCTTTCAGGCGAACATGTAGGCGCCCTCGCGATGAGCGAGCCCGGCGCGGGCTCGGATGTGGTCGGCATGCGGCTGCGCGCCGAGCGGCGCGGCAAGACCTACCTGCTCAACGGCAACAAGATGTGGATCACGAACGGCCCCGACGCTGATGTGCTCGTGGTCTACGCCAAGACCGACTCCAATGCCGGGCCGCGCGGCATCACGGCTTTCCTCATCGAAAAAGGCATGAAAGGGTTCACCACCGCGCAAAAGCTCGACAAGCTCGGGATGCGCGGCTCGAACACCTGCGAGTTGGTGTTCCGCGACTGCGAGGTGCCCGAGGAAAACATCCTGAGCCAGGAGGGCCAGGGCGTGAATGTGCTCATGAGCGGCCTGGACTACGAGCGCGCCGTGCTTGCGGGCGGGCCGCTGGGCATCATGGCCGCCTGCCTCGACGTCGTGATCCCCTACGTGCATGACCGCAAGCAGTTCGGCCAGCCGATCGGCGAGTTCCAGCTCATGCAAGGCAAGCTCGCTGACATGTACGCGACGTTCTCGTACTGCCGCGCCTATGTTTACGCGGTGGGGCAAGCGCTCGACCGCGGAGAGACCACGCGCAAGGACGCGGCAGGCGCCATCCTCGTCTCGGCCGAGAAGGCCACCTGGATGGCGGGAGAAGCGATCCAGGCGCTCGGCGGCATGGGCTACATCAACGAGACCCAGACCGGGCGGCTCTGGCGGGACGCAAAGCTCTACGAGATAGGCGCCGGCACGAGCGAGATCCGCCGCTGGCTGATCGGACGTGAGCTGTTCGCCGAGACGGCATGAGCGCGACGATGAGCGAAGTCGCCAGTGCGCCGTACGATCTGCCCTCCTGATCACGCAAGGCTATCCGATGCCGCAGCTTAGAACGCCGTTTTCCGAAACACTCGGGCTTGCGGTGCCCATCATCCAGGCGCCGATGGCCGGAGGCCCGTCTTCGATCGAGCTGGTTGCCGCCTGTTCGGCCGCCGGGGCACTGGGCTCCTTCGGATTCGCTTATACCCAGCCCGAGGAGATGAAGAAACAAGCCGCCGCGGTGCGCGCCAAGACCGATCGGCCGCTGGGCATCAACCTCTTCAGCTCAAATCTGCCGCCGGACGTTGCGGACGACCAGCAACGTCCGGCGCTGGCCGAGGTCGCTGCGTATTTCACGGAGCTCGGCCTGCCAGCCCCCGAGCCGGTGCGCGCGCCTTACGGCCCGGACTTCGACGCACAGCTCGACGCAATCGCTGCCATTCGGCCGCGCGTGTTCACGGTCCACCTGAGCGCCCTGTCACCCGAGCGCATCCGTGCCTTCAAGGCCCTCGGCATCGCCGTCGGCGGCAGCGCGACCTGCATGGAGGAAGCGCAGAAGCTCGAATCGCTGGGGTTCGATTTCGTCATAGCGCAAGGCGGCGAGGCCGGCGGCCATCGCGGCTCCTACCTGCGCGACCCGTACGAGGCGCTCACCGGCACGCTCGCACTTACGCGGGCGATAGTGCGTGCAGTGCGGGTGCCGGCGGTTGCTGCGGGCGGCATCATGGACGGCGCAGGGATCGCCGCGGTGCTCGCGCTCGGGGCGCAGGCCGCGCAACTGGGCACAGCGTTCATCCCCTGCACCGAATCCGGCGCACCGCAAGCACACAAGGACGCCCTGCTCGCCGCGCGTGAGGACATCACGGCCGTCACGGAGAAGTTTTCCGGCAAGCCCGCGCGCGGCATCGCCAACCGCTTCATGACTGAAATGAACCGCCGCGACGCCGCGCAGCTCGTGTTTCCGGCGCAAAATACCCTCACCGGCAAGCTGCGCGCGGCCGCGGCCAAGGTCGGCAATCCCGATTTCCTCGCACTCTGGGCTGGCCAAGGACTGTCGATGTCGCGCGCTTTACCGGCCGCCGAGCTCATTGCGAAGCTCGAAGCCGAAACCATTGAAGCCGTCCGCTGCACGGCGGCTTTGCTGAAGGAGTGAGCATGCAAAAAGATCCGGTCGTCATCGTTTCTGCCGCCCGCACGCCCATGGGCGGTTTCCAGGGCGAGCTCAAGGCTTTCGCCGCGCCCGAGCTTGGCGCCGCGGCAATCCTCGCCGCGGTCGAGCGCGCCAAGCTCAAGCCCGAAGACATCGGCGAAGTCATCATGGGCTGCGTGCTGCCCGCCGGGCTGGGCCAGGCGCCCGCGCGCCAGGCGAGCCTCGGCGCCGGCCTGCCGCTGGGCACCGGCTGCACCACGATCAACAAGATGTGCGGCTCCGGCATGAAAGCCGCGATGCTCGCAAGCGACCTGCTCACGGCGGGCACCAACGAGATCATGGTCGCCGGCGGCATGGAGTCGATGACGAACGCGCCCTACCTCCTTCCAAAGGCGCGCGGCGGCTACCGCATGGGACATGGCCAGGTGCTGGACCACATGTTCCTCGACGGGCTCGAGGACGCGTACGACAAAGGCCGGCTCATGGGCACCTTCGCCGAGGAGTGCGCGAAGAAATTCAACTTCACGCGCGAGGCGCAAGACGCCTTTGCGATCAAGTCGCTCGAGCGTGCGCAGAAAGCCAACAAGGAAGGCTGGTTCGCGTGGGAGATCACCCCCTTGGCGATCAAGTCCGGAAAGGACCAGCGCTTTATCGAGACCGACGAACAGCCCTTCAAGGCCAACTTCGACAAGATCCCGACGCTCAAACCTGCATTCGCGAAAGACGGGACCGTGACCGCCGCCAACTCGAGCTCGATCTCCGACGGCGCCGCGGCGCTCGTGATGATGCGGCGCTCGACCGCCGGGAAACTCGGCCTCGCCCCGATCGCGACCGTGATGGGCCATTCCACGCACGCGCAGGAGCCAGGCTGGTTCACGACTGCGCCGGTCGGTGCCATGAAGAAGCTGTTCGAGAAAACCGGCTGGAGCGCAGACCAGGTCGACCTCTACGAGATCAACGAGGCTTTTGCGGTGGTCACCATGGCCGCGATGAAAGAGCACAACCTGCCGCACGAAAAGGTCAACGTACACGGCGGCGCCTGCGCGCTCGGCCATCCGATCGGCGCCTCCGGCGCGCGCATCCTCGTCACGCTGATCGGCGCGCTGCGCAAGTACGGCGGCAAGCGTGGCATGGCCACTTTGTGCATCGGCGGCGGCGAAGCCACCGCAATGGCGCTGGAGCTCGCCTGATGGCCGGCGGAAAGAAAACGGCCCTCATCATCGGCGCCTCGCGCGGCATCGGCTTCGAGCTCGCTCGCCAGTACCGCGCGGAGAAGTGGGACGTCATAGGCACAGCGCGCGACGCGGCCGGGCTTGCGAAACTCGAGGACCTCGGCGCAAGGGCGGTGAAACTGGACGCCACGGCTGCCGATGCGCCTGCGGCGCTCGAGGCGGCTTTGGCTGGCGCGAGCCTCGACGTCGCGGTCTTTTGCGCGGGCATCTATGGTCCGCGCACCCAGAACCTGGAGGCCTCGACCGAAGCCGAGTTCGACGCGGTCATGCGCACCAACGTGTTTGCAGCGATGAAGCTTTCGCCCCTGACGGCGCCTGCCCTCTCGCGTTCCAAAGGCTCGCTCGCCGTGATCTCTTCGCGCATGGCGTCCATCGGGCTGCGCAGCGCGCCCTCGGGCTGGCTTTACCGGGCCAGCAAGGCCGCGCTCAACTCGGTGCTCAAGGACATGTCGCTGGTTCTCGGGCCGCAAGGGGTGACCTGCGTGACCTTTCATCCGGGCTGGGTACGCACCGACATGGGCGGCGCGGGCGCCGACATCGACGTGGCCACGAGCGCCAGCGGGATTCGCGGGACGCTGGCCAGTCTACAGCCCTCGCAGAATGGGAGCTTCCTCAACTACGATGGCGCGATCATTCCTTGGTGATTTTCAGATTTTGACAAGTAGATTGGCCTGAAAGCCGCATGCCCATTGGTTGTTGACAGATAAAAGTTTCACTTTCCATGAGAAAACACCGCATTTCTTCCGGTTCTTCCTTCGAGTCCCTCGCCGGCTATAGCCGGGCGGTCGTCGATGGCGACTGGATCCACGTGTCGGGCACGACCGGTTTCGACTACGCGACGATGACGATCCCCGACGACCTCGTGACCCAGACCCGCCAGGTGTTCAGGAACGTTGCCAAGGCGCCCGGCGAGGCCGGCGCGTTGCTGGACGACGTCGTTCGCGTCACCTACTACCTCACCGAGCGCGAGTCGTTCCAGGAGCTCGCGCCGATCTTCGGCGAGCACTTCGCGCGCGCTCACCCGGCCGCAACCGCGGTGATCTGCGGGCTGGTCGATGAGCGCATGCGGATCGAAATCGAAGTCACCGCAAGGAAAGGCGCTTGAAGGCGGCATCGAAGCTTCCGGCAAGACCCGCGGCGAGCAAGGCCGAACTGCAGCGCATCCTCGATAGCGAGCGTTTCCTGCAGACCTGGCGGTTCCGCCTGATGAAGGCGGACGGCGAAGAGTGCGTGGTCGCCCTGCACAACAGCCCGGCCCTCGAGCGCCCGGGCGGCATCGTCAATGGCCCGGCGCTGGTGGCCGCGGCGGATGTGGCGATGTGGCTGGCGATCAAGTCGCGCCTGGGCAGCGCGGAGGATGCGCTGACCTCCGACCTCAATACCGTGTTCCTCGCACCAGCAAAGGCGAAGACGGTGTACTGCACCGCGCGCATCCTCAAGGCGGGGAGGCGGCGCTTCTTCGGTACGGCCGAATGCCACGACCGCGCCGGGCGGATCTTTTCCCACCACACCCTGACCTACGTGCGGGTGACCTGAAGTGCTGCTCACGAGCCAGCACGAGATGTTGCGCGACACCGTGCGCGCCTTTGCGCAGAAGAAACTCGCGCCGAACGCCGCGCGCTGGGACAAGGAAAGCGTGTTCCCGCGAGAGGCCCTCAAAGGCCTTGGCGCGATGGGCCTCTTTGCGGTCGCCATCGGCGAGGAATGGGACGGCGCCGGCATGGACTACACCGCGCTCGCGCTCGCCATAGAAGAGATCTCGGCGGGGGACGGCGCCACATCGACGATCATTTCGGTCACCAACCTCGTCGCGGGCATCCTCAACGGCTTCGGCTCGACCGCACAGAAGGAAAGGTACCTGCGCCCGCTCGCGCGCGGCGACCTCCTCGGCGCGTTCTGCCTGACCGAACCGCACACCGGGTCGGACGCTTCGGCAATCACCACGCGTGCAGAGAAACGCGGCGACAACTACGTGCTGAACGGCGTCAAGCAGTTCGTCACTTCAGGCAAGACCGCGGACATTGCGATTGTGTTCGCTGTCACCGCCAAGGAGGCGGGTAAGCGAGGCATCGGCGCCTTCATCGTGCCGACTTCGACACCTGGATATAGCGTTGCAAGGCTGGAGGAGAAGTCCGGACAACACGCCTCCGATACCGCGCAGGTGCTCATCGAGAACTGCGCAGTCCCGACCGAGAACCTGCTCGGCGAAGAGAGCCACGGCTACCGCATCGCGCTCGCCAACCTCGAATCCGGACGCATCAACATCGCCGCGCAGGCCGTAGGCATGGCGCGCGCGGCACTCGAAGCCGCGGTGGCCTATGCGAAGGAAAGGAAGACCTTCGGCCGGCCCCTGATCGAACACCAGGCCGTGAGCTTCCGCCTGGCCGACGGCGCTACGCACATCGAGGCGGCACGCCAGCTTTACCTGCATGCGGCTGCATTGCGCGATGCCGGCCTGCCCTGCCTCAAGGAAGCCTCGATGGCCAAGCTCTTCGCTTCCGAGATGGCCGAAAAGGTCTGCTCGGACGCGATCCAGGTTCACGGCGGCTATGGCTACGTGGCAGACTTTCCGGTGGAGCGCATCTGGCGGGACGTCCGCGTGTGCAAGATCTACGAAGGCGCGAGCGATATCCAAAGGCTGGTGATCGCGCGAGCCCTTGCGGGCGCGTAAACGGCCGCTTGTACCGGAGGCTAAGGAGCGGACATGGCACTGAAGAAAGGCATCAAGGACCTCATCGCCGAGGCCGAGAAGAAATCCAAGGGCATCACTGTGGATGCCGCGAAAGCAAAGCATGGCGAACCGGACACGGTGTTCGTCGACCTGCGTGACGTGCGCGAGCTCGAGCGCGATGGCATGATCCCCGGGGCCTTCCATGCGCCGCGCGGCATGCTCGAGTTCTGGGTCGATCCGGACAGCCCCTACTACAAGCCGGTCTTCGCCGAGGGCAAGACGCTGATCCTCTATTGCGCCGCCGACTGGCGCGGCGTGCTCGCGGCCGCAACCCTTGAGGAAATGGGCGTCAAGAACGTGCTCCACCTCGAAGGCGGCTTCGGCCAGTGGAAGAAGAACGGCGGCCCGGCCGCCGACAAGCCCGCGCACAAGGACAGAGCGGCCTGATGCCGGCCTTCAAGTCACAGCTGGATCCGCGCTCGGCCGATTTCAAGGCCAATGCGGAGCTCATGCGCTCGCTCGTGGCGGACCTGCGCGAGAAAGTCGCGAAGATCACGATCGGCGGCGATGAAACCTCGCGGCAAAAGCACATCTCGCGTGGCAAGCTCCTGCCGCGCGAGCGCGTCCGCATGCTGCTCGACCCGGGCTCCCCCTTCCTCGAAATCGGCCAGCTGGCGGCGTATGGGATGTATGGCGGGGAAGTGCCGTCGGCCTCGATCATCACGGGCATCGGACGCATCGCGGGCCGCGAATGCGTCGTCGTAGCCAATGACGCAACGGTCAAGGGCGGCACGTACTTCCCGATGACCGTAAAAAAACACCTGCGCGCCCAGGAGATCGCGACGCAGAACAACCTGCCCTGCATCTACCTCGTCGATTCCGGCGGCGCCAACCTGCCGAACCAGGACGACGTCTTCCCGGATCGCGAGCACTTCGGCCGCATCTTCTACAACCAGGCCAACATGTCGGCCGCGGGCATTCCCCAAATCGCCGTGGTCATGGGCTCGTGCACCGCAGGCGGTGCCTATGTCCCCGCGATGTCGGACGAGTCGATCATCGTGAAGAACCAGGGCACGATTTTCCTTGGCGGTCCGCCGATCGTGAAGGCGGCCACCGGCGAGATCGTCTCGGCTGAGGATCTCGGCGGCGCCGACGTGCATGCCAAGGTCTCCGGGGTGGTGGACCATCTTGCGCAGAACGATGCGCACGCCCTTTCGATCGCCCGCGACATCGTCGGCAACCTGAACCGCAGGAAGACCGTCACGCTCGACGTGCGCGAGCCGATCCCGCCGCTCTACGCGCCGGAAGAAATGTACGGCGTGATCCCCAGCGAAACGCGCAAGCCCTACGACGTGCGCGAGGTCATTGCGCGCATCGTAGACGGATCGGAGATCGACGAATTCAAGCGCAACTACGGCACCACGCTGGTGACCGGGTTCGCGCGCATCCACGGCTATCCCGTGGCGATCCTTGCAAACAACGGCGTGCTTTTCTCGGAGAGCTCGCTCAAGGCCACGCACTTCATCGAACTCGCCTGCCAACGCAACATCCCGCTGGTCTTCCTGCAGAACATCACCGGCTACATGGTCGGCAAGAAGTACGAAGCCGGCGGCATCGCCCGCGACGGCGCCAAGATGGTGACCGCGGTCGCCACCGCGCGCGTGCCCAAGTTCACGGTGATCATCGGCGGCTCGTTCGGCGCAGGCAACTATGGGATGTGCGGCCGCGCTTATTCACCGCGCTTCCTGTGGATGTGGCCGAACGCGCGCATCTCGGTGCTCGGCGGACCGCAGGCCGCATCGGTGCTCGCCACCGTCCGGCGCGACGGGATCGAGGGCAAAGGCGGCAAATGGTCGGCAGAGGAAGAGGCCGCGTTCAAGCAGCCGATCCTCGACCAGTACGAGAAGCAGGGACACCCTTATTACGCAAGCGCCAGGTTGTGGGATGACGGCGTCATCGACCCCGCCGACACGCGGCGCGTGCTGGGCCTCGCAATCTCGGTCTCACTCAACGCTCCGGTCGAAGACACGAAGTTCGGCGTCTTCCGCATGTAACTCGGAATAACAACGGAACAAAATGGCAAAGAACCTCGAACTCTCCATCCGCAACCAGTGCGCGATCCTCGTCCTGAACCGGCCGGAGATCCGCAATGCATTCGACGATGAGCTGATCGCGAACCTCGCGAAGACGCTCAGAAAGCTCGATGCCGACGACTCGGTGCGCGCGGTCGTGCTCATGGGGGCCGGCCCCGCCTTCTGCGCAGGCGCGGACCTGAACTGGATGAAGCGCATGGCGGGCTACACGCTCGAGCGGAACTACGCCGACGCCAAGGCGCTCGCGGACATGCTCAAGACGCTGGACCGCCTTTCCAAGCCCACCATCGCGCGGGTGCACGGCTCGGCGTACGCAGGCGGCGTCGGCCTTGTGGCGGCCTGCGACATCGCGATCGGCACCGTGGAGGCCGAGTTCGCGCTCACCGAATCCAAGCTCGGACTTTCGCCCGCGACCATCAGCCCCTATGTGATCCGCGCAATGGGCGAGCGCATGGCTCACCGGTACTTCCTGACCGCGGAGAAGTTCAGCGCCGCGGAGGCCTACCGGATCGGCCTGCTGTCGGAACTCTGCCTGCCGGGGGAACTAGACGACAAGATCAACGAGCTGCTCGGTCACATCGTGCTCGGCGGCAAGTCCGCGCTGGCGCAGATCAAGGACCTGATCCGCGCGGTTTCGCGCGGGCCGATCGACGACACGATGATCGACGGCACCGCGCAGCGCAT
>CAZZDV010000071.1:15318-16460 GCA_964652785.1 uncultured Bordetella sp.
CTCATCGCCAACCGGGGCGAAATCGCCTGCCGCATCGCCAAGACCGCGAGGCGCATGGGTATCGGCGTGGTCGCCGTGTACTCGGAGGCGGATGCCGGCGCGCGCCACGTGGCGTTTGCCGACGAGGCCTATTGCATCGGTCCGGCCGCGGCGAAAGACAGCTATCTGCGTGGCGACACGATCATCGAGGTGGCGAGGAAATCGGGCGCGCAGGCCATTCACCCAGGCTACGGCTTTCTTTCGGAGAACGAAGAGTTCGCAGAAACTTGCGAGAAAGCCGGACTGGTTTTCATCGGACCGCCGGCTTCCGCGATCCGCGCGATGGGATCGAAGAGCGCGGCCAAGAGCCTCATGGAGAAGGCCGCTGTGCCCCTGGTGCCGGGCTATCACGGCGAGCAGCAGGAAGCCGGATTCCTGCGCGGCCAGTCCGACAAGATGGGCTATCCGGTGCTCATCAAGGCTTCGGCCGGCGGCGGCGGCAAGGGCATGCGCGTCGTCGAGAGAAGCGCCGATTTCGAAGACGCGCTCGCCTCGTGCCGCCGGGAGGCCAAGGCCTCGTTCGGCGATGACCAGGTGCTGGTCGAGAAGTACCTCTCGCGGCCGCGGCATATCGAGATCCAGGTCTTCGCGGACAGCAAGGGGCAATGCGTCTACCTGTTCGAGCGGGACTGCTCGGTCCAGCGCCGCCACCAGAAAGTCCTTGAAGAAGCCCCTGCGCCGGGCATGCCCGAAGAACGGCGCCGCGCGATGGGCGAAGCCGCCGTAGCCGCCGCCAAGGCCGTGGGTTACGTCGGCGCGGGCACCGTGGAGTTCATCGCCAATCAGGACGGCAGTTTCTATTTCATGGAGATGAACACGCGCCTGCAGGTCGAGCACCCGGTGACCGAGATGATCACCGGGCTCGACCTCGTCGAGTGGCAGTTGCGCGTAGCTGCGGGCGAGCCGCTGCCGCTTTCGCAGGACGCCCTCTCGATCAACGGCCATTCGATCGAGGCGCGCGTCTACGCGGAGAATCCGGCGAAGAATTTCCTGCCCTCCACCGGCACGCTGCGCCACCTGCGCTCCCCGGACGCGGTCGAGTTCGAGGTCGGTTCGGGCACCACACCGGCGAGGGTACGCGTGGACTCGGGCGTCCGCGAAGG
>CAZZDV010000072.1:0-16208 GCA_964652785.1 uncultured Bordetella sp.
ACGTTGTGCATCAGGCAAATCAAATGACCGCTAAGGCCTCCATCCTCGGTGAAATCAAGCGCATTGCCGACGCGAACGGCGGCAAGGCGCCGGGCGTTCGCGCTTTCGAGATGCCCACAGCAAGGATCTCGTCGTAGAAAAGTTCATCGTCCTGCGCGGACCGGCCTAGCCTCCGCCTGTGGCGGCGCGATCGATGTCGTAGCGCACGCTTGAATACCAGCCGCGCACCCAGTCGCGCGCATGGTCGCCGGTGGAGATCTCGGAGCTTGCGTCGTGCTGCGCCCGCTCGCCGAGCCGGCGGGCGCCCAGCCCGGCAAGCAGGTCGTCGAACCGCTTGCCGCCGAAATTGAAAGTCTCGCGGTAGGTCGAGTCGCCGAGGCCGAACACCGCGTAGCGCACGCCTGAGAGATCGGGCCGCTGTTCGAGCAACGCGCCGTATAAGGGCTTCGCGTTCTCGGGCACATCGCCGGTGCCATAGGTGGAAGTGCAGACCAGGAATACGCCCGCCCGCTCGAACACCTGCGGGCCAAGGTCGTCCATGAGAAGAAGCTCCACCTGCCGGCCAAACTCTTCGCGCAGGACCTGCTGCATGTCCTCCGCCGCGAATTCCGCGGTGCCGGTCATCGTCCCGACCAGGATCGTGATGGGCGCCATGCAGGCGCTCAGAAGAACTTCAGGTAGCGCTCCTTCTCCCACTCGGTGACGTGCACCGAGTACGCATGCCATTCCTCGCGCTTGTATTCCAGCCACGACGCGGCCATTGCCTCGCCCATCACCTTGCGGCTCAAGGGGTCTGCGTCGAATGCATCGAGCGCCTCGCCGAGGGAGCGCGGCAGCATCGAAACGCCGATCTCCTTGAGCTCCGCTTTCGACTTGAGGTACATGTTGTCGGCGTGAGGCTCGCCGGGGTCGAGCCCCTCGCGGATGCCTTCGAGGCCCGCGGCAATCGTCATGGCCAGGCCAAGATAGGGGTTGCAAGCGGCGTCCGGCAACCGCAGCTCGACCCGCCCTCCGCCGAGCGGGATGCGCAGGGTGTTCGTCCGGTTATTGCCGCCGTAGCAGACGAAAATCGGCGCCCAGGTGAAACCGGCGCGGCTGCCGCGGGCAACGAGCCGCTTGTAGCTGTTCACGGTCGGCGCGACCACCGCGCAGATCGCCGGCAGGTGACGCAGCACGCCCGCGATGAACTGGTAGCCGATCTTCGACAGCCCGCAGCCGCGAGCGTCGCTCGGGGCCTCGAACAGGTTGCGCTTGTCCTTCAGGTCGAAAAACGACACGTTGAAGTGCGCCCCGCTGCCGGCGCGGTCCCCGAACGGCTTGGGCATGAAGCTCGCGAAGGCGCCGTGGCGGCGCGCGATCTCATCGGCCATCAGGCGGAAAAACACCATGCGATCGGCCATCGTTTTGGCCTCGAAAAACTTGAAATCGATCTCGAACTGGCCGATCGCATCCTCGTGGTCCAGCGAATACACGCCCCACCCGAGGTCGTTCATCGCACCCACGAGTTCGCCCATCCAGGGCATGTTCTCGAGCAGGCGCGCCACGTCGTACGCCGGCTTGACCAGGTGCGGCCTCGCGTTCAGCGGCGCATAGCCTTCCTTCGGGTCATCGCGCAGGACGCAGAACTCGGCCTCGATGCCCACGTTCACGCCGTAGCCCAGCTTCGCGGCGTCCGCCAGCACGCGGCCGAGGATGTTCCTGCTGCACGGCTCGAAGGGCTTGCCCGCGCACCAGAGGTCGCTTGCAAACCAGGCGGTATCCGGCATCCACGGCAGGATCGTGCAGGACGCCGGGTCGGGATGGGCGGCCACCTCTTCGTCGTTCACCTCCTGCGGCACGCCTTCGAGCGCCGCCCCAGTGCAAAGCTCAGAGCCGCCGAGCATGCGCTCGTAGTGGCTGACCGGCACCATCTTCGACTTCGATCGCCCGTGCATGTCGGAGTAAGTCGGCAGCAGGTACTTCACGCCCTTCTTCGCGAGAGCTGCGCCCAGGGACTTGGGATCTTGTTCATTGCTCATGGGACAGGGATTTCTCCGCTCAAAAAGTGTTCTAGGTTTCGATTCAGGGAACAGGCCGCGCGAACGCGGCCGCAATCAGGTTACGGCGGGCGGATCCACCCAGTCTTCGAGCGGCGTGCGCTCCTTGAGCGCGCGCAGCAACTGGTCGCTCAACGCGCTCACGCAGCCCTCCAGGATCTGGCGGCCGAACTCGGGTGTGGCCTGGGTGGGCTTTCCCACGCCGCCGTGGATACTTTCCTTGTCGACCGTATACGAAAAAAAGCAGCACGTGGAGCGGTCGGGCTCGTCGACGGCACGCTCCATGCGCACCAGGTCGGGCCGCAATGAAAGCATCACCGAGGTTTCCGCATCGTTTGCATGGAAGCCGCCGCCCGCGTCTCGCAGGTACCAGGCGTTGACCTCCTTCGTAATCTCCCACAGCGAGCGCAGCGCAATGCGCATCTCCGGCAGGTCCGCGCGAATGGTTTCGAGGCCGCAGCGCAACGGTGCCCAGTTGGTGAGATGGCCGTTGAGCAGCAGCATGCGCTTGAAGCCCGAGGCGAGCACCTGCTGGCCGAGCTCGCGCACGATATGGGCCAGTGTATCCGGGCGCAGCGAGAGCGTGCCGGGCCATTTGGTCGAATGGCCAAGGGAACAGCCGTAGGGCAGCTCAGGGAGGACGGGAATGCCGGTTCTTGCCGACACTCCGTGCGCCACCGCTCGCGCCGAAAACGTGTCTACGCCTGTCGGCAGGTGAAGGCCATGCTGCTCGGTCGCCCCCACGGGCAGGATCACCATGTCGATGCCGCCGTCGCGCACCGCGGCCACATCCTGCCAAGAGAGCTCGTCCCACAGGACCGCGCCTGCCGCCATCACCGCTCCTTTACATGCCCTTGGTTCGCGAACTTGCGATTCCAAAATATCGGCGTCGATATATTATCCGACTTCGAAAGGAGATCGAATGACAACCGCTGCCATGTTCGACCCGCGAACCTACGACGCAATCCGCAAGAGCGCGATCGAGGCGACGACCCTGCCGCCGCATTGCTATACCTCCGCCGAGTTCTTTCGCGCCGAGGTCGACCACCTGTTCATGAAGGTCTGGAATTTCATCGGCCGCACCGACCGCATCCCGAGGACCGGGGACTACTTTTCGATCGACTACGCCGGCGTGCCGCTGCTGATCGTGCGCGACCGCGATGGTTCGATCAAGGCGCTGGCCAACACCTGCAGGCATCGCGGCGCCCGCCTCATCGATGCCGAGATGCCCGAGACCATCGCCACCACGCGCGGACTCAAGTGCCCGTATCACGGCTGGGTGTACGGCATCGGCGGCGAGCTCAAGGGCTGCCCCGGCATGGAGCAGACCGTCGGGTTCGACAAAGGCGACTACGGCCTGGTCCGCGTGCGGCTCGAAACCTGGGGCGGGTTCCTGTTCATCAACTTCGACGGGGAAGCCCCGCCCCTGCTGGAGTATCTCGGCGACATGCCCGAAGTACTCGCGGCCTACGACTGCGAAAACCTGGTCCTCACGCGCATCAAGACGCACGAGGTCGAGTGCAACTGGAAGATCCACATCGAGAACGCGATGGAGGAGTACCACCTGCCTTCGGTGCACGGCTCGACCCTCAACTTGCTCGACTTCGAGCATTTCGACGTCCCGGCCAGGGGCGCGTGGATGGCGATCCGCGAAAAGCATACCGGCACGCGCGCGCTTCTCGAGGAAGACCGCAAGCATGCCTTCCCGGTCATTCCCGGCATCCACGGGCACGCGGCCGAAGGCACCAACTACGTCTGCATCAATCCTTCGACCATGCTCGGCATGACGCTCGACTGCGTGTGGTACATCGAGCTGCATCCGCTCGGCCCCACGCGCACGCGGGTCGTCGTCGGGTCGTGCTTTCCCAAGGCGACCACGCAACTTCCCGATTTTGCAGAGCGGGCCGCGTACTACTACAAGCGCTGGGACAAGTCGATTGCCGAGGACAACCAGATCGCGCGCATCCAGCAGCGCGGTTTGGGCTCGCCGCTGGCGCGCCCCGGCCGGCTCTCGAGCCACGAGTACCTGATCCCGAAGCTCGGCAAGTGGTGGATCGAGCATACGGTCGATCGCGGTGCTGCCCTGAACCGCGAGACAAGGCAGTGAAAATGACATCCGGCAAGTCACGCGCACCCCGGATCCACCTGCATATCGACAACGACACGTCCCTTGGCGAGGTTTTCGAAGTCACCCCGGCCCGGGTGAAGGCATCGCTGAAGAATTTCCCCGCGGTCGCGGCGCGCCTCGACATCACGATGGGAGACGACGGCCATCGGCTGGATGAGCGCCTGCGCACCGCTGATGTGCTGTTTGGCTGGAATTTCGATCGGGCCAACCTCGCGGAGCGCGCGCCAAAATTGCGCTGGATCCACGCCCCCGGCGCCGGGATCAACCATTTCATCCCGTTCGACTGGCTGCCGAAGAACGTCGTGTTCACCAACAACCGCGGGATCCATGGAGCCCGCGCCCATGAGTACGCGATCATGGCGATCCTGATGCTCAACAATCGCGTGCCCGAAATGGTGGCCAACCAGCGCAGCGGCAAGTGGGAGCAGGTTTTCAATAGCGGGATCGAGGGGAAGACCCTCCTTGTCATCGGTGTGGGCAGCGTCGGCAGCGGAATCGCGACCTGGGCGAAACGCTTCGGCATGCACGTCATCGGCATCCGGCGCACCGGGCGTCCGCGCAGGCATGTCGATGAAATGCATACGCCCGACGCGCTGCGCAGGCTCCTTCCGCGCGCCGACTTCGTCGCCGTGGCCACGCCAGCGACCGCGCGCACGAAGCAGATGCTGGGTCGCACCGAGATCGGGCTGCTCAAGAAAGGCGCCGGCCTGCTCAACTACAGCCGTGCCGCGCTCGTGGACTACGAAGCGCTGCGCAAGCGGCTCGAGAAGCGCGAAGTGTCCGCGGTGCTCGATGTCTTCGACCCGGAGCCGCTGCCGGCGGCTTCGCCGCTCTGGAAGACGCCCAACCTCATCATCTCCCCCCACTGCTCCTCGGACGATACCGAGCGCTACACGCCCAAGACGCTCGACCTCCTTTTCACCGAGATGGAGCGGTTCATGGCGGGGCGCAGGCTGCGCAATGTCGTAAATCGTGAGCTGGAGTACTAACGCGCGGCCGAAGTGCTGGCGGCACGGGTTTTGCTTTTAAGCATTCGACCTTTGTTAGTATGATGTCG
Source organism: uncultured Bordetella sp. (assembly GCA_964652785.1). Classification (GTDB taxonomy): domain Bacteria; phylum Pseudomonadota; class Gammaproteobacteria; order Burkholderiales; family SG8-39; genus SZAS-79. The sequence goes on from CAZZDV010000072.1 coordinate 5,222, forward strand.
AGTCCAACGGGAGGAAACGATGAAACCAGCGATACGATTCAAGAAGCTTGGAAGCCTCGCGGCCGCAGCTCTGTTCGCGGCCGCCGCAGTTACGGGTACGGCGCACGCCCAGACGATCAAGATCGGCGCCCCGCTGGCCCTCACCGGCGGTCTTGCCGACGAAGGCAAGAAGCAGCAGATCGCCTACGACATGTGGCTCAAGCGCATCAATGCCGCGGGCGGCATCAGCGTCGGCGGCAAGAAAATGCGCGTCGAGATCCTCCAGTACGACTACCAGACCAACGAACAGCGCGTGCAGCAGCTGGCCGAGAAACTGATCGTCGACGACAAGGTGAATTTCCTGCTCGCGCCCTTCGGCTCGGGCCATACCAAAGTCGTCGCCGGGGTCGCCGAGCGCTACGGCGTACCCGTGATTGCGACCAGCGCATCCTCGGATTCGATCTTCAACCAGGGCTACAAATACCTGTTCGGCACGCTTGCGCCCAACAGCGGCAGCATCGAGAACCTGCTCGCAGTCGTCACCAAGCAGATGCCCACCGCGAAGAGGATCGCAATCCTGGGGCGCGAGGACGTCTTTCCCAAGGCCATGGCGACGGTGATGAACGATGCCGCCGGCAAGGCCGGCCTGCAGGTGCTGTCGATGGAGTTCTACCCGGTGAACGCGCTGGACCTCGCCACGCCGATCTCCAAGATCAAGTCGCTCAACCCGGACTGGATCTACATCACCGGCTACAGCAAGGACCTGGTGCTCGCGAGAAAGCAGATGGCCGACCTGGGCGTCAAGGCGCCCGTGGTGACGATGATCACCGGCCCGGTCTACAAGGAATTCATCGACTCGCTCGGGCCGCTGGCCGAAGGCGTGACCAGTGCGAGCTGGTGGCACCACAGCGCGCAGTTCAAGGGCGACGATCCCTGGGGATCGACCAAGGCGTTCTACGATGAGTTCGTCGCGCGCGAGAAGTCCGATCCCGACTACGTGCATGCCGCCGCGGCCGCGGCGCTGGTGGCCCTGCAAAAGGCCATCGAGAAGGCGGGCACGATCGACAAGGCCAAGGTGCGCGATGCGCTCGCGGCGCTCGACATCGTCACCTTCTACGGGCCGATCAAGTTCAGCGCCAACGGCATGAACGGCGGGCGCGACCTGCCGATCATCCAGGTGCAGGGCGGCAAGGCCGTGATCCTGCACCCGGAAAACATCAAGACGGGCACGCTCCGGCGCGCACCCTGACTCCTGCGGGCACCGGCGCACGATTGCGCTGCGCCGGCGCCCGCCGTCTGTCCACCCCCGCGCCGGCACACCCGGGCGGGTGCTGACGCGGTCAATTCATGGAATACGGTCAAGTCCTTGCCAACGGCCTGATGCTGGGCGCGATCTACGCCTGCATCGCGGTGGGCTTTTCGCTCGTCTGGGGCGTGCTCAACGTCATCAACATGATGCACGGCTCGTTCATCATCCTCGGCGGGTACCTCACGTTTTTCGCCTGGCTGCACCTCAAGGTCAATCCCTTCGTCTCGCTGCTGCCTGTAGCCGCGGTGCTGTTCGCGCTGGGTTACCTGATCCAGTACGCGCTCATCAACCGTGTCGTCACGCGGCCGGTGCTCACGACGCTCACGCTGACGTTCGGCCTGGACATGATCCTGTACAACTTCATGAATCTGGGCTTCACCGCAACACCGCGCCGCATCGTCCTCGACCTCGGGCGCCTCGACCTCGGCGGCGTGATCCTGCCGCTGGACCGCGTCGCGGCGATGGGCCTTGCGCTCGTGCTGACGGGTGTCCTGTACGCAGTCCTGCGCACGTCCCGGACCGGCCGCGCGATCGTCGCCGTGCGCATGGATCGCGATGCCGCCGCGCTCATGGGGATCCGCGTCAACCGCGTCTACGCGATTACCTTCGGCATCGGCGCATTGATGGCCGGGGCATGCGGCGCGCTGGCTGCGGTGGTCTTCCCGATCACGACCAGCGTGACCGGCCTCTTCCTCGGCAAGGCCTTCGTGATCTGCGTGATCGGCGGGCTCGGTTCGGTGCCCGGCGCCCTGGTCGGCGGAATCGCGCTCGGGCTCATCGAGAGCCTCGCCGGCCACTGGCTGGGTCCGCAGAGCGCAATTCTCGCGGGCTTTCTGATCATGCTGGTGCTCCTGATCGTCCGCCCGACCGGCCTGGTGGGCAAGAAGGGCTACGAATGAAGCGCCTGCCCTATGTCCTGTTCGCCCTCTGGATGCTCGCGCTTGCGGCCTCGCCTTTCCTTGCAAGCAACTACATCGTCAAGATCGCGACCTTCCTCGCCATGTACGCGGCGCTCGCGCTGTCCTGGAATTTCATCGGCGGCTACGCGGGCTACCCCTCATTCTCCACCGCGGCCTTCTTCGGCCTCGGCGCGTACAGCGGCGCGCTCATGCAGAACGCCGGCCTCTGGGTCGGCGCCGCGTGGGTGGGGGCGGCAATCGTGACGACCGTATTCGCAGCTCTGCTCGGGTTCGCGATCCTGCGCATGCGGGGCCACTACTTCGCGATCGCGTCGATCGCACTCGTCGAAGTGCTAATGCTGATCGCCTCGACCTGGGCCGGCTTCACGGGCGGCGGCGAAGGCCTCAACGTCAAGATCATGCCCGGAGGTCCCAACTACATCGGCCGCGTGTTTCTCTACACGATGCTCTGCATCATGCTCGCGGCTTTCATCGCCACGGTGCTGGTCGATCGCGGCAGGCTCGGCTTCGGCCTGCGCTGCATCCAGCAGAACGAGGATGCGGCGGACATGGTGGGCGTGGACGTCACGCGCTACAAGACAGCGGCTTTCGCCCTGTCGGCCGTTTTCTGCGGGGCGATCGGCGCGGCGTATGCGTCGTGGGTGGCGTACATCTCGCCAGTCGATTCGTTCTCGATCCTGCTCACGCTCAAGGTGCCGGTCATGGTATTGCTCGGCGGGCCGGGCACCGTGTTCGGGCCGGTGATCGGCTCGGCGGCCTTCGTACTCATGGAAGAGACGATCTGGGCCAAGTTCCTCGACTACCACCAGGCGATCCTCGGCGTGATCATCGTGCTGCTGATCTTCTTCCTGCCCGGCGGCCTTTTGCGGCTCTTCTCGCGCCGGGGCGCGGCATGAGCGTCCCGTTGCTCCAGGTCGACAACCTGAGCAAGAGTTTCGGCGGCATCCAGGCGGTCAGGGACGTTTCGTTTACGCTCGAGGAAGGCGAGATCGTCGGGCTGATCGGCCCCAACGGCGCCGGCAAGACCACACTCATCAACCTGGTGACGGGTGTCTTTCCGGCGAGCAGCGGCAAGGTCACCTATCGCGGAGAGGACGTCACCGGCCAGCGCCCGTTCCAGGCCGCCCGTCGCGGCCTTGCGCGCACCTTCCAGATCGTGCAGCCGTTCCCGGCCATGACCGTGCTCGAAAACGTTGCGGCCGGCGCCTTGTTCGCGGGCGCCGCGGCGTCGCGCGCCGAGGCGGAATCCGCCGCCCTCGCCCACCTTGAATTCGCGGGCCTCGCGGCCCAAGCGCGCCGTCCGGCCGCCTCGCTGACTCTGCCCTCGCGCAAGCGGCTCGAGCTCGCCAAGAGCCTCGCGATGAAGCCCAAGGTCCTGTTGCTCGATGAAGTGAACGCCGGGCTGAACTCGTCCGAAATCGACCACGCCCTGGCGCTCATCCGCAGTATCGCGGCGCGCGGCATCACCATCATCATCGTGGAGCACCTCATGAAAGTCGTGCTCTCGCTCTCGCAGCGCATCCTGGTGCTCCACCACGGCGAGCTCATCAGCGCGGGCCGCTCCGAGGATGTGGTCAAGGACCCGCGCGTAATCGAGGCCTACCTCGGCAGCAAGTTCGCCGAGCGCCAGAAGAAACTGGCGCGGGCGCGGACGCCGGCATGAGCGAGCCGCTGCTGAACGTCGAGCGCCTCGCCGCGGGATACGGCGACGTGCAGGTGCTGTGGGGCGTGGACCTGCGGGTCATGCCCGGCGAGATCACCTGCATCATCGGGTCCAACGGGGCCGGCAAGTCGACGCTCCTGCGAGCCATCTCGGGGCTCGTGCGCATTGGCGCGGGGACGGTCAGCTTTGCCGGCAAATCGCTTGCCGGTGCCCAGCCCCACGAGGTGCTGGACGCGGGCATCGCGCATGTGCCCGAGGGACGCCGCCTGTTCCGCGGCCTTTCGGTTCGCGACAACCTCCTGCTCGGGGCCTACCTGCGCAATTCGGGCAAAGCCGAAATCGAGCGCGACCTGGAGTCGGTCTACGCGATCTTTCCGCGCCTCAAGGAGCGCGAGCGCCAGGACGCGACCACGCTTTCGGGCGGCGAGCAGCAGATGTGCGCGATCGGCCGGGGCATCATGTCGCGCCCTCGCCTCCTGATGATCGACGAGCTTTCCCTTGGGCTTGCGCCGATGGCGGTCGAGCAGCTTAGCGAGGCCCTGATCGAGATCAACCGGCAGGGGCTTGCGATCCTGGTGGTAGAGCAGGATGTCTTCACGGCATTCGAGCTCGGGCATCGCGCCTATGTCATCGAAACCGGCAAGGTTGCGATGCACGGCAGCACCGCCGAGCTCTCCGAGGATCCACGGGTCCAGCAGGCGTACCTCGGGTTGTAGGGCTCAGTCGGCGCTGGTCGCTGTGTAGAGTTTTTTTACTACGTCGGCCGCGCCCTCCGGCGCGAAGCCCACGACGAGGCGGATCGGCTTGGACGGATACTGCGCGCACGCCCAAGGTGACGATCCCCTCGCCCACGATGCTGCATTTTCGCGGCGGGCGCGGCGCGATCTCGCGCGATGCGTACCCGGACATGGAAGACTTCTTCGCCGACGTGGCCACCTGCTACCAGGACGAGATCCGCGCGCTCGGCGAGACGGGGTGTACTTACCTGCAGCTGGACGACACCAACCTCGCCTACCTGTGCGACCCCAGGATGCGCGAAGGCGCCCGCCAGCGCGGCGACGACCCGGACGAGCTGCCGCGGCGCTATGCCCGCCTTTCGCCGCAGTGCGGATTTTCGAGCACCGACCATGGCAACCAGGTCACGCAACCGGATCAGGAGGCAAAAATGCGTCACTTCGTGGCCACCGCCCGCGAGGTCTGGGGCGAAGCCTGAGCGCAGGACACAGCCCTGCGATAAACTTGCACGAACTCTAAAACAAGAAAGAACAGGCCGATGCAAGAGGCCCTGCAGCTCCCCGCGCGCGCCAAACCACCGAGCATCGAGCTCGAGGAATTGCGCGGCATCTCGCGCACCGTGGCCGAAATCGAATGGCTCTTGCTGATCCTGGTCCTGCTCTACCTGGCCTTCGGCGGGCCGGCCAAGGAGGACGAGGTCGCGATCAGCGCCGCGCTCCTTTTCTATGCGGCGTTCGTGATGTCTTTCCGCTACGCGAATTTCTACAAGCGCGAAACCCGCTGGAAGATCGCGATCGAGACCTGGGCGATGATCGTGTTCATCACCTGGTCGCTGTGGTTCACCGGCAAGCTCGCGAGCCCGTTGTTGAACCTCTACATGCTCGCGGTGATCACGAGCGCGCTTACGCTGGGCAAGCTCACCACCCTGATCGAGGTGGTGCTGATCGCGGCCTGCCATGTACTGCTCGCGGACGCCGACCCGCAGCAGACGCTGTTCACGCTGCGCGGCATCGGCTCGCTCTTCGCGCAGCTCGCGCCGGTCCTGCTGGTTGCGTACGTCACCACGATGTTCTCGGCCGACATCCGCTACGGGCTCAACAAGGCCAAGCTGCTCTCGGAAACCGACGAGCTCACCGGCCTGTACAACACCCGCGGCTTCGCCATCGTCGCGGATCGCCTTTTCGGCCAGGCATCGCGCTACAAGCGCGCGATCAGCGTGCTCATGGTCGACTCGGACAACCTCAAGCAGGTCAACGACACCCACGGCCACGAAGCCGGCAACCGGCTGCTTCGGCAGCTTGCCGAACGCATCCAGGCCGAGCTGCGCTACACCGACGTGCCCGCCCGCTACGGGGGGGATGAGTTCGTCGTGCTGCTGCCCGAGACGCCATCGAAAGGCGCGTGCGACGTAGCCGAGCGGATCCGCGATTCGATGGCAGCCAAGCCGCTCTTGTACGACGGCACTGCGGTCCGCTCGACAGTCAGCATCGGGGTGGCAAGTTTCCCTGAGGACGGGCATACGATGGACGCACTGGTGGCGCGGGCGGATCGGGCGCTCTACAAGGCCAAGCATGAGGGTCGGAACAAGGTCGTCGCCTTCCAGCCGGAGTAGGTTACTTCTTGCCTGTGCTAAGGGCGACGATCGCGCCGATGACGACGAAGGCGCCGAAGATCTGCAGCGGCGCCATGGCCTGGCCGAGCAGCATCCACCCCATGACCAGCACCGCGATCGGCTCGAAGTTGAGCGCCGCCGAGTTGTTGACCAGCCCGATTCTCGGCAGCACGACGAAAAGCGACGTCACCGCCGCGCTGTAGCACAAGCCCACGAGCACCAGCGCCACCCAGCCGGTCTTGTCGTTTGGCAGCGCAAGCGCGTTCGTCATCAGCGCGAAGGCAAGCATGACCACCGCGATGGTGCCGGTGGCCAGCAGCGTGCGAAGGCGCCCGTCCACGTCCTTGAGCCAGCGCGTGGTCAGGAAGAGCGCCGCGCTGAAAGCGAACGACGCGCCGGTGGCATAGAGCACGCCTACGCCGATTTCGTCCCACCGACCCGCGAAGCTCGGGGCACCCACCCCGCTCCAACCTCCGACATCCAGCGCAAGCGCAAGTCCGACCAGCGCCACCGGCATGGCGATGATCGCGCGGGTCGAGGGTCGCTCGCCGTCGACGAACCATGCGGTCAGCGCGATCACGATCGGATAGGTGTTGAAGGCGAGGAGCGCCAGCGCGACCGGGATGAGCGCCACCGCCGAGAAGATGCAGTAGCTCTGCATGAGCAGGAAGAGGCCGATCACGATGCCGCGCGTGCGCGTGGCTCCGGGCAGCGCGAAGGAGACGCGGTTGGCGACGAGGAGCACGAACACGAACAGCAGCGCGCAAGTGGCGCGAAACGCCACGGCCGTAATCACGTTGGAGCCGTGCTCGAAAGCGAAACGCGCGGCGACGTGATTGCTGCCGAAGACCACGGAGATACCGAGCAGGATCGCAATGCCTAGCCAGCGTGGAATCGGTTTGCCCTGCAACGCCATCCCTCAGTGAAAGCGTGAAAGGGTATCACCCGGCGCGGGACGAAAGCGCAGCGGCAGGTAGAATTCAGACGATGACGACTTCCCGAGCAATCGCCCTGCGCAGCCTTGCGTCAGCTGGCGCGCGATCAATGCGGCCAGGACAGGCTGAAATGTACCGGTACCGATACACAAACTGGCAGGAGAGCCTCTCCCTGCCTTGTCCGGTGCAATATAAAGTCGTGAATTCATCCTCGTAACGGGAGACAGACCATGCAGCCCCGCGAACGCGTCCCCTTCTCCGCCATCGTCGACCGCCCGCCGCTCGAGCTTCCCGGCGGCGCGCGCATCGTCGTCTGGACGATCGTAAACCTCGAGGTCTGGGATATCGGCAAGCCCATGGCGCGGCAGGTCCTGCCTGCGCCGACCGGCGTGGTGCTCGTGCCCGACGTGCCGAACTGGAGCTGGCACGAGTACGGCATGCGCGTCGGGTTCTGGCGCTTCAAGAAACTGTACGACCGCCTCGGCATCCGGCCGACGGTGTCGATCAATGCGCGTGTCTGCCTCGACTACCCGCGTGTCGCGCAGGCGTGCAAGGACGACGGCTGGGAGTTCATGGGCCACAGCTTCGAGCAGGGCCCGATCCACAAGGAAGAGAACCAGCAGGCGATGATCGAGCGGTCGCTTGACACGCTCGAAAAATTCACCGGCAAGCGCCCGGTCGGCTGGCTCGGGCCCGGCCTCACGCAGACTTTCGAGACGCCCGAACTGCTCGCCGCCGCCGGCGTCAGGTACATCGGCGACTGGGTCTATGACGACGAGCCGACCACGATCCAGACCGCGAAGGGCCCGCTGGTCACGCTGCCGTACTCGGTGGAGAACAACGACATCCCGATGATGATCGTGCAGCACCACGAGGCCTCGTACTTCACGCGCAAGGTCCTCGACACCTTCGACCGCTATTACGAGGAAGGCGCCGAGCGCCCCAAGATCCTCGCCATCGCCATCCACCCGTACATCAGCGGGCAGCCTTTCCGCATCAAGTACCTCGAGGAGGTTTACGCGCGCATCGGCAAGATGCCGGGCGTGCTGCACTGGAACGGCGAGCAGATCCTCGAGTGGTACCAGTCGCAGAACCGAAGCCAGAAAGCGGGGCCCTGACCATGCTGCCGACCGGACGAGCAGAAGGTCTTCGCCGCGAAGGGATGATCGCCGAGTTGGAGTAGATCGATGGCACAGGGCTTGCTACGATCAGGTGTGACGGCGGGCATTCGCCCGCCCACGTTTCCCGGGAGGATCCGTATGCCGCGCGCGTTCGCGAAGTCGTTGTTCATGGTCGCCATGGCGATCTGCCTTGATGCGTCGGCCCAGGCGCCCTTCCCCAACAAGCCGATCAAGATCATCGTCGGCTTCGCGCCCGGCGGTAACACCGACGTCGTCGCGCGCGTAACCGCGGCGCGAATGCAGGACATCCTCGGCCAGGCCGTCGTGGTCGAGAACAAGCCCGGCGCGGGCGGCGTGGTCGCCACCGAGTTCATCGCCAAGGCACCGCCCGACGGCTACACGCTGCTGATGTCCTCGCTCGGGCCGCATACGGTTTCGCCGTCCCTGCTGAAGTCCGTGGGCTTCGACCCGGTCAACGACCTCGCGCCGGTGAGCAACGTCGCGGTCAATGCATTGCTGCTCATGGTCAATCCCAATGTGCCGGTCAAGTCGGTGCCCGAGCTCATCGCGTATGCCAAGGCCAACCCGGGAAAGCTCAACTTCGGTTCCTCCGGCATCGGCGCGACCACGCATCTCTCGGGCGAGGTCTTCGGCAGCATGACGGGCGCCAGGCTGGTGCACGTGGCGTTCAAGGGCGGGCCGCCGGCGATCGCCGCGCTGCTCGCAGGCGACCTGCAGATGATGTTCGCCAACCTCTCGGACGCGCTGCCGCAGGTGAAATCGGGCAAGCTGCGCGGCCTTGCGGTCACCACCTCGCGCCGTGTAGCGCAGGTGCCCGAGCTGCCCACCGTGGCCGAGTCCGGCCTGCCGGGCTTCAACGTGGCGCCGTGGAACGGCCTCGTAGCGCCGGGGAAGACGCCGCCCGAAGTCATCGCAAAGCTCTCCGAAACGGTTCAGCGCATCGCCAGGGAGCAAGCCTTCCGCGACAAGATGTTCGAGATCGGATCCGAGCCGCTGGGCGATACGCCGGAACAGTTTCGCGCCACGATCAACAACGACATCCAGCGCTGGGGCAGGATAGTGAAGGAAGCGGGCATCAAGGCCGAATAGCCCGCTAAAAACAACAACGGAGACCAGATGAACGAAAGCCAGACCCTGCGCGGGTTCCTTGCAATGGTCGAGCGCGACTACCCGGACGAGATCGCGCGCATCACGGCGCCGGTGCGCACGCATCTCGACATGACCTCGCTGGTGTTCGAGCTCGAGCATGCGGGCCGCAGCCCGGTCGTGGTGTACGAGAACGTCGAGGGCCACAAGATGAAGGTGGTCACGAACATCGCCGGCAGCCGCAAGCTGCTGGCCGCGTGCCTGGGCGTGCCGGTCGGCGACCTGCCGAGCGCGTTCCGCGATCGCGTGCAGAAGTACATCCCCTGCGAGACGGTCAAGGAAGCCGCGTGGCAGCAGGTCACGCTCGAGGGCGACCAGGTCGACCTTTCGAAGCTGCCTATCCCGACCCACTTCTCGGTCGATGCGGCGCCTTACGTGACTGCGGGCCAGCTCACGGCCCGCGATCCGCTCACCGGCGTGGACACCACCGGGTTCCACCGCTTCATGCTCACGGGCAAGAATCGCTTGGGCGTCTCGCTGCATTCGCGCCGGCGCATGTACGAGTTCCACAAGCGCGCGGAAGAGAAAGGCCAATCGCTGCCGGCGGCGATCACGCTCGGCATCCATCCGCTGCACTACATGGGCTCGATGGTCTTCGCTTACCCGCCGCAGGTGCGCAAGTACGAGATCATCGGCGGGCTCTTCGGCGAGCCGTACCGGCTTGCGAAAACCGGCGTGCAGGACCTCGAGGCGCCCGCCGGCGCGGAGATCGTCATCGAAGGCGAGATCCTCGCCAACGTGCACGAGCCCGAAGGGCCGTTCAGCGAGTTCACCGGCTACGCGTCGTACCGGAGCACGCAAAACGTCTTCGTCGCGCACCGCGTGCGCATGAGGAGCGATGCGATGTTCCACTCGGTGGCTTCGGGGATGTCGCAGGATCACATCCTCGTGTCGTGCGTCACGCGCGAGGGTGAGATCCTCAATACTCTGCGCCGCAACCTGCCGAATGTCATCGCGGTGCATGTGCCTCACCGCACCTGCGGCGCGTTCCTCGCGATCATCAAGATGAAGAAGTCCTCCCAGGGCGAACCGCAGCAGGCCATCATGGCGGCGCTGGGGACCGAGTTCTACACCAAGTACATCATCGTCGTGGACGAGGACGTGGACATCTTCGACATGAACGACGTCATGTGGGCGGTGGCCACGCGCGTCAAGGCCGAGAAGGATATCGTCTTCATTCCCGGCGCGAAGGGCGCGATCCTCGACCCGACCTCCGACCCCGAGACCTTCACCGTCACCAAGATGGGCATCGACGCGACGAAGCCGCTCGGCAAGGACTTCGCCGAGCGGCTCACCATTTCGGAAGAACAGCGCGCCCGCGTACGCGGCATCCTCGCCGCGTCGGGCATCGCCCTTTAACCAGGGCCAGTAAAAGGGGCCAGGCTCAATCCTGACGTCGTCAGGATTGAGCCTGGCCCCTTTTACTCTTTTACTGGCCCCTTTTACGTTTATTTCAGGTACCCGGGGGCTTGGGGGCGACCTGCTGCCAGGCTTCGGCACACTGGCTTACCTGAGGGTAGTACGCGTTGGCGCTGCGGCAGAAGTA
>CAZZDV010000073.1:0-15988 GCA_964652785.1 uncultured Bordetella sp.
GCTGCCGGGGCGAGCCCGGCAAGCGCCTCGCGGATCGGCTTCTCGTCGCGCGGCCGCACCAGTCTCCCGGTTTCCTTGCCGGCGTTCATGAACACCAGGGTCGGCCAAAGCTTGACCTTGAAGGAGCGGCCGAGGCGCCGGCCGCTGCCGTCCTCGATCCTGATGTGGCGCACCTCCGGGTGATCCTTGAGCGCCGATTCGATCAACGGTTCGGCCATCCGGCAATGCCCGCACCACGGGCTGCCGAACTCGACGAGGACCGGGCCATCGATCCGGTCGACTTCCTCGCGGGCGGGCTCGACCGCCTCGTATTCAGCTTGGGTTCCCATCTCCGATAGAGCGCCGATGTCCCGGATGGTTCCCCCGCAACCGGAGCGGCTACTTCTCCTGTCCGGCTTTCGTGACCCAGCCGTGCTGCGAAATGTCGAAGATGACGCCCTCCGGATCGCGGAACTTCTCTTCGTAGTAGAGCGTGTCCTTGAGCGCCGGCAGGTCCATGAAGAAGGTGCCGCCGTGCGCCTCGATCTTCTTCTTCACATCCGCCACGTCGTCGACCTTGAAGCCGAAATGGTGCGTGCACGAATAGTCCTTGCCGGGCGAGATGCCGGCCATCTCGTCGGTCTTGTAGTTGAGCAGCGCGATGTTGATTTCCCCGTCCGAGAGGTAGACGCCGCTCGCGAGCGGCGACTCGGTCGTGCCCACGCGCTGCAGGCCGAACACCTCCTCGTAGAACTTGGCGGTCTTTTCCGGATCCTGGACCGAAAGCGCGATGTGCTTGATCTTGGCCATGCGGGTTCTCCTCAGAGGAATTCGGCGAGCGCCTTGGTGACTTCGGCCGGCTGCTCGATGGGATGCCAGTGGCCGCACTGCTCGATGATCTTGAGCTTCGCGGTCGGCACATCGGCGACGATGCCCTCGCCGTTCGCCACCGGGCTCACCGCATCGTCGCGCCCGGCAATGACGAGGACGGGGCACTTGATCTGCGTGATATCGGCTGCGACCGAGGCGCCCATGGCCTCGCAGCTCCGCGCATAGCCTTCGACCGGCTGGCGCGTGAGCAGCTCGCGCACAAACGCCACGATCTCCGGCTTCTTCTCGAAGGTGTGCGGCGAGACGCCGCCCTTGACGATGCCCTCGGCAATGCCGTCGATGCCCTCGGCGCGCACCTTGGCAACCCGCTCCTTGATCGCCTGGCGGCGGGCCTCGGGCGGCGCGCGGTTCACGCCGATCAACACGAGCTTCTCGACTTTCTCAGGATGCTTGACCGCGAAGTGCTGCAGGATCAGCGTGCCGAGCGAATGCCCGACGAAGCGGGCCTTGGTGATCTTGTTGGCCTCGAGGATCGCGGCGAGGTCGTCGACCCAGCCCGCGATCGAAAGCTCGCCCGCGTAGGGCGAGCGGCCCGCGCCTTCGAGGTCGTAGCGGATCAGCGTGAAGCGATCGGCGAGGGCGCGCACCTGCGGCTCCCAGACGTTGGCCGAGCTGCCCAGGCCGTGCACCAGCACCACGGGCTCGCCCGTGCCCTGCTTTTCGACGGAAAGCTTCTTGCCTCGGACTTCGACGATCATTCTTCCTGCTCCGCGGTTCGCATGATCCTTCGATACTAGCAAACCCGTTGGTCGCGGGCATCGGTTTCGCCACTACAATCCGTTTTTTGGAGGCGCACATGTCCGCTACCGCCACAGCATCGACGAAGATCGGCTCCATCGGCAAGGCCGCCACGGATGCGGAGCGCCAGGCGCGTGTACAGCTCGCCGCCTGCTACCGCATGTTCGCGCGGCGGCAGATGGACGACCTCATCTACACGCACCTTTCGGCGCGCATCCCGGGCACCACGGACCGGTTCCTGTTCATCCCGTTCGGCATGCTGTTCGACGAGGTGACCGCCTCGAACCTCATGCAAGTCGACCTCGCGGGCAGCGACGTACTGCGGACCGGCGCCGCGGTCAACCCGGCCGGCTGGATCGTGCATCGCACGGTCTACGAAGCGGTGCCCGATGCCGCGTGCGCGATGCACCTGCACACGGTGACAGGCACCGCGGTGTCCGCCCAGAAGAAAGGCCTGCTGCCGATCAACCAGTTCGGCATCACCTACCACGGGCAGGTCGGCTATCACGATTACGACGGCCCGGGCCTGCGGCCGGAGGAGCGCAAGCACTTCGTCGCCAACCTCGGCAAGCACCGCATGATGTTCCTGCGCAACCACGGCACGCTCACGCATGGCCGCACGATCGCGGAAGCGTTCACGCTCATGCACTACCTCGAGCGCACCTGCGAGATCCAGGTCGCCGCACAGGCCGGCGGCGAACTGGCGATGCCGCCGCAAAGCGTGATCGACTCGACCGTGAAGACCGCGCAAGGGGTGGGCGACGGAAAATTCGGCCAGATCGGCTTCGAGGCGCTCGTGCGCCAGCTCGACCGGGCAGACCGCTCCTACCAGGACTGACCGAAGCGCGGTCCCGGCGCGGCCGGCTTCCGGTTCGTTGCATCGACATAGAATGTACCGGTACCGGTACACCAACTGCCCGAAGAGCCGCTCCAGGACTGGATCTTCGAAATAAAATTCGACAGATTCGTACGCCAGGCCCGTCACTTCTCCATCTTGACGACGCTGATCTCGCCGTCGGGTTCCATGAAAGCCCGTTTCACCTGGGCGCAGTCCTCGACCCCATGCTCGCGCAGCTGGGACATCAGCTCGTCCATCGTGACCAGCTCGGCCCTCAGGTTCCGGCGCAGCAGCTTGCCGTTCTCGATCAGCGGTAGCGGCCTCGAGTGGAGGATGCGCCGGACGCCCGGCCAGTTGAAGGCGATCCAGTCGAGCAGGTAGCTCCAGAACAGGATGGTGGCGACCAGGACCGTGCCTTCGACCACCGAGGTGTAGCTCGCGGAGAACCCGTTGCTGGTGACATCGGCCAGCAGGACGATGACGAGGATGTCGGTCGTGCCGATCCCGCCGGCCTGCCGCCTGGGCAGCAGCCGCAGCAGACCGAAGAGGATGAGATACATGAGCGTGCCGCGCACGATGAGCTCGCCCAGCGACACCGTGGGCACGAAGATGCCGTGCCAGTCGATGGACCCGAACAGCTCACCCACGGCGTTCCCCGGTCAAGGATTCGCGCGGCACGGGCCGGTCAATCGCAGCGCCCGTTGTCGTCCGGGCGCCAGGGATTGGAGAAGGCGCTCAGGGTTTCGAGGAAGACCACCAGGTCGGTCTGCTCGCGCGCGGTGAGGTTGAGCGGCTTGGCGGCCTGCGTGTTCTTCGCCGGAATCGGCCACGGCCCGTGGGAGAGGACGCGCTGGATCTCGGCTTCGGAGAGCGTGGCCTTTGCGGTGTCGGCCGCCGGGCTCGCGAATGGCAGCATCGCGACTGCCGCCGCGGAGCAAGGTGCGGTTTCGCTGGGTGCTGCTGGAGGTCATGAACGTGCGCCCTTTTGCCGACTTCGGCTACTTTATCCCGGTTCCAGGCGAGGATGTCTTTCGCCGTCACGGATTCTCCCGGCGGAATGCAAGGCCGATGTCCAGGAGGTTGAGCAATTCAGGCTTCCTTGCCAGAAGGCGCCGGTCCACTTCGTGGGTACTGATGAACGGCAGCTCGTAGACATCGCTTCCGGTGACCAACCCCGCGTTCGAATGCGCAGTGTGAACGAAGACAAGGACCGTGCGCGTGAAGACGAGGTCCGCCCTGTCCAGCACATCCATATCGCGCTTGATGCGGACGATGGCGCGGACCCGCTCGCGCGGAATGGTGTACCGCTTCACCTGCCGGCTGTGCTCGTTGACCAGCCGCACCAAACCCTGGTCGAGGCCGCGGGTGACAACGTAGGGGTCGGTGTCGGGGAGGGCGGAGAAGGTTTCGGCTGCGTAGTCGGCGGTGGGATGGGCGGGGTCGTACGAGAGGACGAGAACGACGCCCGGGAGGTCGCTTGGGTAGCGTTTCGTGACCTGTGGCGTGCAAACCAGCGTCCAGGCGAGGAGGAGGGTGAAGCAAAGAAATCTGCGCATGCGCCTTATTGGACCCGCACTTGCGGGCGCAATCAACTCGGTCGTCAAAGGGTGCCTAAACGGCGGCGAGCACCGCCCGACGTACAGATTGTGGAAGCTCGATTGGAGTGAAGAAGCTCTGGGGGAACAGGTAGTCTTCGCCCGACTCGTCTATCACTCGAACTTGCCGATGCTTCGCGGCTTCCGGGTCCGGGAGAGTCTGATAGATCTTCCGCCGCTCCAACGAAACCTCATAGCCTTCGTTCTTCAGGCAGCACGCGCATCTGCGATCAAGTGGGCTTTGGCCTGCTCGAGTGCCGCAATCGCGAGTTCCCGGGTGACGGTCGGAAAGTCGTCGAGGAACTGTTCCAGGGCGTGGCCGCCCTCGATGTAGTCGATAAGCGCCTGCAATGGGACGCGCGTGCCGACGAATACCGGGGTGCCACCCAGAATCTCCGGGTCGGAGTGAACGACGGATGAGCTTTTCATGGCGCTACCTCCATGACGCATTTCGGTGGATATTACTCCTACATCAGCTGGATCCTTCTCCCTTGCCCGTCATGCGATCGCGTCCAGGTAAGGCTGCATGACGCGCGAGACCCGGCAGATGCGCGCGAAACGAGCCAGGTCGTTGGCGCCGCCGCGGTGCTTGCGGCTGAAGTCGCGCAGCGCCTCGACCGCGACATCGACCCCCACCTTGTTGCAATACTTGAAGCAGTCGGCGACGGTCTTCGCGGCCGAATACACGCGGACGCGTACTCCCTCCACCCGATGCTCCTTCACGCCTTCGGTGAGTGCGTGGCCGGAAAATCGGGCTACGCGGAGCCGCGGATAGTCGAGACGCGGACGCCGCGCCTTCTCGGCAAGCGCGATCCACACCTCGGCCGGGGACTGCGTCGTCAGGCCGTGGAATCGCAGCGCTGTCAGCAGGCAGAACACGCCGTCCGGAACCCGTTTTGCAACCTGCGCGAGCGTGTGAGCTTCCGTGGGAGCGTGTCGCGCGACGACGTAGATCCCCCGCGCTTGACGAAGCACCAGTCCGTCGCTCACGAGACGCGCAATCTGCGCGCGGGAAACGCCATGGGCCTCGAGCTCTCGCGGGCGCGCGAGCCCGAGCTTCTCGATCAAGCGGATTGCGTGCTCACTGCGCGTTTCCCCCATGATTGGGATGAGACGAAACGTCGGGGGGTTATTGGCAAGCCCCGACGTATCGTGCTGCATGGCCGAATGGCTCAGCGTTGGCGTTCAGAGACCGTGGTCACCTAGAGCGAGATGCCGCAGCGATTTCTCCGAAAACCCGCGGCCGAACTCCATTTCCAATTGTTTCGCCAGCGCGGAGACAATCTGTCTGCAGCGGCGCCTTCCAGCTGCGTTGGTCTCTACATTGATCATAGGAGCATTGCCCTTACGGATCAATAATCTGTTCCGCGAGGTGTGGAAGTCTCAAGCCGAATATCGAGACAGACGTTAAGGATCCAGATTCTCTTTCGATTCTAGGTGAGTGTACCAGTACCGATACATGAATTACCCTGTAAGCCGCGCCAGCTCTAGACCTTAAAAACATAATTAATCGAATTCACTCCTCAAACCCTCGGCAATCTCCTCTCCCCCACCGCCCTCTCAATCGCCCCCGCAATCGCCAGCAGCCTCGCATCGCTGCCAATTCCGGCAAACACCGTAAGCCCGAAAGGCACCCCAGCCTTATCCACCCCACACGGAATCGCTACCACCGGCGCCCCAGCCTTCCCGGTGCACTTGGCCGCCGCGCCCATCGGCGCGATCAGCACATCGCAATCGTGCATCGCCAGCGCGGCATCGATCCCAGCAGTCCGTGACAAAGCAATATCCCGAGCCCGATCGGACCGGTAAACCGGATCGTCGACGCCATTAGTGGCATTGGCGGCGATCAGCAGAGACTGTCCATAAGGAATCGACTCCGGGTGCGCCGCGTTCCACGCGATGAGGTCGTGCATCGATCCGATGCCGCAAGGCGACCCGTGATCCTCCAGGAACGCATTCAGCGCAGCCTTGAACTCGGTACGGAACACACAAGACCGCACTTCCTGAAGCTGCTCGGCGCTGGGCAAATCACACGGGTCGACAATCTTCGCCCCCAACCTCGAAAGGTTCGCAAGGGCCGCTTCGAACAAAGGCATGACGCCAGCGAACTCCTCACGGTCAGCGATCTGCCGCCGAGGCACGCCGATCCGCACATTCGCTAACCCGGTCCCGAGCAAACTCCCAGGAAGCGTGCCCTGCGCGAACAGGGACGCGCTGTCGCGAATGTCCGCTCCGGCGAGCACCCAGCCAATGAGCGCGGCATCCGCAACGCTGCGCGCCAAAGGCCCGGGCGAATCCTGGCTGGGCACCAGTGGCACGACCCCGGTGCGACTCACGACCCCGACGCCGGGCTTGTAGCCAACCACGGACGAGTACGATGCCGGGGTCTGGATGGAGTTCTGCGTCTCGCTGCCGATGGCGAACATGCAAAGCGAAGCCGCCACCGAGGCGGCGGAACCGACGCTCGAGCCCTGGCCGCGCCCGTACTCGATGCCGTGCGGGTTCTTCACCACGCCGCCTGCGCCGCTGTAGCCGGAGGGCATGACGTCGGATACGAAATCGGCGAACTCGGTGAGGTTGGTCTTGCCGAGCACGATCGCACCGGCGGCGCGAAGGCGGCGCACGAGCACGGCGTCCTGCCGCGGCTTGAACGTGGCCAGCGCGGCTGCGCCGGCCGTTGCATTCATGCCCGCAGCCAGGATGTTGTCCTTCAGCAGCACGGGGATGCCGAGCAGCGGGGCGTGCGCCTGGTCGTCGGCTATGGCGGCGTCCGCGAGCCGGGCATCCTCCAGCGCGCGCGCCGACATCTCCCGCACCGCGTTGATCGCCGGACCCGAGGGGCCAACTGCGTGGCTGACGCTGGCAATCCGCGACTGGAACCAGGTCACAGCGTCGAACACGGACAGGGACTTGTCCAGATAGTGCGCGCGCAGCTCGGCGATGGAGCCCTGCATCAATGTACGTTCAACCTTGCTCATGGCGTGGCCTCTTCGATGTCGACGCTGTCGATCCACTCGCTGTCCACCTCGGGCAGCGGGATCGCGCGCAGGAGCTTTCGCGTATAGGGATGCTGCGGATCTTTGAATACGGTTTCGGACACCCCGGCTTCGACGACCAGCCCATGCTGCATGATCACGACGCGCTCGCAAAGCGCCCGCACCACCGACAAATCGTGGCTGATCAGCACCAGCGCCATGCCGGTCTCGGCGCGCAAGGTCCGCAGCAGGTCCAGCACCTGGGCTTGCACCGAAACGTCGAGGCCCGAAACGATCTCGTCGGCCACCACCAGCGCGGGCTGCAACGCCATCGCGCGCGCGATGCCCACGCGCTGGCGCTGGCCGCCGGAAAGCTGGTGCGGGTAGCGCCCGCTCATGCCCGCGCCCAGGCCCACGCGCTCGAGCAGGCCGCCGGCCAGGCGCAACGCCTCGCGCGAGCCGCTTGCGCGGCCGTACGAGAGGAATGGCTCGGCCAGCGCGCTGCCTATCGTCAGGCGCGGGTTGAGCGCCGACTGCGAATCCTGGAACACGATCTGCATGCGCGCGCGCAGCGGCCGCAGCTCGGATTCCTCGAGCGTGCTGAGGTCGCGGCCTTCGAACACGATCTTTCCCGCGCTCAAGGGATACAGGCGCAGCAGCGCGCGCGCGAGCGTGCTCTTGCCCGAGCCGGATTCCCCGACCAGCCCCACGGTTTCGCCGGCGCCGATGGAGAGGTCGATGCCCTTGAGGATCTCGATGAGCGGGGGACGGCCGAAGACGCGCTTGCCGCCGCGATCGGGCAGCGCGACGCGCAGGCCCCGCGCTTCGAGCAAAACCTCTTCAGGCATGGGCGCGCTCCGTGCCGACGCGCCGGTCGTCCTCTTCGGCTTCGCGCTCGAGGCGGGCGCGCAACTCGGGCGAGACCGGGTGCAGCGCGCTTTCCGGGCGGTCGTAGCGCGGAGCGGCGTTCATCAGCGCCCGGGTATACGCATGCTGCGGCGACGAGAAGATCTGCGCGACCGGGGCGGACTCGAGGATGCGCCCCGCATGGATCACGCTGACCGAATCGCAGATTTTGGCCACCACCCCGAGATCGTGCGTGATGAAGAGCACCGAGGTGCCGGTCTTTCTCTGCAGGTCGCGGATCAGGCGCAGGATCTGGTGTTGCACGGTCACGTCGAGCGCGGTGGTCGGCTCGTCGGCGATGATGAGCCTGGGCGCGCAGGAGAAGGCGATCGAGATCACCACGCGCTGGCACATGCCGCCCGAGAGTTCGTGCGGGTAGAGCCGCAGCACGCGCTCTGGCTCGCGGATGTGCACGGCAGTGAGCATCTCCAGCGCGCGCGCACGCGCATCCGCCCGGCCAAGACCCGCGTGCAGGCGCAGCACGTCGGTCACCTGGTCCTCGATGCGGAACGCCGGGTTGAGTGCGGTCATCGGGTTCTGCAGGATCATCGCGATCGAGCGGCCGAGCAGCGCCCGATGCCCGTTTGCACCCATCGCGAGAAGGTCGCGGCCCTCGAAGCGGATCGCGCCTGACTCGACCCGGGCGCTTTCGGGAAGCACGCCGAGGATCGCCTTTCCGACCATGGTCTTGCCCCCGCCGGATTCGCCGACCAGGCCGAGGATCTTCCCCGGATCGAGCCGCAGGTCCACGCCGCGCAGCACCGGCGTGCGCTTGCCTTTGGCGTGGATCGCCACGCGCAGGTTCTCGATCTGGAGGATCGGCACGGCGTCCGGGACGCTCATCGTTGCAGCACCGGGTCGGTCGCCTGGCGCAGCCCATCGCCGAGCGCATTGAGACCGAGCACTGCGACGATGATCGCCACGATCGGGTAGGTCATCGCCCACCACGCCTGGTTGATGTAGGAGCGCGCGTCCGCGATGATCGCGCCCCAGGTCGCAAGGCCGCTGGAGGAAAAGCCGATGAAGCTCATGATCGCCTCGACCACGATCGCGCGGCCCATCTCCAGCCCCAGCAGCACGATCACCAGCGGCAGCAGGTTCGGCAGCAGCTCGTGGAAAAGGATGCGGGCGCGCGACACGCCGATCGTCCTCGCCGAAGTTACGAACTCCTGCTCGCGCAGCGCGAGCACTTCGCCGCGCACCACGCGGCAAAAGCGCGTCCAGCCGATGAGCACGACCGAGATCACCACCGTGGTGAGGCCCGGGCCCATCGCGGCGGCGAGCACGATGGCGAGCAGCATCGGCGGGAACGACATGAACGTATCCACGACGCGCGACACCAGCGCGTCCAGCCAGCCGCCAAAGAAGCCCGCGAGCATACCGAGCACCACGCCTGCGATTCCCGACAGCGTGGCGCCGGCCACCATGACAAGCAGCGCGGGCCGCGTGCCGTAGATCATGCGCGAGAGCAGGTCGCGCCCGAGCGTGTCGGTGCCGAGCAGGAAGGCGGGGTCTCCGCCCTTGGCCCAGCGCGGCGGCAGCAGCTGATTGAGCAGGCTCTGCTCCATCGGGTCGTGCGGCGCGAGCCAGGGCGCGAAGGCCGCGACGAGCACGAGCGACAGCAGCACGAACGCGCCGAACGCAAACCGCGGATTGGCGAGGAGGGCGGGCACCTAGCGCCTCAACCGGGGGTTGACGAGCGCGTAGGTCATCTCGATCGCGATGTTCAGCAGGATGAACAGCAGCGCGAACACGATCGTCACGCCCTGGATGAGCGGCAGGTCGCGGTTGGACGCGGCGCCGAACAGCATGTTGCCGATGCCGGGGTAGGCGAAGATCAGCTCGACTAACACCGTGCCGCCGACCAGGAAGATGAAGTGCACGCCGGTCAGCGTGATCGTCGGCAGCAGCGCATTCGGCAGGGCCTCGCGCGTGAGGATCCTGAGGTCGCTGAAGCCTTTGACGCGAGCGAGCAGGATGTAGTCCTGCACCATCACTTCCTGCAGAGAGGACTTGAGCACCCGCGCGATGACCGCGATCAGCGGCAGCGCCAGCGAGATCGCAGGGAGCGCGAGATGGCCCAGCAGCTCGCGCGCGAGTCCGAACTCACCGCGGACGATGGACTCAAGGAGGTAGAACTGCGTGGTGAACGCGGTCGCCCGCATCGGGTCGATGCGCCCCGAGATCGGGAAGAGCGGCATGAGCACCGCGAATGCGAGGATCAGCAGCATCGCCCACAGGAATTCGGGAATCGCGAGCGCGATCGAATTGATGCCGTCGACCACGCTCTCGATCCACGAGCCTGTCCAGAACGTGGCCGCCAGTGCGAGTGCGAAACCGCAGGTCACCGACAACGTGATCGCAACAAAGGCAAGCTCGAGCGTCGCCGGCAGGCGGCCGAGGACCAGCTCGAGGACGTCTTGCTTGAGGCTGATCGACACGCCGAAATCGCCCTGCACCAGCTGGCCGAGGTAAAGCACGAACTGGTGCAGGATCGACTTGTCGAGGCCGTAGCTCTCGCGCAGGCGGGCCACGTCTTCGGGCGTCGCCTCGCCCGGGATCATCATGGCGATCGGGTCGCCCGGCACCACGCGCAGCAGCACGAACACCACCACCGCCACGCCGAACATCGTCGGCACGGCCAGCAGCAGCCGGCGCAAAAGGGTGGCCGGCGACATTGCGGGCGGACCCTGCCCTTAGCGGGCCCGCGTGATCGACTGCGGCAGGATGAAACCCGCCAGGTGCGGCTTGTACGCGAGCGAGGTCTTGTAGACGACGGGCTGGTAGAACTGGAAGAGCGGCAGGATGTAGGCGTTCTCCGCGATCGTCGCGTTTACCGCGCGGTAACCGGCCATGCGCTTGGCGTCGTCCTTCTCGATGAACAGGGCCGAGAGCGCGGCATCGACCTCCGCGCCTTTCCACGAGGTGTGCGGCGACTTGCTGAACATCGCCGAGCCGAGCGAGCTTTCCGGGTCGGCGGTGGAGTTGCCCCAGTTGTAGAAGGCGGCCGGCGCGAGCTTGTGCTGCGTGCGCAGCTCAAAGTGCTTGGCAATCTCGTACACCTCGATGTTGGCCTTGATGCCGACGCGCCGCCACATCTCGACGATGGCCTGCACGGTCTCGTAGTCCTTGGGCTTGTACCCGCGCGTGGTCTGGATCGTGAACTCGACCGGCTTGTCTCGCGTGTAGCCCGACTTGGCCAGCAACTCGGCGGCCAGCTTGGGGTCGTACGGCGTGGCGATCGAAGCGTCGTAGCCGCGGTACTGGGGCGCGAGCAGCGTGTCGATCGGCCTGGAATAACCGCGCTGGATGCGCTCGACGATGAGCTTCTTGTCGATTGCATGCACCGCGGCCTTGCGCACGTTGGGGTCAGCCATCACGCCGACGTTGTGCAGGAAGATCATCGCGATGTCGGTGGTGGGGTGCGCCACGCCGGTGAGGCCGGGCCGCGTCTTGAGGCGGTCGAACTCCTCCCACGGCATGTCGATCGCGAGGTCGGAGGAGCCGCGCTCGATCTCGGCGATACGCGTCGCGGCGTCGGTGGCGAACTTGAACACCACCGTTTTGAATGCCGGCGCGCCGCCCCAGTAGCCTTCGTATGCCCTCAGGCGCAGGAACGAACCGCGCTCGAACTGCTCGATCATGTACGGGCCCGAGCCCATCGGGGCTTTCTCGAAGCCTTCCTTGCCGACCTTCTCGTAATAGTGCGGCGGGATCAGGTAGCAGCCGAGAAACGTCAGGCGCTCGAGCATGTTGGCGCGCCAGGGCGTCACGTCGAAGCTCACGGTGTCGCCGGCGACCTTGATGTTCTTGATGCTCGCGAAGATTGCCTGCAGCGGGGCGGGGAGCGTACTCAGGCGGTTCAGGTTCCATGCGACGTCGCCCGGCGAGAGCGGGCGGCCGTCATGCCAGGTGACGCCCTTGCGCACGCGCAGCGTGATCGCGCTCTTGTCCGCGTTCCATGCGAACTGGTCGCAGACGCCGGGAGCGAGTGCCAGGTCTTCCCGTTGCACTACATACGGGTCGTAGATCGAGCGGTAGATGCTCGACAAGCCGGGGCTGACCGAAGAGGGGCCGGTATTCGGGTCCCAGCTCGGCGGGCTGACGTTGTAGGCGATGGTCAGCGTATCGGCCGTCTGGGCGATTGCGCTTCGAGGCCAGAGCTGGAGGCCCGGAATGCCCAGCGCGGTTGCGGCGGCTGTGGCGCGGAGAAAGTCACGGCGTTGGACGGATTTCATTGCGGCATTGCCTCCCGGACTGAATTGATTGTGATTCTCAAGTATTGTGCCACGCAATCATTTACGCGAAAATTGGTTTGAAGCGAAGTTTACTGGCGGAGGTCGGTTAATGCAGCACCCGCAGGCGCACGCGACATTCAGCATCGAGGAGGGAAACGGGCGCTTTCGCGTCGCACGCTCGACCTATACCGACCCCGCGCTGCACGCCGCCGAGATGGAAGCCATCTTTGCGAAATGCTGGCTCTTCGTCGGCCACGACTCCGAGCTGCCGAAGCCCAACGACTTCGCCACGCGCAAGGTAGCCGGGCGCCCGGTCATTTTTCTGCGCGACCGCGCGGGCGCGGTGCGCTGCCTGCTCAACGTCTGCCCGCATCGCGGCGCGCAGGTGTGCAGGCAGAAGAAGGGCAGCGCGAAACTGTTCTCGTGCCTGTATCACGGCTGGGCTTTCGAGAACACCGGCCGTAATATCAACATCGCCGAACCGGGCACCTATCACCCGAATTTCAACGAGCCGGGCAGCAACGCGCAATCGAACGACCTCGTCCCCGTGCCGCGCTTCGAGTCGTACCGCGGGCTGTGGTTCCTGAATTTCGACGCGCAGGCCTGCAGCCTGCACGACTACCTGGGCAATGCGCGCGAGTACATTGACATCGTCATGGACCAGGCGGTCGAAGGCATGCGCGTGGTCGGGGAGATGCAGGAGTACAGCGCCCGCGCGAACTGGAAGCTGCTGGCCGAGAACAGCACCGACATCCTGCACGTCACCACGCTGCATCCCACGTATCTCGACCTGGTGAAAACCAATTCCGCCGGCACCATGGTGCGTGGAAAGGTGCTGGGGAAGAGCATCGATCTGGGCAACGGGCATGCTGTCGTCGAGCGCGAGGCGTCCTACGGTCGGCCGATCGCGCAATGGATCCCGATGTGGGGCGAGGAGGCGAAAGTCGAGATCGACGGCATCTACGCGCGGCTGGTGAAGGATTACGGCGAGGGGCGCGCCAAACGCATGGCGACCAGCGCACGCAACCTGCTCATTTTCCCGAACCTCGTGATCAACGACATCATGTCGGTCACGCTGCGCACTTTCCAGCCGGCGGCGGTCGACTACATGGAAGTGAGCGTCTGGGCGGTCGCGCCGGGCGAGGAAGTCGGCAAGCCCGCGCTCGCGCGGCGGCTCACGAATTTTCTCGAGTTCCTCGGCCCCGGCGGCTTTGCGACGCCGGACGACATCGAGGCGCTCGAGTCCTGCCAGCGCGCGTTCGCGGCGGCCCGCGAGGCGCCGTGGAACGATCTCTCCAAGGGCCTGGGGCGCGAGCCCGATGCCACCGACGAGCTCCCGCAGCGCGTTTTCTGGTTGCAGTGGCGCGACCGCCTCATGCAGCGGGCGCTCTAGGTGAGCTTGCTGGCATCACTGACGCGTCCCGAGGCGGAGGATTTCCTGATCCTAGAGGCCTCGCTGCTGAACGAATGGAAGCTCGAGGAATGGCGCGCGCTTTTCACCGAGGAATGCCGCTACCTCGTGCCGAACATGAATGGCGACCCGTACGCGCCGCCCGAGTCCTCCCTCTATCTCATCGCAGACGACGGCCATCACCTGACCGAGCGGGTGAAGCGCCTGGGCAAGAAGACAGCGCATGCCGAGTACCCGCGCTCGCGCACCCGGCGGCTCATCAGCAACGTGCGCTTCCTCGAGCGCGGCGCGGGCAAGGTCAAGGTCGAAAGCAGTTTCATCACCTACCGCTCGAACCAGGGCGTGACGGACACTTTCTTCGGCCGGCACGAGCATTGCCTGGTCGAATGCGACGGGGCGCTGCGAATCGAAGAGAAACGCACGATCCTCGACATGGAAGCGCTGCGTCCGCAAGGGCGCCTGTCGATCATTGTATGAACACTAAGAGAACAGGGGAACCCGGGTTCCCCCGTACCCCCGCCAGAACAGGGGAACCCGGGTTCCCCCGTACCCCCTCCAGAAAGGAATTGAAATGAAAGGCATCAGCGGCAGGGTCGCCATCGTCACCGGCGGGGCGGGCGGCATCGGCGCGGGCCTCGTGCGCGCGTTTGCCGCGGCGGGCGCGAAGGTCGTGTCGGCCGACGTTCTGGAGGAGCAGGGCGCAAAGCTCGCGCTCGAAGTCGGCGCCAGCTGCGCATTCAAGCGCACCGATTTGCGCAGCGACACGGACATCGAGAACCTGGTCGCGTTTGCCGTAGAGAAATTCGGCGGCATCGATTTCATCGTCAACTCGGCCTGCACCTATGCGGACAAGGGCGGTGAAGCCGATCGCGCGGCCTGGCAGACCGGGTTCGACATCAACCTCTTTGGCGGCATCGTGCTCATGCAGAAGGCGCTGCCGTATCTGTCCAAGTCTTCGTGGCCCTGCATCGTGAATTTCAGCAGCGAGGCCGCGCACGTGGGCCTGCCTTCGCGCTGGGTGTATCCGGCGACCAAAGCGGCCATCGAGCAGGTCACGCGCAGCCAGGCGATGGATTTGGCCGTACACGGCATTCGTGTCAACGCGGTCATGCCGGGCTGGACCGCGAAGCCCTGGCAGGCGACCGCGCCCAAGGAAACGCAGGAGCAATACGCCTACTGGGGCAACCGCCTGCACATGCTGGGGCGCGTGGGGAAGATGGAAGAAGTCACCGATGCCGTGCTGTTCCTGTGCTCGGAACACGCCGGCTTCATGACCGGAAGCTGCCTGCGAGTAGACGGCGGCCATAGTGCGATGGGCCCGCAAGGGCGCGACGTGGTCCTGCCGACCACCCTGCGCAAAGGGACCGCGGCTGCGCAACCCAAGGAGAACTGAGATGAAACGCTTTCTGATGGCCTTACTTGCTGCCGTGGTTTCGAGTCACGCGGGGGCGCAAGCCTACCCGTCCAAGCCGGTCACCATGATCGTACCGTTCCCGCCGGGCGGCTCGGTCGATTCGGTTGCGCGCCAGATCGCCGCGAGCCTCACCAAGTACCTCGGGCAGAACGTGATCGTGGAGAACAAGGCTGGTGCAGGGGGCACCATCGGCTCGGGCATCGCGGCCAACGCCGCGCCCGACGGTTACACGATCCTGCTCGGGACGACGAGCGCGCTGGCCATTTCGCCCGCGATCTACAAGTCGGTGCCCTACGATCCGCTCAAGTCTTTCGTCCCGCTCATCGAAGTGACGCGCGGGCCGTTCGTTCTGTCGGTGAAGAATTCGCTGCCCGTCAAGGACCTGAAGGAGCTGATCGAGCTCGCGAAGAAGAACCCGGGCAAGCTCAATTCCGGCTCGGCGGGGCAGGGGAGCGTCCATCACCTCGCCCTGGAGATGTTCAAGCAGGCGGCGGGTGTCGACATCGTCCACGTCCCGTTCAAGGGTGGCGCCCCAGCGTGGACCGCGGTAATCGCGGAGACCATCGACATGCTGTTCGACAGCATGCCCGGGCCGCTGATGTTCCAGGGCCGGGCGAGGCCGATCGCGATCGCGGGCCCGCAGCGGCTCGCGGGACTGCCCGGGGTGCCGACGTTCGCGGAGCAAGGCGTGCCCGGTGTCGAGACCGTGTTCTTCTGGGCGATCGTCGCCCCGGCCGGCACGCCTCCTGACATCGTCGCGAAACTCAACGCCGCGCTTGGCCAGACGCTGCGCGATCCGGCCGTGCGTGCGGATTTCACCAAGCAAAGCATGGAGACTTCTCCCGGCACGGCCGAGGAAATCGCGCGCTTCATGGCGGTGGAGATCCCGCGCTGGCGTCAAGTCGTCCAGAAGGCGGGCCTCAAGCAGGAGTAACACGCACCTATCTCGGGGATGGTGTAGGCTCCGCCGAAATTTCGCGCGGGAGTCCCATGAAAGCCAGCA
>CAZZDV010000074.1:0-15962 GCA_964652785.1 uncultured Bordetella sp.
GGCAACCCCGACCTCGACGACACGATCCGGCGCCTGCAGGCTTTCGAGAAGGCCGGCGCCGACGTACTCTTCGCGCCCGGGTTGCCGGACCTCGCCTCGGTGCGCACCGTCTGCGCCAGCCTTGCGAAACCCTTCAACTTCATGGCCGGCATCAGGGGAAAATCGTTCCCGGTGGCCGAGCTCGAAGCCGCGGGCGTGAAGCGGATCAGCCTCGCGACCTCGCTTTACCGCGCGGCGATCACCGGGCTCCTGGACGCCGCGAAAGAGGCGAAAGAGCACGGCACCTTTGGCTATATCGACCGCACTTTGTCTACCCCCGACCTCAATGGATACATGCGCAATGACTGAACTCCCGCCGGCCGCCCGCTCGCAGCTCACGCCCACCGGCAAGCTGCGCGCCGCGCTCAACCTTTCCAATTTCCTGCTGATCACCGAGTACAAGGCCGGCAGCATCGCCCGCGGCATCGTGCCGGACCTCGCCCGCGAGCTCGCGCATCGCCTCGGCGTCGAGGTCGAATTCACCGGATACGATTCCCCCGGCAAGGTGGCCGATGCCGCGAAGACCGGCACATGGGATGTAGCCTTCCTCGGCGCCGAACCGGCGCGCGCGAGCGAGATCGACTTTACCGCCGCTTACCTGGAGATCGAGGCGACCTACCTCGTGCCGCCGGGCTCGCCGATCGAGTCGCTGGACGATGTGGACCGCAAGGGCGTGCGGATCTCGATTTCGGGCCGCAGCGCCTACGACCTCTATCTCGCCCGCACGCTCAAGGCCGCCGAGCTCGTGCGCGTCGAGGGCATCGAAGCGTCGTGGCAGCAGTTCCTCGCGGGCGGATTCGATGCGCTCGCCGGTCTCAGGCCGCGCCTGGTGACCGACGCGGAGAAAATGCCGGGCTCCCGCGTGCTCGAGGGACGCTTTACCGCCATCCAGCAGGCCATCGGCACGCCCAAGGGCCGCGCCGACGCCGCGCGTTACCTTCGCGCCTTCGCCGAAGAGGCGAAATCGACCGGCATGGTCGCCGCCGCCATCGAGCGCAACGGGGTGCGCGGCGTCACGGTGGCCGCCTTGGCCCCCTAGGTAGGCCCCGGGGCCGGAACGAGGCCCGGCCTTGCGTTCGCACGACCGGCCCCCTACCCTAGCCGCAAGGGGAGGAGCCGATGACCGACGCAGTCACCGTCCCGTTTGTGCTGTTCGCTATCCTGTGCGCGCTGGCCGCGCTGGCGCTGCTCGAGCATCT
Source organism: uncultured Bordetella sp. (assembly GCA_964652785.1). Classification (GTDB taxonomy): domain Bacteria; phylum Pseudomonadota; class Gammaproteobacteria; order Burkholderiales; family SG8-39; genus SZAS-79. Next base: position 1,239 of record CAZZDV010000074.1, read on the forward strand.
CGTGCTCCCGGCGCTTCGCTTCGTGGCGTCCTCCTCGGCCGAAAAGCTGATCGACGAGGTTTCGGCGCGCCTCAAGATCGGCATTCGTCCTTTCCAGCGCACCAAGCGGCGCGTGCTCATCGACCGCCTGCTCTACGACCCCCGCGTGCAGGAAGCCGCGCGCACGTTCACGGCCTCGAACAAGGTGCCGCCAGAAATCGCGCAGGCCATGGTCGAGCGCTACGCGCGCGAAACGGTGCCCGCGTTCAACGCGTACCTGTATTTCCGCATCGGCTACTGGGTCGGCCGGCGTGTCGCGCAGGCGCTTTATCGCGTCCGGCTGGGCTACGTCGACACCGAAGGACTGGCCGCCATCGACCCGGACGCCACGGTGGTCTTCGTCATGAACCATCGCTCGAACATGGACTACGTGCTGGCCGGGTACCTGGCCGCGGACCAGGCGGCGCTGTCGTATGCGGTCGGGGAGTGGGCCCGCATCTGGCCGCTTTCGCACCTCATCCGCTCCATGGGCGCCTATTTCGTGCGGCGAAACTCCAAGGACGACCTTTACCGCAAGGTGCTCGAGCGCTACATCGCCATGGCGACCGAAGCCGGCGTGCCGCAGGCCGTGTTTCCCGAAGGCGGCCTCTCGCGCGACGGGCGCATGCGCGAGCCGCGCCTCGGGGTGCTCGACTACATGATGCGCGGCTTCAAGACCACCGGCGAGCGCGATGTCGTGTTCATTCCTCTTGGCATCAACTACGACCGCGTCCTGGAAGACCGCACACTGCTGCTGTCGATCAATCCGGAGGCGGCGAAGTCCTCCAAGGCGAAAGCCGCGAGCGGCACGTTGCGCTTCATGCTCCGGAACCTGCGGCTGCTGGTGAAAAGCGAATGGCATCGCTTCGGCTACGCTTGCGTCAACTTCGGCTCGCCGGTTTCGATGCGCGCCTACTGCGCCGAGCGGGGCCTGGACTTTTCTTCCATGACCCGCGAAGACCGCCAGGTGCAGATGGCGGGCCTGGGCAAGCACCTGATGGCTTCCGTGGGAAAGGTCGTCCCAGTGCTGCCGGTGCCGCTGATGGCCACGGTATTCGTCCGCAACTCGGGCAAGGGTTTGTCGGCGCTCGAGCTGAAGGCGGAGGTCGAGGCGATCCTCGATGCCCTCGATGCCGCCGGGGCCCATGTCTATGTGCCGCGGCGGGACCTCGACTACGCGCTGGACGTCGGCTTGCGCATGCTCCGGCTGCGGCACTTGGTGGACGAGTACGAAGGGCTTTACTCCGCGCGGCTCGAAGAGCTGCCGATGCTGCGCTACTACGCGAACTCGATCGCCCACCTGCTCCCTTCCTGACCTCCTCGCTCCCGCCCAGGAGCGAATTCTCCTTGCCGGCGTGTCGTCCAAATCCTGCCTGGCGCGTTAGGCCCTGTCTGAGGCGGTTTCGACTTCGACGGCCCCAGTAGGACAAAGCCGACAAGCGATCGGGACGGTTTCCGATACCCAACGGCGAGCCGCGGCTCCTTACTACCAAGGTGTTCGGTGACTGCACAGATTTTTACGCGGCAAGCGCGCAATATCGGGTCCAACGTAGTCCACCATGCTGGTCTTTCAGGGAGAGGGGAATGTTCGGCAACACGCAATTCCGCATGGGAGTGGCCGCGCTCGCGCTCGGTATCGCCAGCCTGGCCGCGGCAGGCGTTCCGAATACGGGAGAACCCGACCCGGCTCGCGCAAGAATCAACGCCACCGCGCAACTGATGGCCGGCCTCCCGAGCTCGGCCCACGCCTTTGTCCAGAGTGCGGCCTGGAAGGAGCACAGCGACTTCATGCGCTCCTCGTGGGTTCGCCTCTATGGGCGGCAGGTGGCCGCGATGACTACCTGGCGGGACGCCAAGCTGGGGCAGTCCTGCCCGGCGGGCGGGACGTTGATGTATCCCTTCAGCGGCCCGGACTTCCTGAACGCGCACTGGCTGTTCCCTGCGTGCGACACGATCGTGATGTTCGGCCTCGAGCACATTGGTGAAGTCCCCAACATCGACGCGATGAGCGACCGCGCCCTCGGGCAACTCACCTCGGACGTGCGCATGGCGATGAGCACTTTCCTCGAGCGCAACTACTTCATCACCGACAGCATGACCAGGCAGCTTCGCACCTCGCACCTGCGCGGCGTGCTGCCCGTGTTCATGCTCTCGATGGCGCTTTCCGGGATGGAAATCGTGCGCATCGCGCCCTACGAGCTGGCGCCGCTGCCGCGGGAAACCGCGGCCGAGGGCCAGCCGATGCGGCAGCTCAAGGGCGTCACCATCGAGTACATCGCGCAGGGCACGGGAAATCTGCAGCGCGTCCACTATTTCACCGTGGATGCCGCGGACAAGGGGCTCGCCCACTACCCTGAGTTCATCTCGTATGTGCGCAGCCTCGCGCCGACGACGACTTTCATCAAGTCGGCCTCCTACCTCCTGCATGGCAGCGAATTCCGCCAGATGCGCTCCGCCCTGCTCGACATCAGCGGCGTGATCGTCCAGGACGACACCGGGGTGCCGTATTCGATGCTCGAAAACCGCGGCTGGAACCTGCAGTTGCATGGCCGGTACGGGCGCCCTATCCCGCCTTTCGGCGGCGCCTATCAGGTCGAGCTGAACCGCGCCTACAAGGCCCAGCTCCCTTCGCCGCTACCTTTCACCTTCGGCTACCAGTACCACGATTTCCGCGACACCCGGTCCAACCTCATCGTCGCGCAGCGCGCCGGCGCGGGTATGCAGAAGCAGGTCCGCTGACCCGGGTCGCCGAAAGCGGTCGTTGAAAGCCCGAGCGAAACCCGCGCGACCCCAGCCGGCGACAGTCACCGAGGCACCCTCGGCCTATCGTCGACTCGAGCGGATGAGCATCCGCAACCTGCTCACCAATGTGAACCGCGAGGACCGCCAGGTACCGGTGGCCATCGCCGGCGTGATTGCGGCGCTGGAGCGGCTTGTGGCCGTGACCGTGCGAAAACTCAAGGCAGGCGGGCGGCTGTTCTACATTGGCGCCGGGACCAGCGGCCGGCTCGGCGTCGTCGATGCGTCCGAGATCCCGCCCACTTACGGGGTCCACGGCAAGGTCATCGCGATCATCGCGGGCGGAGACACGGCCTTTCGCAAGGCGGTCGAGTTCGCGGAAGACGACACCGCGCAGGGGTGGAAAGACCTGCGCAGCCAGGGAGTCGGCGCAAAGGACATCGTCCTTGGCATTGCCGCCTCAGGCAACACGCCCTATGTGGTCGGCGCACTCGCCGAATGCGGCGCGCGCAAGATCACGACCGCCTGCCTCACCTGCAACCCCGGGAGCAAGGCCTCCCTCGTCGCAGATCACGCGATCGAAGTCGCCGTCGGACCAGAGTTCATCACCGGCAGCACGCGCATGAAGGCTGGCACCGCGCAAAAGCTCGTGCTGAACATGATCTCCACTGCGGTGATGGTGAAGCTCGGGCGGGTGCGCGGAAACAGCATGGTCGACATGCAGCTCACGAACGCCAAGCTCGTCGAGCGCGGCACGCGAATGGTCATGCGGGAACTGAACGCGCCTTGGGCCCGGTCCAATGCGCTGCTGCTCGAGCATGGCAGCGTGCGGCAGGCGGTCGACGCGGGGAAAAAACGCAGGAAAAGCGGCTCGCGCTCGCGAGCCGCGGCGCAGCGCTAGGTTCGCGGGGCTTGGCGCCGCTGGGCCTAACTCCTGTGCGTGGCGGGGACGCGCGTGGCCTCGACCCAGCGCCGGACCAGTTTGGCATCGGTAATGCGGGCGTTCATTCCGACTGAATCCAGCAGCACCATCACGAGATCCTTGCTTGCGATCCGCGCCCGCATGACCAGGCACCGCCCGGCTTCGTTGATGAAGCCCGTCTTTTGCAGTCCGATCTCCCAATTCCCGGCGCGGACGAGCGCATTGGTGTTGCGGTAGTTGAGTTGCCGGCCAGAAACCTCGACCTGCGCGCGCTCGCGGGTGGAATATTCCCGGATCACCGGGTAGGCGTGGGCCGCCTTCACCAGGCGGGCGAGGTCAGGTGCGCTCGACACGTTCAGCGGCGAAAGTCCGCTCGGATCATGGAAAGTCGAGGCGCGCATGCCGAGGCTCTTGGCCTTGACGTTCATGTCGATGACGAAGGCGAGCATGCCGCCCGGGTAGTTGCGGCCGAGGGCGGTGGCCGCGCGGTTCTCGGAGGACATGAGGGAAAGCAATATGAGTTCCTCGCGCGTGAGCGTCGTGCCCGGCCTGAGGCGGGAGCGCGTGAACTTCAGCGAATCCATGTCCTCGTCGGTGATGGTCAGCTGCTCGTTCATCTTGAGGCCGCGATCGAGCACGACCATCGCGGTCATGAGCTTGGTGATCGAAGCGATTGGCGTCACCATGCCGGCGTTCCTCGAATACAGCGTTTCGCCGCTGTTCGCGTCCATGATCAGGACGCTTTGCGAATGCAGGTTATTGAGGTCGGGCACGGCTTCGCGTTTGCTCCTTGCGCTCGGCATGTCGGGCAAGCTGATGGAAACCTCGGGCAAGGGCTCGCTCTTGCGCACCGCGGCCTGGGAAGCGTCGAAGGTGGCCGAATGGACCGAACCGACCGAGGCGGCAAACATCCCCAGCAGGGCCAGGCGCGCAAAAGCGCTGACCTGGGGGCGGGAGGGCTGATTTGGCGCCGAAAACTTGCGGTTGGACATTCCTGGCTCCTGATGCGCTTTTAGAAAACCGGCCTGCGCCTCCCCGCGCACCCGTGTGGATTACATATGTAGGACTAAGACCTACACTTCCGCCCCATTGTTCCGTGGAATCCAATGAAAAGAGAGGCAATTTGTAACACGCTGCTTCATCACCCTCTGTTAATCAGGCCACCCCTGAGGCCGAAAACCCACCCCAATCTGCCAAGAGCTCGCTACGGCGTTGAAAGTAGAGGACTTCTCACTTGGGACCCCCTAGGCCGCCGGCGCGAGCCCTGAGGGCGATCTTTCGATGATCACCGTATTCGAGCCGCCGGCAAACGGGATGCCCAGGATGCGCAATTCCGCTTCGATGCGCTTGAAGGCCTGCGCGCGTACGTCGAACTGGTTGCCCGGCGCGGTGCGGAATTTGCATCGGAAGATCTTCACGCCCGGATCGATGCGCGCGAGCTTGCTCTTGAGCGGCTCGCGCAGCATATGGCCGACCTCGGGGTCCTGCATCATGTCCTGCCCGATGCGCTTGATGAGCTTGCGGATCTTCTCGCTGTCGACGTCGATCGGCAGCGGCAGGTTGAATTTATCGATCACCCAGTCGCGCGAGTTGTTGCGCACGGTGCCAAGCGAGCCGTAGGGGACGAAATGCAACGGCCCGTTGTGATGCCGCAGCGCGACCGTGCGCAGCGTGATGCGCTCCACCGTGCCCTTGGTCGTGGTCCCGCTCTCGATGTACTCGCCGACGCGGAACACGTCCTCTGCAAGAAAGAAGATCCCGGCGATCACGTCGCGCACCAGCGCCTGCGCGCCGAACCCCACCGCGAGTCCGATCACCCCGGCACCCGCGAGCAACGGCGTGATCTCGATGCCCAGGGCCCAAAGCGACGACAACACGAGAAGCACGCCGAGCAGCACTGCGGCCGTGGTGCGCAGGAGCGGAAGCAGGGTCAGCAATCGCGCGTTCGGATTTGACGAAGCGTGCGGGTCATGCGGACCGATACTCCTGAGGCGGTAGTCGATCGTGGTGCGGACCAGGATCCACATCACATTGGCAAACAGCGCGAGCGCGGCGATGCCCAGAAGCTGGAAGCCGAGGCGCACGGCGAAATTCTTGCTCGCGGCGAGTTCCGACATCGGGGCATGCAATGCGACTGCGCACGCGCCCAGGCCCAGCAGCACGACGACAAATCGCGCGGTCGACAGGACAATGCTCGGCAGCAGCGCCGGATCCGCCGAAACCGGGTCGGCAACCGGATGAACCGTGGCAGCCGCCCCGGAACCAACCGCCTCCGCGGTAGCGGCCTGGTCCTGCGCGATCGCTGCGGCTTCGATGGTGTCGCCCCAGAAGAAGAACACCAGCTCGCGCAGCTTCATCTGGATGACGACCACGACCGCGACGATTGCACCGATGGCCGCCGCCGACGGCGTGCCGAGCAACCAGAGAACGAAAACGCCGACCACCAGGACCGCGACGAAGATCGCGCGCGGAAACCTTGGAAGCCGGCGGGCCGGCGCCCTGGATGCCTGCGGTGCTTCACCCAGAAACTCGAATGAAGCGAACACGAGGATCAAGGCGGCGAGTGAAACGGCCGCGAGACGCAACGCCCCGGCTGCATGCGGCGCGTTGAGCCCTTCCTCGAGCACCGAAGGAGCGAAACTGCCGGCCGCGGCCAGCGCCGCGAACACCATGACCGTGAGCGAGAGCGCGCGCACCTTGCGCGGGTCCGCGGGGACCAGCCTCAGGCGCGACACCCCGGGGGCGAGCAGCACGCTCACGCCCACCCAGGCAAGGCGCAGCACCAGGATGAAAAGCGTTGCGGCTACCACCGCCGCCTGGACGCCTTTGGGCCACGCAAAGGCCGCCGACGCCGCGATGATGGCGAGCGTGAACGCCAGCAGGCCCGCGCCGAGCAACAGCAGCCTTCGCATGCCGAGGCGGAAAGCCTGCCTCGGGTTGGCGACCGCCATCGATTCGGTCGCGCGCATCGGCGCCCACGCGTAGGTCCAGTACAGCCATTCCACCCCGCATCCCACCAGAAGCAGGATCAGGAGGTAGGTCACGGCGCGCACGCCGGAGCCGCTCAGCAGTTCCCCGCACAGCGCGGCGATGACGCCGCGAAGCTCCTCCGGGGCTTGCGCGACGTCTTCACCCAGCCTGGCGAACCGTGTCTTCGCGCCTTCCAGCACCTCCATCGTCAGGCCGGACAGTCCCTCGCTCATGCCGTGCCCTCCGGCGCGCGTTCCGCATCGTTCCAGTCCTGCGGATGACGTGCCGCTTCGGCATCCGCGAACGAGGGCAACAGCCGTGTGACCGAAACACTCGATCCCAGCACGCGCGCCTGGCAGGCAAGCCGGTCGCCCCCGCCCGCGTGCACCCGGGCGAGCGTGAGGTCTTCGATGTCGTTGCGCGGGGACAAATGCGCCTCGCCGGACTCGACATGCACGCGGCATGTGCCGCAACGCCCGCGGCCCGAGCACACGTCCGCGTGTGGAATTTCGTTCGCGCGGCTGAGTTCCAGGATCGACAGGCCCCGCCTGCCATGCGCCACCAACCCGCCGTCGTAAGTGACCGACACGCTCGCCATGCGGCTGCGCAAGTACCGCACGGCAACGATGCCGAGGGCAAGCAGGGCAAGGCCTCCATACAGGATCGTCACGCGCACCCAGATCGCGTCCAGCTGTAAGCGCACCTCACCCAGGCGCGCAACACTCGCCTCGATCGGCGCTCGCCACTCGGCGTCGCCGGCCAGCTTCGCGAGGACTTCCTTGCCGGCCTCTGCAAAACCCAGCAGCGCGGCGACCGGCACGATGAACAGGATCGGGAGCACAAAGCCTCCGATCCGCCGCCAGACCGGTTTAAGCACCAGCCAGGTGTAGAGGCCGAGCGCCGCGTGCACCCACACGAACACCACCGCGAAGAGCTGCTGGAATGCGTAGCCAGGTGCAATGCTCCAGTACACGGCAAGCAGCAGGCTGTAGCTGGGTTCGTAATCGCCCGCCAGTTCCGTGGCGACGCCGGTCATGAGGATGTGATTCAGGAGCAACGGCGGCGTCAGCACTCCAAGAAGGAGTTGCACCACGTCGGTCTTGCTCATCGAGAGCGACCGGCGGGAGGCCATCGAATAGAGACCGAGCAGCGCATGCAGCAGCGCGCAACCGCCGAGCAATACCCGGCCGGTCGTCGATTGCCAGTGGCCGATCAGCGTTCCCCGCCACGCCTCCATCGCCGCGAGCGAGTGGATGCCGATGGCCAGGTTTACGAGGTGGCCGACGACGAACACCAGCAGGATGAGGCCGGACACCAGCCTGGCGTTGCGCAACAGCAGGTTTGCTTGCATGGCTCCCCAACCATTCTGTTCTTGTAATTTGGCGGACCGCGCTGCCATTCTGCCCGCCGGGTGCGGGAAGGGCTACACCTTCAGCACTTCCAGCACAGGGTACCTGCCCTTGAGAGGGCCTTGCGAGGGCACGCCCCACCAGCGCTCGAGCGCCGTCGCATACAGGCTGCGAAAATCCACCGCATGCAGCAAGTTGCCGCCTTCGAGCCTGTCCAGCCGGGGCGGCTGGCCGTAAAGGCCCCCTTTCACCAGCCCGCCCGCCACGAAATGGGCGGCCGCGGTGCCGTGATCCGTCCCGTTCGAGTTGTTTTCCTGGGGACGCCGGCCGAACTCGGCATAGGTCATTACAAGCGTCGAATTCCAGCGCCCCGTTTCGACCAGCGCGGACTTCAGTGCGGCCACGCCTTCGGCAAGCTCACGCAGCAGCCGTTGATGCACGAAAGGCTGGTTGCGGTGCGTGTCGAACCCGTTCAGCGTCAGCCGGATCGCGCAGACACCCGCCGGGTTCGCAGCAAGCTGTGCCGCGGTGCGAACCGCGTTGCCAAACGGGTGCTTCGGAAAATCGGTGCGGAACTCGATGTTCGGGTTCAGGTGCGCCGCCGCCTGCGCGATATCGTCCTGCACCTTGAGGATGTGATTCAGCGCGGCATTGCCTCGCTTTGCAGTGCCCGCCACCAGCCTCGCCTGGCGCAGGAACTGGTCGGTATCGCTCAGCGCGATCGAACGGGTGCCGGTCCCGGCGAGCGGCCCGAACTCATTGGAACCGACCACGACTCCATCCGCGGCAAATCCGGGCGGGACGGGCTTCGCCGCAAACGAGCGTGCGAGCCAGCCGTCGTCGAGGTACTCGTCCGCTTTCGAGGCCGTGTCCCAGATTTCGATCGAGCGGAAATGCGAAAGGTTCGGTTGCGGGTAACCGATCCCCTGCACGATCGCGAGGTCCCGGGTTTCCCACAGCGACGCAAGGGGCTGCAGCGCCGGGTGGAGGCCGGTGCGCTCGTCGAGGCGGATGACCGTATCGCTGCGTACCGCGATATTCGGGCGCAAGGCGTAGTAGGCCGGATCTGCATACGGCACGACGGTATTGAGCGCGTCATTGCCGCCCTTGAGTTCGATGAGGATGAGGAGTCGGCGATACCCTTCCACCGATTCTGCGCCCGAGGCGGCGCCCGGCCACCACGCGGCGGCCACGCTTGCCGCGCCGTAAGAGAGGAAGGTGCGGCGATCCATGCGTCGCCTACTTGAGCTGGTAGGCCGGATCGGCCGTGATGCGCCGAACGAGCTCGACGCCCTGGCCTTCGGCAGCGCCATCCGACGCCGGTGGCGTAGGGAGAAGGACCAGTTGCATGTGGTTGACGGCCCGCGCGCCCTGCCCCGCGCGCGCCTCGAACTCGCGAACCCACTCGCTGCCCGAGAAACGGATTTCGAGCGAGGCGCGCATCAGTCTCTCGCGCTGGAAATTCGCCGCCCCTTGGCCCGTCGGTGCTTCCACCATCCGCGCCTGCATGCGGGCTTCATCGACGCGGAACAGCCTTTCGAGGAACTGCCGGCGCGCGAGCAGTGTCGTGCTGTTGATCCAGGCCTCGCCGCCCGGCCAGCCCTTGACGTTCGGCGGCGAGAACAGGTCCTGGCCGAGATTGCGCAACAGCACAGTCAACGGCAGCGGGTCCGAATAGCCCACGTTGAACTGGCGCATGGTCCCGATGACGAGGTCCACCGGCGACTTGATCAGCGCGCCGCGATTGCGGTCGTCATAAAACGCATCCGAGCTCAGCAGGGCGCGCAATGCAGTCTTGATGTCATACCGGGACTCGCGAAATACTGCGGCGATCTGCCGCACTTCTGCGGCATCGGGTTGGGGCGAAACGAATTCCTTCCAGAGCTTCGCGACCACGAACTCGGCCGTTTCCGGGCGGGCGAGCAGGATGTCGAGCACATCGCCGCCGTCTAGCCAGCCCGACTTCCCGAGCACCGTCTTGGGGCCCGCGTCGTGCGCCAGCGGACGCCACAGGTACTCGCCGCTGTCGAGATCGATGCTCCACCCGGTAAACGCGCGGGCCGCTTCGCGGATGTCCTGCTCGGTGTACTTGCCCTCGCCGAGCGTAAAAAGCTCCATGACTTCGCGCGCGAAATTCTCGTTCGGCTGGCCGCGGCGGTTGGCCGCCGAATCGAGGTACACCAGCATGGCGGGATCTTTCGATGCGGCTTTGAGCAGCGTCGCGAAATTGCCAAGAGCGTGCTCGCGCAGCACCACGTTCTGCCGATACAGCAGCGATGCCGAGCGGACCTTCTGCAGGCTGGAGGTAAAGTGGTTATGCCAGAAGAGCGTCATGCGCTCGGTGAGCGGCGAGTGCGTGGTGAGCATCTCGGTTACCCACCAGTTCTTGAGCTCGATGCCGCGCGCCACGAGCTGGCGCTGGAACTGCATGCGCTCGGCCTCGGTGTACTCGCGGACCCGGCGAGGCGAAATGAATTCGCCGACCCAGGCTGGCGCAGGCGTGCCCGCCGATTTGGCATTGCCGGCAAGCACCGCTTCCGCAGCCTCGCTGCGCGAGAGGCCGGCGATCTCGTCGATTCTGGCCGGACGGGCATCGAAGCCCGTGCGATTCAGGAGGTGGCGCGCGCCCTCGGGGCCGATGGCCGGCGCAGCGGTCGCGGCACCTGCCAAAAACGACAAAACGAGGACCAGGCAGGCGGTGCGATAACTGGCTGGATGCGCTCTCCCCCTCATTGAGTCGTCTCAGGGGCGGCGGTCGTGGTCGCGGTTGTACTCGCGCATGTCGCGGCGGAGGCCTTCGCGCTGCTCGGGCGACATCCGCTGCAATTCGGCAGCGCGGCGCGCGCGTTCCTCGGCGTAGGGGTCTGCACCGCGGCGCGGGTCCGGATTCTGGCGCTGCAGGTCCTCGCGGAACCGCTGGCGCTCCTCGCCGGACATGCGCCCGCCACCCCAGTCCTGCCGGCGCTCGCCCGGGCCGCCGGGAGCCTGGCCGAGCGCGGTCCCCGCAGTGGCTGCGATTAGCATTGCAACGATGATCTGTACGGCTGGGACCGCAGTATGTGACATGTGCTTTTCCGGTTGCAGAGATACTACGCGAGCGCTCCTTCGGCAGGCCATCGCGCCTGTGTCCGATTTGTAACAAATGGTGTCCCGGAGCCGCCGGCGCCACAACCTGTTACCCAAAGTTATGCAGGCCACAGACAAGTCCCGCCGATCTTCTATACCATTTGTCGCATGGCAGAGCTCAAGACACGTATTCTCGTCGTAGACGACGACCAGCGCCTTCGCGACATGCTCACCCGCTACCTGGGCGAGCAGGGGTTCGAGGTTCGCGCGGCCGCCGATGCGCCCGCAATGGACAAGCAGCTCGCGCGCGAGCGCTACGACCTCGTCGTCCTCGACCTCATGATGCCGGGGGAAGACGGCCTGTCGATCTGCCGCCGGCTGCGCACGCAGAATGCGCCGCCGGCCATCATCATGCTGACGGCCAAGGGCGACGACGTCGACCGCATCGTCGGGCTCGAGATGGGTGCTGACGATTACCTTGCAAAGCCGTTCAACCCGCGCGAGCTCGTGGCGCGGGTCAATGCTGTGCTGCGCCGGAAAGCCGCATCGGGCCCGCCCGGGGCGCCGGCCACAAGCACCGAAACCCATCGGTTCGGCGAATTCGAGCTCAATCTCGGCACCCGCGCACTTACCAAGGCGGGCAAGGACACGCCGCTCACGACCGGCGAATTCTCGGTGCTCAAGGTCCTCGTGCAGAATCCCAAGATACCGCTGTCGCGCGACAAGCTCATGGAGCTCGCCCGCGGACGCGAGTACGAAGTCTTCGATCGCTCGATCGACGTGCAGATCTCGCGCCTCAGGAAGCTGCTCGAGGACGACCCCGCCCATCCGCGCTTCATCCAGACCGTGTGGGGATTCGGCTACGTGTTCGTTCCGGACGGGAACTTGAAGTAGCCGCGTTGCTTTAAACTGCGCGAGGTGAGTTCAGCCCCGCCCGCAACACCGTCCCCACCGACCGGCAACCCGCCGCGGAGCCCTCCGTTCTGGCGCGCGGATTCGCTGCTTGCACGGTCCTTCCTGCTGATTGCGCTGCTGCTCCTGCTCTCGCTCGGAGGCTGGTTCCAGATCTACCGCTCCTACCAGCGCGAGCCCATCGCGCGCGAGATCGCGCAGCAGATGACCACCACCATCAACCTCACGCGCGCCGCAATCGTGAACTCCGATCCACGCCTGCGCCGCGAGCTGCTGCTGGACCTCAACGAGACCGAGGGCATCCGCGTCTACGCGGGCTCGCCGGAGGAGAAGCTCGAGCCGGTGCCGGAAGAGGTGATGTTCGAGCTCATCGGCGGCCGCATCAAGGCAGCCCTCGGGCCGCGCACCCGCCTCGCCTTCGCGCGCAACGGCATCGAGGGCTATTGGGTCAGCTTCAACATCGATGACGACGAGTTCTGGGTCAAGCTCGAGCGCGAGCGCCTCGAGCCCGACTTCGCGACGCAGTGGATCGGCTGGGGACTTTTCGCGCTCCTGCTCTCGCTGGTGGGCGCCTGGGCCATCGCTTCGCGCATCAGCCGGCCGCTGGCCGCGCTGACTCGCGCCGCGCAACAGGTGGGCCGCGGCGAGCGCGTGGAACCCGCGCCCGAAAAAGGTCCCGGGGAAATCCGCATGCTGGCCGCCGCCTTCAACCAGATGTCCGCGGATCTCGCCACCCTCGAACGCGACCGGGCGATGGTGCTGGCCGGCATCTCGCACGACCTGCGCACCCCGCTTGCGCGCCTGCGCCTTGGGCTCGAGATGATCGGGGGCGACGAATCCATGAGCGAGGCGCTGGCAGCGGATATCGACGAGATGGACAAGATCATCGGCCAGTTCCTCGATTTCGCCAAAGGGGAAAGCGAGACGCGCACCGACGGCGATCTCGGGGCGCTGGTGGCGGATATCTGCGAGCGCTACGCCAAGCTCGGCCGCGAGCTTGTGCATTGCAAGTCCGACGAACCGATGCAGATGCAGCTCGCGCAGATGGCGGTCCGCCGGGCGATCTCCAACCTCATCGACAATGCGCTGCGCTATTCGGGTGGCGCCATCGAGATCGAATCGCGCCACGAAGGCGATTACGCAGTTGTCGAAGTGCGGGATCGCGGCCCCGGCATTCCGCTGGCGGAAGCCGAGCGCATGAAGCGGCCGTTCACGCGGCTCGAAGAGGCGCGCAGCGGCACCGGCGGTTCAGGACTGGGACTCGCAATCGTGGACCGCGTCGCGCGCATGCATGGCGGCATGCTCGAACTGCTTGCCCGCGAAGGCGGCGGACTCACTGCGCGCATGACCTTGCCGATGCGCGGCGCCCCGCTGCGCGAGCCTTTCGCGATGACGCCGTTCAGGACGCCGGTGGCTCCCCCGTAAGGCCTTCGCTTGCGGGACGTCCCTCAAGCTTGGCGCCCGGCCTTCTCGATGCGCGCACGGGCGAACCTGTCGGCATGCTGAAGATCGATGCCTGGTAGGCGTTCGCCCGACGTCCACTGAAGCGACGCTGGCGTACCATGGCGCCGACCAGCCTGACTTCCGCCACCGATGACCGCAACGATCGGCGCGCTCCACCGCGACTACGACCGCATTTCGATTCCCACCGTCTGGGTGGCGTTCGCGCTTTCGATCGTCCTGCATGCGGTCGGCCTGCTCGGCTGGATCCCCAGGCCGCCGATCCCGTTCGAGGAACCCAGGCTCGGCGAGCCGAGCGGCACGCTTGCGATCAGGCTGGTGCCGCTTACGGCCCCGAAGGTGGAACCACCCGCTAGTTCGCCGAAACGCCCAACACCGCCGCCCGAGCCTGCGGTGCCCAGACCGCCGGCACTGCCGCGGCTCGCGCCCGCCCCAAGGGAAGTCGCGCCGGCGCCGCGCGCGCCGGTGATCAGCGTCGAGCGGCCAGCGGTCGATGCGCCTCGACCGCCTCCCGCCGAGGACCTTGCGGCCTATATAGCCTCGAAGCAACGCGCGCGCCAAGGGTCTTCGCCGCCGGCCGCTTCGCCAGCGCCCTCGACCCCCGCGGAGACCGAACAGGAACGCCACAATCGCGTCGTGGCCGAGAATCTCGGCCTCAACAGCGTGCCGAGTTTCGGCAACAACCCGGAGAAGGGCGGTGGCGTCTTCCAGCTGCGCAGCATGGGCTACGACATCGCGGAATTCGCGTTCTTCGGCTGGAACAAGGACATCAAGCGCAACTCGCTGCAGGTGGTCGAAGTCCGCCGCGGCAACAATCCCAACATGGAGCTTGCGGTGGTGCGCCGGATCATCTCGATCATCCGCGAGCGCTCGCGCGACGACTTCCTCTGGCAATCGCAGCGGCTGCGCAAGGGCATGTGGCTGTCGGCCCGCGCGGCGGACAATGCGGGCCTAGAAGACTTCATGATGCGCGAATTTTTTGCGGAGGCTGTGCCGGCGAAGCCGCGCTGAGCTTCAAGTCCCGGCGAGGCCGGGCCGAAACTCAGGCGGTTCGTTCGCCACCGAGCGAACGCGCCATCGGCTCAGGCGGCCTTGACGCGCAGCCCGTCGAGCGGCACGCCCGGCGTGCGTCCGGCCACGAGATCCGCGGTGATGCGCGCGCCACCCGAAGCCATGGTCCAGCCCATGTGCCCCAACCCGACGTTGAACCACAGGTTGCGGTAACGGCCAGTGCCGAACAGCGGCGTGCTTTCGGGCGTCATCGGCCGCAGGCAGGCGCGCGCCTGC
>CAZZDV010000075.1:0-15879 GCA_964652785.1 uncultured Bordetella sp.
GGCGGATGATCTCGGTGCCGAGGCGCATATGCTCGCGCTCGGTCTTCTCGTCCATGTCCTGGTAGTGGATCCAGCGCAAGCCGTGGCACGCGATCTCGTGTCCCAACTCGTCGAAGGCGGCCGTGGCCTCGGGATTGCGCTCCAGCGCCATCGAAACACCGAACACCGTGAGCGGCAGCCCGCGGCGCTCGAACTCGCGCAGGATGCGCCACACGCCGACGCGCGAGCCGTACTCGTAGATCGATTCCATCGACAGGTGGCGCGCCGGATACGAGGACGCGCCAACGATTTCGGAGAGGAACTGCTCCGAGCCATCGTCCCCATGCAGCACCGAGCGCTCGCCGCCCTCTTCATAGTTGAGGACGAACTGCACCGCGATGCGCGCCCTGCCCGGCCAGCGCGCATCCGGCGGACGGCGGCCGTAGCCGACGAGGTCGCGCGGATAAGGCTTGCCGGAAAGCTTGCGGCTCACGGCGCTATCCCCGATGCGGCGGCGCCGGTTTGCCCGAGCAGCTCGGCGAGGCTGCGCGCCACGACCTTGGTTGCTTTTCGCAAGTCCTCCAGCACGAGGTTCTCGTCGGCACGATGGCCGTTGGCCTCCTCCAGCGTGCGGGGGCCCGCCCCGTAAAGCACGGTGGGGATGCCGGCCGTGCTGTAGTGGCGCGCGTCGGTGTAGATCGGCGTGCCGCCCGGCTGGATGTCTTCTCCGAGCACGTCGCGCGCGTGTCGCTGGATCGCGGCAACGAGCTTTTCCTGTCCGGGCACCGGCGCAAGCGGCCGCGCGAGCAGGATGCGCGTCGCGCGGCAGCCGATGCCGGCCCACTTCGCGGCCGAGGCTTCGAGCGCGAGCCGGAGCTCGTCTTCGGCCCGCTGCGGATCCTCCTCCGGGATCACGCGGCGGTCGAGCCGGAATTTCACGCTGTCCGGGACCACGTTGGTATTGATGCCGCCGGAGACGAGTCCGATCACGAGCGTGGGCGCGTCGATGCCCGGGGTCTTCGAGCGGCGCGTGGCGAACTGCTTTCGAAGCGCGTACAGGTCGCCCATGATTGCGGTGGCCGCTTCGAGCGCGTCGGCGCCGCCTTGCGGGCGAGCTGCGTGAGCCGAACGGCCGGTGACCTCGACCTCGAGATGCAGGCACCCGTTGTGCGCGGTCGTGATGCCGTAGGTGAAGCCGGCGCTGATGGCGTAATCCGGCCTGGAGATCCCGCGCTCGAGGAGCCAGCGCGGCCCCAGCTCGCCACCGGTCTCCTCGTCGAAGGTGAGATGCAGTTCGACCGTGCCGGCCAGCGGCAAGCGCGATTCCACGTGTGCTTCCTTGAGCGCCAGCAGCGCATAGGCGTAGGTCGCAAAGTCCGACTTGGAAACCGCGACCCCGCGGCCGTACATGCGGCCGTCGCGGATTTCGGCGCCGTAGGGATCGCTCGACCAGCCCAGGCCCGGCGGCACGACATCGCCGTGCGCGTTCAGCGCGATGACCGGGCCCTCGCCGAAGCGCTCGCGCACCACGAGATTCGTGAGGCTCACCATGCCGGCCGCGACGACTTCGCCGGCGGGCACCGGATGGCGCTCGACCTGGAAGCCGAGTTTCTCGAGCAGGACCGCCGCTTTGTCCGCAATCGGCGCGCAGTCGCCCGGCGGATTGTCAGAAGGGGTGCGCACGAGCTCCGCGAGGAACCGCGCCTGCGAATCGCTCATCGCGCGGCGCGGGGCGCGAAATTCCCGATGAATCCCGCAAGCACGCGCGTGGCCAGGCCCGCATCGGCCTCGCTGATGGCCTCGGCCGGGTTGTGGCTGATGCCGCTCTTGCAGCGCACGAACAGCATCCCGATGTCGGCGATCGCCTGCATCGCCATGCCGTCGTGTCCCGCGCCGCTCGGCAGCCGGCGCACCTCGACGCCTTCCGATGCAATCGCCGCGCCAATGGCTTCCTGCATCCAGGGCGCGCAGACCGCGACAGGCTCGTCATGCAGTTTGTGCGCTTCCACCTTCACCCTGCGCCGCTCGCAAACCTGCTTGATCTCAGCGACCACGGCGACGACTGCTTTCTCGCGATCCGCGTCCCGCGGCGAGCGCAGGTCGAGCGTGAAAGTCACGCGGCCCGGGATCACGTTTGTCGCGCCGGGCATCACCTCGAGCTTGCCGACGGTCGCGACCAGGTCGGCGCCGCCCTTGCCGCACGCTTCGATCGCAAGAACGCATTCGGCGGCCGCGGCAAGCGCATCCCGGCGCAATGCCATCGGGACCGTGCCGGCGTGACCGGCCATGCCTTCGATCGTGAAGTTGTAGCGCGTCGCGCCATTGATGGCCGTGACAACGCCCACCGGCAGCCCGGCCGCCTCGAGCACCGGGCCCTGCTCGATGTGCAGCTCCGCGTAGGCATGGACCGCGTCCCTCCGCCGCGCAGCGTCGCCAACACGCGCCGGATCGAGGCCGAACCCGCGCATGGCGTCCGCAAGCCGGGTCCCGGCCTTGTCTGTCGCATCGAGGGCTTCGGGCTTGAAAGTGCCGGCGATCGCGCGGCTGCCAAGGAAAGTGGTCCCGAACCGGACGCCCTCCTCGTCCGCAAACCCGATCACCTCGAGTGCAAAAGGCAGCCTGCGGCCCGCCTTGTCGAGCGCATGCACGCATTCGATCGCGGTGATGACGCCGAGCATGCCGTCGTAGCGGCCCGCGTCGCGCACGGTGTCCAGGTGCGAGCCGAGCATGAGGCACGGCAGGCCGGGGCGGTCGCCCTCGTAGCGTCCCGCGCAGTTGCCGATCGCATCGAGCCCCGCCTGCATGCCGGCTTCGCGCATCCAGCCGAGCACGAGCTCGTTGGCCTTGCGCTGCTCCTCCGAAAGGTAGACCCGCGTGAGTCCGCCGGACAGCTCCGAGAGCGTGGCCAGCGCGTCGCAGCGCGCCATGACGCGGCCGGCATCGATCGTGCGGGTGAAATCGTTCATGGGCGCAGTGTACCGGCCGATGTCACAACCTGGGCCGTCTGGTCGGTGCGCAGGCAGCGCACATGATGCAGGTTGCCGACCTCGACGACCTCGGGCGCGGCTATGCGGCAGGCATCCACCGCAAACGTGCATCGCGGCGCGAACGCGCAGCCCGGCGGCAGGTTGGCCAGGTCCGGCGGCGATCCGGGGATCGTGGGCAGGCGGTTGCCCGAGAGGCGCCCGCCCTGCGGCCGCGTCGAAAGCAGTCCAAGCGTATACGGGTGGCGCGGCGAGCGGATCACGTCGCGCACCGCGCCGATCTCCACGATGCGCCCGGCATACATCACCGCGACGCGGTCGGCCACTTCGACGGCGACGCCGATGTCGTGCGTGACGAACACCATCGAAAGCCCGAGCTCGCGCTGAAGCTCCCTCAGCAGCAAGAGGATCTGCACCTGCACGGTTGCGTCCAGCGCGGTGGTCGGCTCATCGGCCAGCAGCAGTTTCGGGTTGCAGGCGAGCGCGAGCGCGATCATCGCGCGCTGGCGCATGCCGCCGGACATCTCGTGCGGGTAGGCGTCCAGCCGGCGCTCGGGGCTCGGGATGCGCACGCGCTCGAACCACTGCAACGCGCGGCGGCGCGCATCGGCCCTCGAGATGGACTCGTGGCGCAGGATCGCCTCGACGATCTGCTCGCCGACCGAATACACCGGGTCGAGCGCGAGCATCGGCTCCTGGAAGATCATCGACGCGCCCTTGCCGCGGAAATCCGTGAGCGCCTTGCCTTCGAGCGCCATGACATCGGTGCCCGCGACGCGGATCGCCCCTTGCATGCGGGTCTTGCGCTCGGGATGCAGGCGCAGGATCGAGCGCAGGGTCACGCTCTTGCCGGAGCCGGACTCGCCCAGCAGCGCCACGACTTCGCCGCGCTCGATCGACAGGTCCACGCCGTCCACCGCGCGCACGGGTTTTGGGCCGCCGGTAAAAGTGACGCGCAGGTTGCGGATGTCGAGGATCGGCTCACCGGGCGCGAGGGCCGGCTCCGCGCCTGCGGGAGGGGGGCCTGCCACGCTTGCGGCCGTCATGCCGCCCTCCCGGGTGCGCGCGCATGGCCAGAGCCGGGCTCGCTCATGTGGCAGCTCACCGAATGCCCCTCGCCCAGCGGCGTCAGGACCGGGATGCGAGCCGAGCACACCGCCTCCGCATAAGTGCATCGCGTGTGGAAGCGGCAGCCCGCGGGCGGGTCGATCGGGTTGGGCGGGTCGCCTGAGATCGGCGCGGATTCGGCGCGATGGTCCGGGTCCATCGAAAGCAGCGAGCCCAGCAGCGCAGTGGTGTAGGGGTGCCGGCTTCCGGTATAGAGCGACTCGGTCAGCCCCAGCTCGGCGACGCGCCCGAGGTACATCACCAGCACGCGCGTGGCCATGAAGCGCACCACCTCGAGGTCGTGGCTGATGAAGAGGTAGGTGAGGCGGAACTCTTCCTTCAGGTCGAGGAGCAGGTTCAGCACCTGCGCCTCGACCGATTTGTCGAGCGCGGACACCGCCTCATCGAGGATCAGCACGCGCGGCTGCAGCGCGAGCGCACGCGCGATGTTGACGCGCTGGCGCTGGCCGCCCGAGAGCTCGTGCGTGAACCGTCCGGCGAATCGCGCCGGGTCGAGCCCCACGCGAGCGAGCAGCGAGTTGGCGCGCGACGTGGCTTCATCGCCGGACACGCCGTGCACCAGCGGCCCGAAGGCCACCGACTCGGCGACCGTGAGGCGTGGATTGAGCGAGGCGTAGCTGTCCTGGAACACCATCTGCACCTGGCGGCGGAAATCCTTGAGCGGAAGCTCGCTCGACCCGACGGTGCGGCCCTCGAAACGGATCGTGCCCGCGGTCGGGTCCACGAGGTGCATCAGCAGCCGCGCGGTCGTCGACTTGCCGCAGCCGGATTCGCCGACCAGCCCGAGCGTCTCGCCCTCATGCAGGTCGAAGTCCAGCCCATCGACCGCCGAGACGAAACTCTTAGGTCGGCCGAAGAGGCCGGTCTTGATCGGGAACTGCTTGACCAGTCCGCGGACTTCGAGAAGGGCTGTCATCGAAAACTAGGCTTTGATGTCCATGGCGGAGCGCAAACCATCCGTCATGAGGTTGAACGAAATCGAAGTGATGAAGATCATCAGCCCCGGCAGGGCGCACAGGAGCGGCTGGGTGTAGATCGCGGTGCGCAGCGTGTTCAGCATCAGGCCCCAGTCCGGCATGGGCGGCTTGACCCCCAGGCCAAGGAACGAAAGGCCCGAGGCCAGGATCATGCAGACGGCGATCAGGCTCATCGCATACACGAAGATCGGGCCGAGCACGTTGCCGAGCACCTGCTTGCGGATGATGATGAACGCGCCCGCGCCGCTCGCCTTGGCCGCTTCGACGTAGTCGCGCGTGCGCACGCCGGTCGTCACGCTCTCGGCAACGCGCGCAATCGGCGGCACGAAGACGAGCGTAAGCGCGAGCATGCTGTTGAGGATGCCGGGGCCGAGCGCCCCGGCCAGCGCCACCGCGAGCAGCACCGAGGGGAAGGCGAAGAACACATCCATCGTGCGCATCAGCACCGTGTTGGTCCAGCCGCCCACGTAACCGGCCACGATGCCGATCGTCGCGCCGACGATGAGCGCGGCGAACACAGGCACGATGCCCATGAAAAGCGAGATGCGCGCACCGTAGATGAGGCGCGAGAGCATGTCGCGCCCCAGCTCGTCGGTGCCCAGCGGATAGCCTTCCGACCCCGGCGGGCGCAGGCGGCGCAACGACATGCCCTGCAGCGGATCCTGCGGCGCGAGCCAGGGCGCGAACACCGCCATCGCGATCAGCCCGAGCACCACGAGCGCCGCGATGACGGCGAACGGGTCGCGCGAAAAGCGCCGCAACACGGTCACCCAGTAGCCGGGCGAGCGGAGGATTGGAACGGGGGCGGGTTCGCCTGCGAGGATGGCGCTCATGCGCGCTGGATGCGCGGGTCGAGCGCGCTCTGGAACACGTCGACCGCCAGGTTGAGCGCGACGAAGAACATCGCCAGCACGAGGATCGTTCCCTGCAAGAGCGGCAGGTCGCGCTGGAAGATCGCGTCGTTCAGCAAGAGGCCGGTGCCCGGCCACGAGAACACGGTCTCGATCAGGATCGAGCCGCCGAGCAGGTAGCCGAGCTGGATGCCCATGACGGCGAGCGAGGTCGGCGCCACGTTCTTCACCACGTGGCGGAACACGCCAAATTCCGGCAGGCCTTTGGCGCGCAGGCCAGCAATGAACTCCTGCGAAAGGATTTCGGCGACGAGCGCGCGCACCGTGCGCGCGATGATGCCCATCGGGATCACCGACATCGTCACCGCGGGCAGGATCAGGTGCTGGATGTGGACCCAGTTCCAGCGCCAGTCCTCCGAGCCGCCCGGCCCCGCGCCCGTGGGCGGCAGCCAGCCGAGGTGCACCGAGAAGACGATCACGAGGATCATGCCCAGCCAGTAGTGCGGCACCGACACGCCGAACACCGCGGCGGCCGAGGCGCCCTTGTCCAACCACGTGCCGCGGAAGTAGCCCGCGACGAAGCCGAAGAAGGTGCCAAGCACGAATCCGATGAAAGTCGCGAGCGTGGCGATCATGAGCGTGTTGCCGACCGCCTTGAAGATTTCGCCCGCCACCGGGCGGCCGGTGCGGATCGACGTGCCGAGGTCGCCCTGCACCGCGCGGACCAGCCAGCGCAGGAACTGCTCGTAGTAGGGGCGATCGAAGCCGTACAGGACCATGAGCTGGTCCTTGATGGATTGGGATGCGTCCGGCGGCAGCACCGAAATCAGGGGATCGCCGGGCGCAAGGTGCACGAGCAGGAAGCACACCAGCGACACGCCGATCATGATCGGCAGCGTCATCAGGATGCGTTTGGCGGCGTAGGTGAACATCAGCAGGTTCCGGCTGCTACTCTAACGGACCGCTAACGGACCGATCAGGCGCGAGCCCACCATGCAGCTTCTCATGATCAACCCCAATACCTCGAGCGGGATCACCGAGCTCGTGGTGCGGCACGCGCAGCGCTTCGCTTCGCCGGGAACGCAGATTCTCGGTGCGACCGGGCGATTCGGCGCGCGCTACATCACTTCGCGCGCTGCCTCTGCGATCGCGGCCCACGCGGCGCTCGACGCCTATGCCGAACACGGTCATGGCACGGACGTCGTGATCCTCGCCTGCTTCGGCGACCCCGGCCTCGCCGCGCTGCGTGAGATGGCCACCCAGCCCGTGGTGGGTTTTGCCGAGCAGGCGTGCAGGCGCGCGGCGATGATCGGCCGCTTCTCGATCGTGACCGGCGGCGAGCGCTGGGGCCCGATGCTGGAAGAGTTCGTCGCCTGGCTGGGACTTTCCGAACAGCTTGCCTCGGTGCGCACCGTCGCCCCGTCCGGCGGGGACATCGCGCGCGATCCCAAAGGATCCATCGCGATGCTCGCGCAGGCTTGTGCGGATGCGGTTCATCGGGATCGTGCCCAATGTGTGGTGCTCGGAGGCGCGGGCCTCGCCGGACTCGCGGCCGAGGTCGCGCCGCTCGTGCCGGTGCCGCTCATCGACCCGGTGCAGGAAGCCGTCGCCGCGGCCGAAGCGCTCGCACGGTCGAGCACCCCGGCGAGCGCCCCGAACAAGGGCCTGCAGGACAGCGCCGCCACCCCGGCGACGCAAACCGTCGGGCTCTCCGAGCCTCTCTCGCGCCGCCTTACTGGACGCTGACCGAAGTCAGGTCGATGAACCAGCTCTTGGGCTGCACGAAGCCCTTGACCTTGGTGCTCATCGCGCGCGGACCCACGTCGTGCGCAATCCACAGGAAAGGCGACTCCTCGACGATGCGCGCATGCAGCCGCGCGAGAGCCGCATCGCGGCCCTTGTCGTCGAACGTGTTGCGCGCCTTGGCGATCAGGTCGTCGAACTCGGGGTTGATGAAGTAGCCCCAGTTGTTCGACACCGGCGGCACCGTCTTCGATGAAGTGAAGCGCACCATGGCGAAGAACGGGTCCATTGCCGCGAACGAGACGTTGGTTGCGTTCGCGCCGCGCGCCTTCGGATCCTTGGCGCCTTCGCGCCAGTTGGTGAACAGCGCGTTCCACTCGATCACCTCGAGTTCGACGTCGAAATAGCACGCACGCAGGGCCTGCTGCACGAACTCGTTCATTGGCACCGGCTGCATCTGGCCGGAGCCCGAGGCCGAGGTGATGGTCTTCACCTTGAGGCGCTTGCTCGCGCTGAAGCCCGCGTCGGACATGAGCTTCTGCGCGGCTTTCAGGTCGTACTTGATGTCGAACTTCGGGTTGCCCCACCACGGGTGCCCGGGCGGCACGGTGCCCTTCGGCACTTCCATGAAGCCGCCGAGCACGCTCTTCAATTCCTCGCGATTCAGACACAGGTTTGCGGCGTGACGAACGCGCTTGTCCAGCCACGGCGAGCCTTCGGCGAACGAGAACTGCCACGGCCACACATGCGGCTGCGCGTTCTGCGTGATGACGAATCCTTTCTGCTTGATCTGCGGGACGGCGTCCGGCGCCGGGTTCTCGATCCAGTCCACCTGCCCGGAAAGGAGCGCAGCGGTGCGCGCGCTGGCCTCCGGCATCGGCACCAGCACGACGCGATCGAGCTTGGGCTTGCGCTTCGTATCCCAATAAGCCTCGTTCTTCACGTACTCGACGCGCTCACGCGGCGAGAAGCGCGCCATCTTGAAGGGGCCCGAGCCCGAGGCGTCTGCGGCGAACGCGGCCCACGCCTGCTTGGCGCGATCGGCGTTGTCGGTGACGCTGCCAAGCGCATCCCACTTCTTCTGCCAGTGCGAGGGCGAGGCGATGAAGAGGTTGGTGAGGTTGATCGGCAGGAAGCTGTCGGGCTCCTTGGTGGTGAGTTCCACCGTGAGGTCGTCGATCTTGCGCGCCGAGACCAGGTTGGGCATGCGCGAGACGGTGACGCCGATCTGGTCTGGCGCGAAATGGCGCGCGTCCTTGTTGAGCACCTTGTCGACGTTCCAGACGATCGCATCCGCGGTCAGGTTGCTGCCGTCATGGAATTTCACGCCCGGGCGCAGCTTGAAGGTCCATTTGGTCTTGTCCTTGTCGTTGACCGACCACGAGGTGGCGAGGCCGGGGATGAGCACGCTCGGCTTGTCGGCCGACAGCAGGTCCCAGGCCGTGAGCGCGTCGAACAGGGGGATGCCGGTGAAGCGGTTCCCCTCGAATCCCTGGTCGGGCTGGCCGGTGGTCTTGGGGATGTCGGCCGCGGTCATCGCGATCCGGAGCGTCCCTTGTGCCGCGGCAGTAAGCGGCGCGCCGAGCGCCATCGCGAGTGCGACGGCAAAGGCAATACGGTGGTTTTGCTGCATGGACTGACCTCCCAGGGTAAGTGAACGAATGGGCTTCTGTCATTGAGGACAGCAAACGCCGTGCCGCCCCGCCTTATCCGGCCACGTCAGGGGCACCGCAGTACCCCCGTGCCTGGCCATGCCCCATTATTTCACTGATTGCACCGGAAGGGTGCATCGCGTCTGCCAGCGAGCCTGGCGGCCATGATGGTGTGCAGCATCACGAATTCGAGCGGCGCGTAACCGTGCCGCGGATCATTGCTCGAGAACCGTTGTCATCCGTTTGTCGGGACTGCCTGCTTTATAGCTGCACTGACTCCGGAACGCGCTATCAGGCGCAGGAGCGTTTCCGGATCGACCGGCTTGACCGCGTGATTGTCGAAACCCGCCGCAAGCGCGCGCGCCACGTCCTCCGGCTGGCCGTAGCCGGTCAGCGCGATCATGAGAGGCAGCGGAGGCGTCATCTGCGCGCGCAGCCGCCCGGCGACCTCGTAACCGTCAATGCCCGGCAGCCCGATGTCGCACAACACGATCTGCGGCCGCTCCGCGAGCACCAGCGCGACGCCGGTGATCCCGTCGAAGGCGCTCGAGACCTCGCATCCCATAAACTCCAGGACCGCTTTGAGGCTGGCGTTGGCGTCCTCGTTGTCTTCGATCTGCACGAGGCGATACGCCACTTTGGGCAGCGGCGACAGCGAAGAGGCACGCAGGCCGTGTTCCTTCGGAATGTTCCTGGCCAGCGGCAGGGCCACCTCGAACTCGCTGCCCTGATCCGCACCCGCGCTCCTGGCTTGAACCGTTCCTCCATGCATCACGACGATGCCGCGGACAACGGTGAGGCCAATGCCAAGGCCCCCCTGGGAGCGGGCCAGGGACCGTCCCTCCTGCACGAACAGATCGAAGACGTTCGGCAAGGCCTCTGCCGCGATGCCGTTGCCGGTGTCTGTCACGCGCAGCACCACTTCTTCGTCGCGCCGCTCCGCCGCGAACCCGATGCAACCGCCTTCTGGCGTGTATTTCGCCGCGTTGTTGAGCAGGTTGGAAAAAACCTGCGCCAGGCGCTCAGGATCGCCGTCGATCGAGAGCGGTTGGGCGGGCAGGTCGAGCGTCAGCTTCTGCTTGCGCGCATGGATGACGGGACTGCTCGTTTCCACCGCCTGCAGCATGACCTCCGAAACCCTGATGCGCTTCATTTGCAGCGCGATCTTGCCGGTGGTGACCCGCGAAACGTCGAGCAGGTCGTTCAGCAGCCGCGTCAAGTGCCCGACCTGCCGCTTGATGACATCGTGCACCCAGGCCAGCTGGGGCTCCTCGGTCTCGATGCCGCGCAGGATGGCGAGCGCATTGACAATCGGCGCCAGAGGATTGCGCAGCTCGTGTGCCAGCATTGCAAGGAACTGCTCCTGCAGCACGTTGGCTCGCTTGGCGGTTTCGGTCATTTCCTGTGCGTTTACGGTCGCGATGACGAGGTTTTCGTTCGCCTCGCGCAATTGGCTCATCAGACCGTCTTCGAGTGCGGCTTTCGCACGGGCTGCCTCCTCGCGTGCGGTAAGCGCCTCCTCGCGCAGCAAAGCGAGCTCTTCGCGCAATTTCGCGGCGTCCTCGCGATCGTGGACCGAATTCTCGCGACTGGTCACCCTGCCCGCCGCGGAAGTCGGAGGCTTAGTCACTTCCCTCTCGCGCCGCTTTGAGCCGGCTTCACCACCGCCCGCGTTTGATTCAGTTCCGGATTCAGGTGAAGCCATTGGTGGACTCGTCGCCCGGGCCGTGGGGTAAGAAGCGCGGCGCTGAAGTGGTAACACTATACAGAGCGTTAAAGGATCCTGGCCAGGATCGCGCCCGCGACCACGGCCATGCCGAGCGCCTTCAGCGGATTTTCACCGACGTACTTGCAAGTGTCTGCCATGAGCTTCTTCTCTGCCTCGGACACTTGACTGGTCTTGTCGTTGAACCAGTCCGTGGCCTTCGATGCCGCACCACTGAGCTTGTCGGTTGCGTCATGAGCGATCGAGGCTGCCCTGTCGATCGAAGGCTTGGCCCTGCTTGCGGCGCCTTCGATGGCGGAGTGAGCCGACGTTGCAGCCTTGCCGATGGAGGAGGCACCGGGATTGAAGCCCGGCTTGGTGATGTCTGAACTCGAGCTTGGATTTTTGGGTTCCATACGCTTTTCCCAGGGTGCGTGATCGACTGTCGAAGATGCGCCCCAAGCGCGACACTGTCGGTGTTCCAGTGCACAGAGGCTCCAGTTCGGCAGGGCCAGCCAATCCGGTACGTTCTGGGCGGCGGTGTCGGTGAAGAGCGGACGAAATTTACGTTGAACGCTGGCAGACAAGGCATTGGTCAGGGACCACCATTGGTCCATGTCGATTCACGACTTCACCCGATGTTCTGCCCGGACGGAACCGCGCATTGATGCAGGCTGCTACTGTCTGCTTGGCTTGGTTGCGATCGTTTTTTGCGGTGGAATTTTCGCCATCGTCGGATAGCTGCGCGAAGGCGTTTAAGCGCGCGTTATCCGGCGTGAGGCGGCTCGAGGGGGCTTGAAGACCGCGTAGAAAGCAACCTCGGTCATAATTCGACCTCGACTGCCAGGCCGTCCGAGGAGAACTCTGTGAACGCAAAGCAAAAATCCTCGCCGCGACGCGCAAACCGGTTCACTTCGCTGACGCTGGCGGTTTCCGGCCGCATCGCGACCATCACGCTGAACCGCCCGGAGCGCCTGAACGCGATCAATGGCGCCATGCCGGGCGAGATCCGCGCGGCGGTCGAAGCGGCCAACGACGATGACCGCGTCCACGTGATCGTCCTGCGCGGGGCGGGCAAGGCGTTCTGCGCCGGCTACGACCTCAAGGCGTATGCCGAGGGCGACAGGACGCACGAATACACGCAGGCGATGCCGTGGGATCCGACGCTCGACTACAAGATCATGAAACGCAACACCGAGGACTTCATGAGCCTTTGGCGCTCCTACAAGCCGACCATTGCGCGAGTGCATGGCTACGCCGCAGCAGGCGGCAGCGATATCGCCACCTGCTGCGACTTTATCGTCATGGAAGACAAAGCCCGCATCGGCTACATGCCGGTGCGCGTGTGGGGCTGCCCGACGCCGGCGATGTGGGTGTACCGGCTTGGCGCGATGCGCGCCAAGCGCATGATGCTCACGGGCGACCTTATCGACGGAAAGACGGCGTACGAATGGGGCCTCGCCACCGACGTCGCGCCGCTCGGCAAGCTCGATGCCGCGGTCGACCGCCTCGCGCAGCGCATCGCGGGCGTGCCCAAGAACCAGCTCATGATGATGAAGCTCGTCATCAACCAGGCCGTTGATGCGACGGGCCTGGAGCAGACCCAGATGCTCGCCACGCTGTTCGACGGCATCACGCGCCACACGCCCGAGGGCCTGTGGTTCAAGGCTTATGCGGAGAAATTCGGTTTCCCGGCCGCGGTCGAATGGCGCGACAGCGGCCGGCCGCTGCCCGAGCCCGGGCCGGGTAGCCGCGGGGAGGGCGCGATGACACCTCCGCCCAAGGGCGCGCGTTCGCAGTGGTCGCGCGACGTGACCGGCAAGCGGCGCAAAAAGGCCCGCTGACGCAGTCAGGCCTGAACAGGCAGCACCAAATAAAACCGGCTGCCTTCACCCGGCTTGCTTTCGGCCCAGATTCGACCGCCATGGGCTTCCACGATGCAGCGGGAGATGAAAAGACCGAGGCCCAGGCCTCTGCGGTCGTTTACTCCGACTTGCCAGAAACGCTCGAATACCGCTTCGAGCATGTTTTCGGGAATGCCCGGGCCCGTGTCGCTGACGCAGATTCGCACGCCGCCCTCGGCGTGCTCCCGCGTTATCCGGATCGAGCCTCCCCGCGGTGTGAACTTGATCGAATTGGTGATCAGGTTGGCAAGCACCTGGAACATCCGGTCGTGGTCGAAATCCGCCTCGATCGGGGCGCCGTCCCCGTCGGATTCCAAAGAAATGCTCTTGGCGGAGGCCGACGCCTGGAACGCATCCGCTGCTTCCGCAACCAGGCCGGCCGTGTCTGCCCTGGATCTCACAATGGCGAGCTTGCCGGCGTCGATGCTGACGACGTCGACCAAGTCCCCGATGAGACGGTTCATGCGTGCGGCGTGGCGCCGGATGCTCGCGGTACCTTCGAGCGTCCTCTTGCCTTCATCGCTTTCGGACGCGCGCTCGGCGAGCAGCGCCGAGCTCAGGACGATCCCGTTGAGCAGTTCGCGCAGGTCGTGGCAGACCATTCCGAGGAAATCGTCGCGGTTCGCAATGGCATTGTCGGAACGCGCGCGTTCGGTGAGCAGGGTTTTGTCGGTCGCTTCGCGCTCCAGAGGCAGCAGGCGGCTGAGTGCACGCTCGTCCTCCCTGCGCTCGCGGCGCAAGCTTCGGTCTGCGCTCGCCCGCTCCTCGCGCAGGGTTGCGTCCTCGACTTCGCGTTCTTCGGCAACGGTATCGCCCGCCGCCATCTGCGGCGAAGGATGATCGAGCTGCTCGTCGGCCTTGTCGCGCGCCACCTCCAGCACCGCGTCCGCGTGCTCGCGCGCGCGCTGCACAACCAGATCCGCCTGGCCGTCGATAGCCTTCTGCGTGTCGGTTAAGGCCCGGTCGGTATTTTCCCGCTCGGCACGCAGATTTTCGTCGGTGCGCTCGCGCTCGGCCGAAGCATGGTTTTCTTCTCGTTCCATGGTTCCTGTATAAGGCGATGCCCGGGCGCCGACTGTTCGCTACCGAACGCAGCGGCGCTCCGTCAACACGCCGATTCGCGTCTGCCGCGGCAACTCGAGGCCGCGATTACGGTTTCTTCTGCTTTTCCGCGACCACGCGCCCTTGGTTGACGTAAACGCGATAGCGGTTGCCATCGGAACAGGTGGCAATGTGGTCATCCTTGCCCTGGCGTTGTGCGCTGGTTACAGCCCCGCAAGGCTGGCCCAACACCATGAGCGCGTCAGTGAGGTCCTTGAGTTGGCCAACGCCCTCGGCCGCAACGGCCGGCGAAACATTCATGCCGGCTGCCAGTACGAGGGTGGCTACGCCGATGCAATAGGGCGTTCTCATGAAAGGCTCCTGAATTTGGCGGGATCGACGAGCACGCCCCAGATCGCTTCGCGCGACGCGTTCAGTTCGGCGGCAAGCTTGGGGTCGCCATCCAGCAGCGACTGGACTTTCCCGACCAGGCTCTCGTAGGGCTGGCGCAGCGGTGCGACGTTGCCTCCAGAATCGTGCGCTTTGCGGAATCGCGCGAGCAGGTCGTCGATCTGGTTTTTCAGCGCCAGCTTCGACATCACGCCGATGGCCTTGGTGTCCCTGAGACGCTTTTCCAGCGTGCCGATATCCAGGGAGGCGGGTCGAACCGCCGCCGCGGGCACTTCCTTGCGAGGGGCTTCTGCGGTGACTGCCGGCGATGCAGCGGCAGGCGCTGCTTCCGATGGGGCGCGCGGCGCGGCAGTCGCCTTGCGTGCATCCGGCTTCGGCCCAGCCGCCTTGCTGTCGGCTTGCTTGGTCTCCGCAGGCGCAGGTCGGGCGGTTATGGCTGCGGCAATTTCCGGCTTCGCGGGCGCTGCCTTCTCTGCTGCTTCGTTCGCGGGTGCTTGTGGCGCAACGGCCTTGGGCGCACTGCTGCCCGACGCCGCCGCCGGTGCGGAGTGCTGAGCCACAGGGGGCGTCTGCGGGGGCGTTGCAGTCTCTGCGGCGACCGGTGCGGCAGCCGGTGTCGGAGCAGGGTCCGCGTTGCCGGGCATGGCGCCGCAGCCGGCCAACAGGAGCGTCAGTGTCCCGAGCATTGCGGGACGAATATCAAAGGAAGTTGGGATCATGGCCCGACCATAAGCAACGCGTCGAAGCGCGTCTGTGAGCCAAGACACCAAGGGATCGCGCACTCACAAGTTGTTTCAATTTTTACCTGGAATGGGTGGATGCCGGGTCGGTGAAAGTCGTTAGATACGTCCATCACCCACACACGGAGACCCAGCGTGAAAAAAGCTTTCTCAACTCTTGCTTCAGGCCTGCTTGCCGCCGCGGCATTGAGCCTGGCGCCCGGCGTCGCTTCGGCCGGACCCCGCATCGACTGGTCGATCTCGATCGGCGCCCCGGGCTATTACGCTCCGGCGCCCGCCTACGTGGAACCCTATCCGGTGTATCAGGCCCCGGTGTACGGTTACCAGGCGCCTCCCGCCGTCTACGCCCCGGCGTACGGTTACCAGGCGCCTCCCGCCGTCTACGCCCCGGCGTACGGTTACGACGACTGGCAGATGCGGCAATGGCGCCGGCAGCAGTGGCGCGAGGAGCAATGGCGCGAGCAGCGCTGGCGCGAAAGAAGGTGGCACCGGCAGCACGGGCACTGACCCGGGCCGGGTGCGGAAGCCTGTGTGTCGCAGCGCACCGACGCACGGGAGCGGCCGGAGCACTCTTCCCCAATGCCTTTTACGTGTAAGGAACTGACATGAGAAAAACCATCGGTTGCCTGGCGATCGCCGCCTCGGCGCTCGCGGGCTCGAATGCACTGGCTGCAGTCACCTTCTACGAGGCCGAGAATTTCGCCGGCCAGCCGTTCACGGCCGAGGGGTCGGTCCCCAATTTCGTCACGCGCGGATTCAACGAC
>CAZZDV010000076.1:0-15670 GCA_964652785.1 uncultured Bordetella sp.
AGAGGCCCGTTACGCTCAGATCATCAAGAGCGCGGGCATCAAGATCGAGCAGTAACTCGGAACAGGGGGAGACTCAAGGCGTCTCCCCCTGTACCCCCCTCACCACTCTCGGGGGGACGATTTCGGCAGAATTAGAAACGAAAGTCCGCGCCACCAGCGGCTCTCCGGTCAGTTCCTGTACCGGTACCAGTACATTCGGCGTCCCCGTCAGGGGCGCGGCCCCCGGCGAGCACTACCAGGCAACGAAGGTTTCCCGCGCCCACCGCCATTGAATTAGAAAACGATCACGCCCCGCGCGTTCTTGCCCGACTCCATGTCCGCAAACGCCTGCGGGGCTTCGTCGATCGAGTAGCGTTTCGTAATCAGCTGGTCCAGCTTGAGGCGGCCCGACATGTAGAGCCCGAGCATGCGGGGGAAGTCGATGCGCGGCACGCAGGAGCCGAAGTAGCTGCCCTGCAGCGTCTTCTCCTCGAACACCAGCGTGGTCGGCTTGACCGAGACCGTGTCGGACCCGCGCGCGACGCCGACCACGATCGCCTTGCCGCCACGGCAGATCGCCCGGTAGGCGGTTGCCGCCAGCTCGCCGTTGCCGACGCATTCGAACGCGTAGTCCGGCCCGCCGCCGGTCATCTTCTTCAGTGTCTTGACCGGATCCTCGCCGGGCTTGGCCAGCAGCGTGTCGGTGGCGCCGAACTCCCTTGCGAAGGCGAGCTTCGATTCAGTGGTATCGACCGCGATGATTTTTTCCGCGCCCGCGATGGCCGCACCCTGGATGACGTTGAGGCCCACGCCGCCGCAACCGAACACGACCACGCTCGACCCCGGCGTGACATGCGCCGTGTTGAACACCGCACCCACGCCGGTGGTCACCGCGCACCCGACGAGCGCTGCGCGGTCCATCGGAATGGCCTTGTCGATCTTCACCAGGTTGTCGGTGGACATGGTCGCGTACTCGGCCATCACGCCGCAGCCCGAGAAGATGCCCAGCGGCTTGCCGTCCTTGTCATGCGTGCGCGGCGTGCCTTCGGGCGGCGTGGCAAACGCCTTGCCCTGCTCGAGGCAGAGCACCGGCCGCCCGCCCGAGCAGAAGCGGCAGACGCCGCACATGTAGATGAAAGAGGAAACGACGTGGTCGCCGAGCGCGAGGCTGGTGACGCCCTCGCCGACTTCGATCACCTCACCCGCGGCCTCGTGGCCGAGCACCAGCGGTGGCGGCAGGGGGATCGTGCCGTTGGTGGCCGACAGGTCCGAATGGCATACGCCGCAGGCCGCGATCTTCACCGTGACCTCGCCGCGCTTGGGCGGGTCGACGCGGATCGTCTCGACCACCACGGGCTTGTTGAGTTCGCGGCACAAGACCGCCTTGCCATTGCGCGCCATTGGTCTTCTCCGATGATTCTGCCGAGGAATGTGATGCGGATATTTCGAGCGAGTATAGCCCGGACGCTGGTCTAAAATAGCGCCTTCCCCCAGCGTAGGAATGCCATGGCTAACACCGACAAGTTCTACATCAACGGCCAATGGGCCACGCCTTCGACCAAAGGAATCCTCGAGGTCCACAACGCCGGAACCGGCGCAGTGATGGGCACGGTGCCCGCGGGCGAAGCAAAGGACATGGACACGGCGGTCGATGCCGCGCGTGCCGCGTTCGAGGGCTGGTCGCAGCTTCCCGCCGCGAAGCGCGCGGAGTACCTCGGCAAGATTTCCGCGGGCCTCAAGGCGCGCGTCGAAGAGCTCGCGAAGACGATCGCGCAGGAAGTCGGCATGCCGATCAAGATGGCCAATCGCATCCAGGCAAGCCTGCCTGTCGCCACATTCGCCAACTACGCCAGGATGGCAGGCGAGTTCAAGTTCGAGGAGCAGGTCGGCAATTCCCTCGTCGTGCGCGACCCGGTCGGCGTCGTCGGCGCGATCACGCCATGGAACTATCCGCTGCACCAGATCGCGCTCAAGGTCGCGCCCGCGCTGGCCGCCGGCTGCACCGTGGTGCTCAAGCCCTCCGAAGTCGCACCGTTCAACGCGTACATCCTTGCCGAAGTCATCCATGAAGCCGGGGTGCCCGCGGGCGTGTTCAACATGGTCACGGGCCTGGGCCCGGTGGTCGGCGAGGCGCTCGTCAAGCATGCGCAGGTCGACGCGATTTCATTCACCGGATCGACGCGTGCGGGCAAGCGCATCTCCGAGCTCGCCGCGCAGACGGTCAAGCGCGTGACCCTCGAGCTGGGCGGCAAATCGGCCTCCGTCATTCTCGATGACGCGGACCTCGCGGCCGCGGTGAAGGGCACGGTCGGCAACTGCTACCTCAACTCCGGCCAGACCTGCACGGCGTTCACGCGCATGCTGGTGCCCGAAGCGAAGTACGAGGAAGCCAGGACGCTCGCCGCCGAAGCGGCCAAAGCCTATGCGCCGGGCGATCCCATGTTGGAAACGACGCGCCTCGGCCCGCTCTCTTCCGCCATGCAGCTGGATCGCGTGCGCGGCTACATCAACAAGGCGGTTTCGGAGGGCGCCGAGCTGGTGACCGGCGGCGCGGACGCGCCCGAGGGCATAGGTGAAGAACTGCGCGGCGGCTACTTCGTGAAGCCCACGATCTTCGGCAAGGTGGATCCCAAGTCGACCATCGGGCAGGAAGAGGTCTTCGGGCCGGTGCTCTCGATCATCACCTACAAGGACGAGGAAGACGCGATCCGAATCGCCAACGACACGATCTACGGCCTGGCCGGCGGCGTGTGGTCCGGGGACGCTGCACGCGCGCAGAAGGTGGCGCGCCGCCTGCGCGCCGGACAGATCGACATCAACGGCGGGCCGTTCAACATGAACGCCCCGTTTGGCGGATTCAAGCAATCGGGACATGGACGCGAAGCCGGCGTTTACGGGCTCGAAGAGTTCCTCGAGTACAAATCGCTGCAGATGAAGCCGTAGGAATGTACAGGGGGACAATCCCCCCGTACCCCCCGGGTGCCGTTGGAACAATTTCATTAGGAATTCCAGCATGGGTGTAAAGCAACTGTTCGATCTCGCCGGCCGCGTGGCCGTCGTCACCGGCGGCTCGCGCGGCCTGGGCCTGCAGATGGCCGAGGCGCTCGGCGAGATGGGCGCGCGCATCGCGATCACCGCGCGCAAGAAAGACGAGCTCGAGGAAGCGGTCGCGCACCTCAAAGGGCTGGGCATCGCAGCCACGCCCTACCCGAGCGACCTCGGAAAGCGCGAGCAAATCGAGCCGATGGCCGGCGCGCTGCTCGAGAAATTCGGCAAGGTCGACATCCTGGTCAACAACGCCGGCGCGACCTGGGGCGCACCGGCCGAGGACCATCCCATGGAGGCCTGGGACAAGCTCGTCAACCTCAACCTCTCGGGCCTGTTCCTGCTCTCGCAGATCCTCGCCAAGGGCTCGATGATCCCGGCCAAATGGGGCCGCATCGTCAACATCGCCTCGGTCAACGGCCTGCAGGCCACCGACATGCGCCTGCTCAAGAACGCGGCGTACGTCGCCACGAAGCACGCCGTGGTCGGCCTCACCCGCCAGCTGGCCACCGAGTGGGGCACCCATGGCATCACGGTGAATGCGATCTGCCCGGGGTTCTTTCCCTCGAAGATGACCAAATCGACGCTCGACACCGCCGGAGAGTTCGTGAAGCAGGCGACCCCAACGGGGCGGCTGGGCGGCGAGGAAGACCTCAAGGGCCTCGTCGTGCTGCTGGCCTCGGACGCGTCGCGCCACATCACCGGGCAGGCGATCGCCGTCGACGGGGGCGCGACGATCATATGAGCCTGGCGCAGACGAATGCCGGGTTCGCCCGCGACTTCCAGAAGAAGATCCCGTTCGTCGGCCACCTCGGCATCGAGGTGGATTCGATCGGCGACGGGCAGGCGGCGCTGTCGATGCAGCTGCAGCCGCAATTCACCAACAGCTTCGGCACCGCGCATGGCGGGGTGATCATGTCGATCATGGACGTGGCGCTGTGCACCGCCGCCCGCAGCCAGCACCCGGATTCGATCGGGGTGATCACGATCGACCTCAGCCTGCAGTTCATCGGCGTGGGCAAGGGAAAGCTGACGGCGCAGGCGCGGGTGCTCAAGCCGGGCCGCAACACGGTCTTTACCGAAGGCGAGGTCAGGAACGAGGACGGCTCGCTGGTGGCCAAGGCCATCGGCACCGTGCGCGTGAGGGTTGCCGAGAAGTAAGGTATCGATAGGTAGGATTGCATTAGTGCCCGGGTAGTGTTGCACTAGCACTGGCAACGGAGAAGAGCCATGGCCGGTCGTGGGGCGGGGACTGAAAGCACGGGCACGCGCACGCAGGCGGTCAAGCGCAGCGAGCTCAGGCAGCGTCTGGCCGCCATTATGGTGGCCGACGTGGCGGGTTATTCGCGCCTCATGGCCGCGGACGAGCGCTCGACCGTCCTGGCGCTCGACCGGGCGCGCAACATCATCCGGACGCAGGTCGAATCGAATTTCGGCCGCGTCATCGACATGGCCGGCGATTCGGCCCTCGTGCTTTTCGAGACCGCCACCGGTGCGGTGCAGGCCGCCCTCGGCATCCAGAAGGAAACCACCGCGGCCACCGCCAGCCTGCCCGAGGAGCGCCGCATGCGCTTTCGCATCGGCGTGCACCTGGGCGACGTGGTGGTGAAGCCCGACGGCTCGATCTACGGCGACGGCGTGAACATCGCCGCTCGGCTCGAAGCGCTCGCCTCGCCCGGCGGGATCATGATCTCGGAGGGCGTGCGCGGCGCGGTGCGCGGCAAGGTGGCGGCCGACTTCATCGACCAGGGCGAGCAGCAGGTCAAGAACATCGACCATCCGGTGCGCGCCTATGCGCTGGTTGCAGGCGGCTCGCCACGCCCTGCGCCGCCGGTACAGGCCCCGGTCATGCTCGCCTTGCCCGACCGCCCGTCGATCGCAGTCCTGCCGTTTGCCAACATGAGCGGCGATCCGCAGCAGGAATATTTCGCCGACGGCATGGTGGAGGACATCATCACGGAGCTCTCGAGGTTCCAGCGCCTCTTCGTGATCGCGCGCAACACCTCGTTTACCTACAAGGGGCGAAGCGTCGACGTGAAGAAGGTCGCGCAGGAGCTCGGCGTGCACTTCGTGCTCGAAGGCAGCGTGCGCAAGGCCGGCGACCGAGTGCGCGTGACTGCGCAGCTCATCAACGGCGACACCGGCCAGCACGTCTGGGCCGAGCGCTACGAGGACGTGCTGTCGGACGTTTTCGAGCTGCAGGAGCGCATCACGCGCCAGGTCGTCGCGAGCATGGTGCCGGAGATCGAATCCGAGGAGATGCGCCTGCTCGAGCGGGGCAAGCGCCGCTACTCGGAAGCCGACGACATCGCGTGGCGCGCGGTGAAAACTTTGGCCGACGGCGAGTTCCAGGGCCGCCCGGCGCTGGTCGACGAGGCGATCCGGCTCGCGCAGCAATCGGTCGCGGGCAACTCCGCCTGCCAGCAGGGGTGGGCGGTGCTGGCCTCGGCGCATTGCTGGCGCGTCTTCCTCGCGTGGTCGCATGACCGCAAGGCGGACCTTGCCGCAGGGCGGCGCGCGGCCGACGTGCTGATGCAGCTCGCGCCGAACGACAGCCGCTCGTATTACCTGCGCGGCGTGGTCGAGTCGCTGACCGGCGAATACTCCGCGAGCGTCGCCGACCTGCGCCGGGCGCAGGCGCTGAACCCGAACGATGCGCCACCGCAGTTTTTCCTTTCGCACCTCGAGGCTTCGAACGGGCAGGTCGAGCGTGCAAAGACCCTGGCCGCGCAGGCCACGCGCCTCTCGCCGAAGGACCGCTGGGTCAGCACCGCGCATCTGGCGATGGCTACCTGCGCCTTCATCGAGGGCGACCTCGAGGCGTTGCACGACTGGTCGGCGATCGCGATCCAGAGCCAGCCTTCGCATCCCTTCCGCCGCGTGCTCATGATCGCGTATGCCGCCCAGTCCGGGGACGAGGCGCTTCTGCATTCGAATGTCGAGAAGCTCCAGTCCTTCGCGCCCGATTTCATCCCGAGCCTGTTCAGGGGCGAGAACACGCCTCTTCGCCGCCCGCAGGACATGGAATCGCTGCTCGGGATCCTGCGCAAGGCCGGATTGCGCGGCCAGCCGTTGCGTTAGCTCGCTAAGCCGGCTATCCCAAGCCGACTGAAAAGATCAAGCCTCCGAGCAGCGCTGCCACTGGTCGTTGAGTCCCAGGCGCTTCACATGACTCTCGACGAATTCGCGATCGACCTTCGAGGCGGCGAGCATGAACCGAATGTCGCGCACATGCTTGTCCTGCCCGCCTTCGCGCAAGTATTCGAGCTTGCGCAGGATCACGTACTCGGGTGGCGCAATCCATGCCCCTGCGTCGCCCAGATCGATCCGGCGCCGGTGGTCCAATGCCCATGCATGTAAAGGATCGCGCGCCGCGAGATAGATATCCGCCTTGAACTGGCTGTCGTGGTGAATCAGGTTGAACATACCGCGGGTATCGCGCGCTAGCTCGAGTCGAAGCGCTTCGTCGGGAGGGACGTAATAGGCAGAGTCAGGAAAAGCGGCACGAAGCGCCGGAATTTCCCGCGCTTCGAGGAGGAGGACTATATCGATGTCCGCCGTCAACCGAGGTTCCCCGTAGACACTCGCTGCCACGGAGCCGGTGACGCAATAGGGAAGCCGCAGGCGCTCGAGCGGTTCGAGAAAGACGGCTAATGGACTAGGTGCCGGCATACAACAGCGACCTGCGCGCCTCGCGTTCGAGACGCTCAGGAGGCCAATCCGGGTGGGCCATGCGCAGGCCGGCTGCCTTCAGTCGTATGCCCGCTTCGTAGAGATCGGCGACCATCTGGAGCTTCGCGGCCGGGCTCATACGCCGGAATCCCTCTACCTGGACCGGATGGAATGGATCATTCATCGCGTCCATTATCCTACAAGCGATTTTTGCAGTTCCGACGGCTTGGCCGGCGGCCGCGAGAATTCCATGACCCCGTCGTCGATGCGCCCGAAGCGCAGCGTCAAGATGTCCAGCGCGTAGTTCTGGCGCAGCTTCCAGGGCGCCTTCGAGCCCTGCTTTGGAAATCTCCCGAGCGTGCGCTGCACGTACCCTGAGGAAAAATCGATCCACGGCTCCGCCGTGACCGAGGCATCGGTGAGGCGTGGCGTGCATTGCGCGTAGCCGTGCTTGCGCATGTGGTTCAGCAGGCGGCAGACGTATTCGCATGTCAGGTCGCACTTCAAGGTCCAGGAGGCATTGGTGTAGCCGAAGGACGAGGCGAGGTTCGGCACGCCGCTGTACATGAGCCCCTTGTAGTTGAACGTCGTGGCTAGATCCACCGCCTTGCCCTCGACCGCCAGCCCGACGCCCCCGAGCACCTCGAGGTTCAATCCCGTGGCGGTCACGATAAGATCGGCTTCGAGCTCCGCGCCGGATTTCAACCGCAATCCCTTCGCGGTAAACGTCTCGATCTCGTCGGTCACGATCGAAGCTGTCTTCCTGCGCAGCGCGATGAAGAGGTCCGCGTCAGGCACGAGACACAGGCGCTGCTCCCATGGGTTGTAGCGCGGGGTGAAATGCGTGGCCACGTCGTAGTCCGGCCCCATGTACGCCCTTACGCCGCTGAGGATGAGCTTCTTCGCATGCGCGGGCTTCCTGCGGCACAGGTTGAAGAAATACTGCTGCAACAGCACGCGCTTCCAGCGTGAAAGGCCGTAGGCGAGCATCGCGGGCAGGTGGCGGCGCAGCTTATTGGCGAGATCGTCTTCCGAGGGCCGCGCGACGACATAAGTGGGCGAGCGCTGCAGCATCGTCACATGCGCGGCCTTCTTCGCCATCTCGGGCACCAGCGTGACCGCCGTGGCGCCGCTGCCGATCACCACGACGCGCTTGCCTGCGTAGTCGAGGTCCTCGGGCCAGTGCTGCGGGTGCACGATGCGCCCCTGGAAGTCCTCCTTCCCGGCGAACTCAGGCGTGTAGCCCTCGGCGTACTTGTAATAGCCGCCGCAGACGAAGAGGAAACTGCAGGTGAGCTCCACCTCGGCGCCGGCGTGCTCCGCCACGACCGTCCAGCAGGCGTCCCCGGACGACCAGGATGCGCGCCTGACCCGGTGGCCATAGCGGATCCTGCGGTCGATGCCGTGCTCCCTCGCGGTCTCGTTCACATACCGGAGGATCGAAGGGCCGTCTGCGATCGCCTTCGCCTCCTCCCACGGCTTGAACGCATAGCCGAGCGTGTACATGTCCGAGTCGGAGCGGATGCCGGGATAACGGAACAGATCCCAGGTGCCGCCCAAGCGCTCGCGGCCTTCGAGGATCGCGTAAGTCCGCCCCGGCGAGCGCTTCTGCAGGTGAACGCCCGCGCCGATGCCCGACAGGCCGGCGCCGACGATCAGGACATCGAGGTGCTCGCTCCCCATGGCGCACGATACCACCCGCTCATGCGGACGCCCCGGCCGTCATGGCGATTCACGCAGATAAAGTAGAACATTGTCTTAACAAACACAAGACTGGGCGTGGCCAAGAAGCCAGTCTGCTTTCCGTTTTTGGCAATAGACCTAGGGTGCTGCAGGACTGCGCTCCGGGCGCGATCAGCGCTCGCGCAGGCGCGTCCAGCCCCGCCGGACCGCGTGCTCGAAATCGTCGACGAAACTGTAGACCACGGGGATGACCAGCAGGCTCAGCAGCGTGGAGGTGATCAGCCCGCCGATCACCGCGGTGGCCATTGGGCTGCGGAACGACGGGTCCGCCGTGCCGAAGCCCATGGCGATCGGCAGCATGCCGGCGCCCATTGCGATGGTGGTCATGACGATCGGCCGCGCGCGCTTGTGGCAGGCGTCCAGCAGCGCGTCCCAGCGCGTCATGCCGTGGTCGCGTCGTGCCCTCACGGCATACTCGACCAGCAGGATCGAGTTCTTGGTGGCGATGCCCATCAGCATGATCAGTCCGATCAGGGAGGGCATCGAGAAACTCTTGCCCGTCGCGAGCAGCGCAACGAAGGCCCCGCCCAGCGACAGCGGCAACGCCGCGAGAATGGTGACCGGCTGCAGCACATCCTTGAAGAGCAGCACCAGCACGATGTAGATGCAAAGCACTCCGGTGAGCATGGCCAGGCCGAAGCTCGCGAACAATTCGCCCATCACCTCGGCATCCCCGACGGCCGTCTGGCGCACGCCCGGCGGCAGCGCGGCCAGGCTCGGCAGTTTCTGCGCGGCCTCGGTGACATCGCCGAGGGCCTGCCCCGACAGCTCGATCTCGAAATTGACGTTTCGCGAGCGGTCGTAGCGGTCGATCACGGCCGGGCCGCTGGAGAACTCGAGCGTCGCCACCTGCCCGAGCATCACCGGCGGCGCACCCGGGCGCGCGCTCGGCACCGCCAGCCGCTCCAGCAGCGGCAGGTCCTGGCGCGCGCCGGTCGCGAGGCGCACGACCACCGGCACCTGGCGCTCGGCAAGGTTTACTTTCGGGAGGGAGACGTCGTAGTCGCCAACTGTGGCGATGCGCAGCGTCTCGCCGATCGCCGCGGTGGTCACGCCCAGGTCTGCGGCGCGCGCCAGGTCGGGCTTCACCAGCAGCTCGGGCCGCACCAGCGCCGCAGTGGACGCGATGCTGCCGATGCCCGGGATCGTGCGCAGGTCCCTTTCGACTGCGCGCGCAGCTTCAGCCAGCACGAGCGGCTCGTCGCCCGCAAGGACGAGCACGTACTTCTCGCCCGAGCCGCCGAGGCCGACCTTGGTGCGTGCGCCGGGCAACTCGCTGAGGGCCTCGCGCATCTGCTGCTCGATGACCTGCTTTCTCACCGGGCGCTGGTCCCGCTCGGTCAGCTGGATGGTCAGGGTGGCCTTGCGCACTTCGGCCACGCCCTGCGGCGCAAACGGGTCGGACCCTGCGGCACCCCCGCCGATGGTGGTGTAGGTGCTCTTGACGTGCGCGACCTTCGACACGAGCTCGCGGGCGCGCTCGGCCGAAGCCTGCGTCTGCGCAAGCGTCGCACCCGGCGGCAGCTCGACGTGCACCTGGGTCTGCGAATTGTCGTCGGGCGGGATGAAGCCCGTGGGCAACAACGGGATCAGCATGATCGAGCCGACAAAAAACACTGCCGATGCAACTGTTGTGAGAAAGCGGTGCTTCAGGCACCACGCAGCCAGCCGCATGTACAAGCGCATCAGCCGGCCATCGGGCGGGGCCGCGCCGATGGGCTTGAGCATGTACGCGGCCATCATCGGCGTGAGCATGCGTGCCACCAGCAGCGAAGCGAACACCGCGAGCGAAGCGGTCCAGCCGAATTGCTTGAAGAACTTGCCCGGGATGCCGCTCATGAAGGCGGTGGGCAGGAACACCGCGATCAGCGTGAAGGTGGTGGCAACGACCGCGAGGCCGATCTCGTCGGCCGCCTCCATGGCCGCCTGGTAGGGCGTCTTGCCCATGCGCAGGTGGCGCACGATGTTCTCCACCTCGACGATCGCATCGTCCACCAGCACGCCCACCACCAGCGACAGGGCGAGCAGCGTCACCACGTTGACCGAAAAGCCGAGCATGTACATGCCGATGAACGCCGGGATCACCGACAGCGGCAGCGCAACCGCCGAAACGAACGTCGCGCGCCAGTCGCGCAGGAACAGCCACACCACCAGCACCGCGAGCAGCGCCCCTTCATAGAGCAGCGCCAGCGACCCGTGATACTCCTCCTCGACCGGCGTGGCGAAATCGAAGGCTTCGTTGAGGCTGATGTCCGGGTGGGCGGCTTTCAGCAGGGCAAGCGCCTCGCGCACGCCGCGGCCGACCTCGACTTCGCTCGCGCCGCGCGACCTCGACACCTCGAAGCCCACGACGGGCTTGCCCTCCAGCAACGCGATCGAGCGCCGCTCGGCGATCCCGTCGGTGACGGTAGCCACCTGGTCGAGGCGAATGCGGCGCCCGTCCGACAAGGCCAGCTGGATGGCCCCGAGTTCGGCCGCAGTCTTCACCATCGCGATGGTGCGCACCGGCTGCTCGCCCCCCGAAAGGTCGGTGCGCCCGCCCGCGCTTTCCTGTTGCACCAGGCGCAGGCGCCGCGAAATGTCGGAAGCGGTCGTCCCGAGCGACTGCAGCTTCGCGGGGTCGAGCGCGACCGTCATCTCGCGAGACACCCCGCCGACCCGGCTGATCGCGCCAACACCGCGCACCGAAATCAGCTGGCGGGCGACCGTGTTGTCCACGAACCAGGACAGCGCCTCCTCGTCCATGCGCGTGGATGCGATCGCGTAGGCGAGCACCGGCGTGCCCGCGAGGTCGAGCTTGGTGACGATGGGGTCGCGCATGTCCCCGGGCAGGTCGGCGCGCACCCGCGACACGGCGGAGCGCACGTCGTCGAGCGCCTCCTGCACCGGCTTCTCCAGGCGGAACTCGGTCGTGATCGTCACGCCGCCGTCCTGCACCTTGGTGTAGATGTGCTTCACGCCCTGCAACGACGCGATCGAGTTCTCGACCTTGCGCGCGACATCCGTCTCGAGCTGCGAGGGCGACGCACCCGGCAGTGAGGCGCTGACCGTGATCGTCGGCAGGTCGAGGTCCGGGAAGTTCTGCACCTTCATCGAGGTGAACGCGAGCAGGCCGCCGAAAGTGAGCAGCACGAACACCATCAGGGCCGGGACCGGGTTGCGGATCGACCAGGATGAGAGGTTCATTTCGACACCACGCGAACCAGGTCGCCGTCGGCGAGGAACGCGGCGCCGGTTGCAACCACCCGCTCGTTTCCGGTCAGCGCGCCCAGCACCTCGACCCTTTCGCCCGAGCGCCGCCCGAGCTGCACTTTGAGCTGCGCAACCCGGCTGTCCGGCCCCACGGTAAAGACGTACGAGAACCCGTCGCGCAGTGAAATCGCGGCCAGCGGCAGGGTGAGGACGTTTGCGCTGCCCGTGGCCAGTTCGCCGCGCGCGAACATCCCGGGCTTGAAGCTGCCGCCACTGGTCGCCCCGGCGGGAAGGTCGACGTAGACCAGCGCATTGCGAGTTTGGGGGTCCACGGTGGGCGCGATCACGCGCACGCGGCCGACGGCCGTAGCCCCTGTGGCCGACACCACCGTTGCAGCCTGTCCGGGCCTGATGCGCGCGATCTCGGTGGCGGTGACCTCCGCGCGCCACTCGAGCCGGTCGCCGCGGATGAGGCGGAACAATTCCTGGCCCTGGGGCACGACCGAGCCGACCGTCGCGGTGCGCGACGAAATGCTGCCGGAGTCCGGCGCGAGGACGGTCGTGTGCCTGCGGCGAAGCTCCTGCGCGGTGACTTGCGCGCGAAAGGACTCCAGGCGCGCCGCCGCGGTTTTCTCGGCGGTGAGGAACTGCGTGATCTGCTGCTGGCTGATGGCGCCGCTCGCCTCGACCTGGCGCGCCCGCGTGGCGTTGGCGCGCGCATCCGCGAGGGTGGCCTCGGCTTCGACCAGCGCGGCGCGCGCCTGGGCCACGTCGGCATCGATCGTCGCGGGGTCGAAAGTCGCGAGCACCTGGCCCCGCTTCACCACGTCGCCGACGTTGACGCGCACTTCCGCAATGCGCAGCCCGCCCGCCTCGGCGCCGACGATCGCCTCCTGCCAGGCGGAGACGTTGCCGGTCGCCTGCACGTTCAACGCGAGGTCGAGGCGCTGCGGGCTGATGGTCGTCACCGTCAACGCGGGCTTGGCCGCGGCCTTGCCCGCGACCTTGTCCTGCCCGCTGCCGAGCGTGAAAAACGCAACGACCCCCAGTGCAACAACACAGACGGCCGCAAGCACGGCGCGAGTGGGAATTCTCATGAAGGCTTCCGGTTGGGTGATTCGCGGTCAGGGGGGTCGGGCGTGGACCAGCCTCCGCCGACCGCGCGGTACAACGCCACCCAGGCGGCGACGCGCTCCTGCGCAAGCGCTGCAACTGCTGCGTCGGCGGCCAGCGACAGCCGGCGCGCGTCTTCGATCTCGAGGACATTCCCGAACCCGGCGTCCAGGCGGATCTTTGCGCCTTCGAGGTTGGCGCGATAGCCGCGCGCACTCGTGATCGTGTCGGCCTCGCGTTCGGCCGCGCTTGCAAGCCTCACCATGGCTTCCTCCACCTCGCGCACCGCCGAGCGCACTTTCGCGCGGTATGCGAAGTCGGCCGCTGCGTACTGCGCGCGGAAGGCGTCGACGTTCGCCGCGCGCCGCCCGCCGTCGAAAAGGGGCAGGACCAGCGACGGTCCGATCGACCACGTGGTGAGCGAAAGCGCGGGCGCGGAATCGATGGAGATGCGCGTCGGCGTGATGCTGCCTGCCAGCGTGAGGCGCGGATAGCGGTCGGCCTCGGCGCGGCCGATATCGGCGCTCGCTGCCGCGACCCTGCGCTCGGCGGCGGCCACGTCGGGACGCTGGGCCACCACGCGCGCGGGCAGGGAGTCGACCCGAAACTGTTGCGGCTGGGGCAGCCTGCCGGCGCCGGATCGCATTAGCAGCGCCCGCAACGCCGTCTCCTCCAGTGCGCTCAGGGCCACCAGCCCCTTCACGAAGAGGTCGCACTGCGCCCGGCGCTGCGAAAGGATCGAGGACGCCTCGGCCGCGGAGGCCTGCGCAAGCGCAACCGTCGAGCGCGACTGCAACCCCGCTTGTCCGGCAGCCTCGGTTGCGCGAGCCGCAGCGGCGCGGGAGTTCGCATCGGCCACCGCCTGCGCGACGAGGATCTCGCAGTGGCGCAGGTTGACGTACGCATTCGCGACTTCGGCGGCAAGCGACACGCGCGCGTCATGCCACGAGGCGACGTTCGCCTCGAAGGCCGCCTGCGCCGATTCGCGCTGCCGGGCGAGCGCGCCGAACAGGTCGATCTCCCAGCTCGATTGCAGGCCGACCTGAAGCTGGGTACGGTAGGCCGCCGGGCCG
The DNA here is from genome assembly GCA_964652785.1 of uncultured Bordetella sp. Lineage (GTDB taxonomy): Bacteria > Pseudomonadota > Gammaproteobacteria > Burkholderiales > SG8-39 > SZAS-79. The sequence goes on from CAZZDV010000076.1 coordinate 13,818, forward strand.
CCAAACGTGAAGGCCGCGCGGTTGGCCGATGCAATGCCCTCGAGGCTCGGCAGGGCAGTGGCCCCGGCCGCGATGGCCTCCGCACGCGAGCGCTCGATGGTCGCTGCGGCCTGTGCAAGAGTATTGCTCTGTGTTTGCGCTGCCGCGAGCATCGCATCGAGCGCAGGATCCCTGAACTGCGCCCACCAGTCGGCGAGCTGGCGCGTGCTGCCCGCGTGCGGCAATTCCTCAGGCGTCCTCGCGTGCCATGCGGCGGGCGCAGGAGGCGGCACGGGGGTGTAGTCGGGTCCCACGTTCCCGAACAGGCCGGTCGCGCAGCCCCCGAGAAGCTGCGCAACGAACGCTGCGGCGAGCGCGCGCATGGAGGCGGCGCCTCGCGATTCGATTGCCACCGCGCCCACGCTACTTCTTCGGCGTCTCGAGCCCGCCGAGGTAGAACCGGTTCCAGGTCGGCGCAATGATGAGTTCGTTCACGCAGGTGCGCGCGGGCATTGCGGCGATGAAGAGGATCGCCTGCCCGAGGTCCTCGGCCTGCGTCATGCGGTCCTGCTCCTCCTTCGACGGAGGCACAGGGCGTTTCCTCAGGATCGGCGTGGCGACCTCACCGGGCAGCACCGAGCTTGCGCGGATGCCGTTGACGCACTCTTCCATGTTGATCGATTCCGTGAGTGCGATTACCGCGCGCTTGGTCGCGTTGTAGGCCGGCCCGGTGAGCCTGGAGGCAAAGCGTCCCGCCCACGAAGAGACGTTGATGATGAGGCCGTCCTGTTGCTTCCTCATCGCGGGCAGCACCGAGTGCACGCAATAGAACAGGCCGGAAAGGTTGATCGCGACCACGTCGTCCCAGGCTTCGGCCGAGACGACATCGAAGTTGCGCTTGGTCGCGTTGGTGCCCGCGCTGTTGACGAGGATGTCGATGCGGCCGTGCTTCGCGAGGATCGCGTCGGCGGCCGCCTTGACGGCTTTCTTGTCCGCGACATCGAGCAGGATCGCCTCGGCGCTGCCGAGTTTCTTCAGCGCCTTCTCGGCCGCATCGTTCGTCTCTTTGGTGCGCCCGGAGATGACGACATGCGCGCCGGCCTTCACGAGCTCGATCGCACCCGCAAGACCGATGCCGCTGCCACCGCCGGTGATCCACGCAACCTTGCCTTTCAAGTTGGCGCTCATCGCGGCTACCGCTTGGCGTACTGCGTCTTGCCGAAGAGGATCTCGCGTTCCTTGTCGGTATGCGGCCCGGGACGGCGGCGATCTGCGAGCACCTCGCAGCCGCGCTTGACAGCCGGACGCTCGAGGATCGCGTCGCGCCACTTCTTGAGGCGCGGGAACTCGTCGATCTCGACGCCCTGGCGATCCGGGTACCGCAGCCAGGGCACGATCGCCATGTCGGCGATGGTGTACTCGTCGCAGCCGATGTACTCGGATTCGGCCAGACGGCGCTCGATCACGCCATAGAGGCGGTTGGCTTCATTCTTGTAGCGATCCATGGCGTAGGGAATCTTCTCGGGCGCGTAGCCGAGGAAGTGATGCGCCTGGCCGAGCATCGGCCCTACGCCGCCCATCTGGAACATCAGCCACGACAGCGTCGACCATTTCTTGGCGAGGTCCTCGGGCAGGAACCTGCCGCTCTTCGAGGCGAGATAAATGAGCATTGCGCCGGACTCGAACATCGAGATCGGCTTGCCGCCGGGGCCGTCCGGGTCGACCATCGCCGGCATCTTGTTGTTCGGCGAGATCCTGAGGAAACCGGGCTCGAACTGCTCGCCCGCGCCGATGTTGATCGGGTGCACGCGGTACGGGATGCCGGTTTCCTCGAGCATGATGTGGACCTTGTGCCCGTTGGGCGTCGGCCAGGT
>CAZZDV010000077.1:0-7005 GCA_964652785.1 uncultured Bordetella sp.
GCGCCTACTGCTGCTTGATCCCCGCGTCGCGGATGATCCTGCCCCACTTCTCCTGCTCGCCGCGGATAAACGCCACCGCCTGGTCCGGCGTGCCGGTAAGCGGCTCGGCGCCGAGCTCCGCGAAGCGAGCGACGATCGCCGGCTTCGCGATGGCGGCATTGACGTCGTTGTTCAGCCGCCGCACCACGTCGGGCGGTGTCCGTGCCGGCGCGAGCAGTGCGAACCAGCCGAGCACCTCGAAACCGGCCAGGCCGGTCTCCGCTACCGTGGGCACGTCGGGCAGCAGCGGCGTGCGCTTGACGCTGGAGATCGCAATCGGCCGCAGGGATCCTTTCCTGATGTGCGGGGTCATGATCGCGATGTTCTCGAACATCATCGGCACGCGTCCCGAGAGCAGGTCCGGCATCAGCGTGCCCGAGCCCTTGTACGGGACATGCACGATATTGACGCCGGCCATGCGCTGCACGAGCTCGCCCGCGAGGTGTTGCGCGGTGCCGGGGCTGGAGGAGGCGTACTCGACCTTGCCCGGATTCGCCTTGAGGTAGGCAAGGAGCTGCGCCATGTTCGTCGCCGCCATCGTCGGGTGCACGACAAGCACATACGGCGTCGTGGCGACCAACGCAGCCGGCACGAGGTCTTTCTCTTCGTAAGGAAGGGACGCATACAGCGCCGGCGCAGTGCCATGCGTGCTCGGCACAAGTACCAGCGTGTGCCCGTCCGGCGTTGCCTTGGAAGCCACGCCCGTGCCGATCGTGCCGCTCGCGCCCGCCCGGTTCTCGACCACGACCGCGCGGCCTAGCGACTCGGTGAGCTCCTGCGCCACCAGCCGCCCGATCACGTCGGTCGTGCCGCCCGGCGGGAAGCCGACGATGATCCTTACGGTCTGCGTGGGGTAGTTCTGCGCCTGGGCTGCAAGCGAGGCGAGCGCGAGGAGCGCGCCTGCAAGGACGGTTCTGGACATGTCTTCTCCAATCATTTGTTGTCAAAAGCGGAAATAAAATTGACCGGACCGCCGCTCTGCTGCTGGTACTTAAGAACTAAATGTTCAGGTTTACAGTGTCCTGATACGGCCCTACGGAATGCTGAACTCGATCAGGAACGGGCCCCGGCGCGAGCACGCGGCGCGGAAAGCATCCGCGAAGGTCTCCAGCGTGTCGACGCGCGTGGCCTCCATGCCCATGCCGCCGGCGAGCTTGACCCAGTCGAGGTCGGGCGGCCCGAGGTCGAAGAGCTGCCGTGCGCTCTTGCCCGGCGTGGCGCCGACCGCGGTGAGCTCGCCCATGAGGATCTTGTAGCTGCGGTTGGCGAAGATCACGTTGACCACGTCGAGCTTCTCGCGTGCCTGCGTCCACAGCGCCTGCAGCGTGTACATGCCGCCGCCGTCCGATTGCAGGCACACGGTCTTGCGGTCCTGGCAGGCGAATGCCGCGCCGGTGGCGATCGGCAGGCCGCAGCCGATCGCGCCGCCGGTGATCTGGATCCAGTCGTTCGGCGCGGCGGCGAAGGTCGGGGCAAAGAGCTGGCGGCCGGAGGTGACCGCATCTTCGGCAACGATGGCGTTCTCGGGAATCAGCGCGGCGATCGTCGATGCGAACGCCTCGGGCGTGAACTTGCCGCTGGCGACCGCGGCGCGCGGTGCCTCGGGAATCTGGACCTCGCGGGGCGCACCGAGCTCGTCGGCCAGCGCTTCGAGCGCGGCGACGTGGTCTTCCTCGGGTCGCGAAAGGACGTGCACGGTGCAGTCCCGCGGCCAGAGCTCGCTCGGCTTGCCGGGATAGGCGAAGAACCCGACCGGCGGCTTGGCGCCGACCACCACGAGGTGGGCGAGGCCGCCCAGTACCTCGAGCGCGCGATCCACGGCGTAGGGAATGCGGTCCACCTGAGGACGGCCGCGCCCGCGCGCCATGCGGCCGATCTGGGTGGGCGTGCGCAGCTTGGCGCCGGTCTTGACCGAGAGGCGGTGCGCGGCGCGCAGGCCCGCTTCGGAGAGCGCCGAGCCCGACAGCACGAGCATCGCCGGGGTGCCGCTTCGGAGCGCGCGCGCGACGGTCGATATCGTTTCCGGAGCCACGCGCGGACGCGACGGCACCGGCAGCGGCGCGGCGGGGCCGGTGCTTTCGTTCCACGCGGTATCGGCCGGCAGGATCAGCGTGGCGATCTGACCGGGGCTCGTGCGGGCCGCCTGCACCGCGGCCGCACCTGCGCCGGGGACTTCGGCCGCGGTCGCACATGTGCGGACCCAGTGCGACACCGCGCGCGCGAGGCCTTCGGTGTCCGCGGTCAGCGGTGCGTCATAAGGACGGTGATAGGTGGCCTGGTCGCCCACGACGTTGACCATGGGGGAGAAGGCGCGGCGCGCGTTATGCAGGTTGGCGATGCCGTTGGCGAACCCGGGGCCGCAGTGGAGCAGCGTGGCGGCGGGCTTGCCGGTCATGCGGGCATAGCCGTCGGCGCAGCCGGTCACGACCGTCTCGTGCAGCCCGAGCACGCAGCGCAGTCCCGGGACCCGGTCGAGCGCGGCGACAAAATGCATCTCGGAGGTGCCCGGGTTGGAAAAGCAGACTTCGATGCCCGAGGCGAGGAGGGTCCTCGCGAGGCTTTCAGCTCCGTTCATTGGGATCTCTTCAGTCGGTGAATTTTTCCCGCAGCGTGACGAATTCTTCCGCCGCGGTGGGATGGATGCCGATCGTCGAATCGAACTGCGCCTTGGTGGCGCCGCACTTGAGCGCGATGGCGATGCCCTGGATGATCTCGCCCGCCTCCGCGCCCATCATGTGGGCGCCGAGCACGCGCTGTGTCGGCGCGTCGACGACAAGCTTCATGAAAGTCTTTTCGTCGCTGCCCGAAAGGGTGTGCTTGAGCGCGCGGAAGGACGCCTTGTAGATCTCCACCGTGTGGCCGCGCGATTGGGCGAGTTCTTCCGAAAGCCCGACCGTGGCGACGTTCGGGATCGCGAAGATCGCGGTCGCGATGTTGTCGTAGTCCATGCGCGTCGGCTCGCCGCGGAACAGCGTCCTGGCGAGCGCCATGCCTTCGGCGGTCGCAACGGGCGTGAGGTTGATGCGGTTGGTCACGTCGCCGAGCGCGTGGATCGAGTCGACCGAGGTCGCGAGGTATTCGTTGACCTCGATGGCCCCGTCCTCGCGCAGCTTCACGCCGGCAGCTTCGAGCCCGAGGTTGGAGGTGTTCGGCTTGCGGCCGGTGGCGTACATCACCACGCCTGCCCGCGCCTGCCCGCCCCCGAAGAAAGTTACCGCCAGCGTGCCGTCGGCATTCTTCGCGATGGACGCGATGTCGCTCTCGAACTTGATCTCGATGCCCTTCTTCTGCATCTCCTCGGCCAGCCGCGTGCCCAGGTCCGCGTCGAAGCCGCGCAGCACGCGCTTGCCGCGATAGACCAGCGTCGTCTTTACGCCAAGGCCGTTGAAGATCGATGCGAACTCGACCGCGATGTATCCGCCGCCGACCACGATGACCGCTTCAGGCAGCGCATGCAGGAAGAACGCTTCGTTCGAGGTGATGGCGTGCTCGCACCCGGGGAAGGTCGGGATCGTCGGCCAGGACCCGGTGGCCACCAGGATGTGCTTCGCGGAGTAGGACTTGCCGCCGCATTCGACCGTGTTCGAGTCGACAATCGTTGCGCGGGCCTTGAGGATCGCAACGCCGGCCTTGTCGAGCATGCGCTCGTAGATGCCGTTCAGCCGCTCGATTTCCCTATTCTTGTTTGCAAGCAGCGTTGGCCAGTGGAACTTCGGTTCGGGCCCGCTCCAGCCGAAGCCGGCCGCGTCGTGGAACTCGTCGCGGAAATGCGCGGCGTAGGAAAAGAGCTTCTTGGGAATGCAGCCGACGTTGACGCAGGTGCCGCCGAAGTATTTCTCTTCCGCGATCGCGACCTTGGCGCCGTAGGTGGCCGAGATGCGGCTTCCCCGGACGCCGCCGGAGCCGCCGCCAATGCAAAACAGGTCGTAGTCGTGGCGGGACATCGAGTGCGGTCCCGCCGGCCCCAGACCTTAGAGGTTTTTCAGGTTGAGCTCGACCATCTCGAGCTGCGCGCACAGGCTGGAATGCTCGGGCTTGTCCGCGAGCCACTTGAGCGCATTCGAGATGCGCTGCTCGAACTGCGCGCGCGGCATGCCTTCGACGCCGTTGAAGAGCGAGGCCAGTTCCTTGAGGTTCTTCGATTGCGCCTGCGCCCGCACTTCGGCGAGCTTCGCCTCGATCCCGCTGCGATCGAGGTTGGTCACAATCTTCATGGTCTTTTCACTTTCTGCCATGGGGCACTCCTTGGAAGGTGCCGAATCTTAGCACCGCGACGATTCGCTGCGAGTCAGGCCTGCAACTGCCAGCGGCCTGCGGATTCGACCGCGCGCCGCTCGGCGGCGAGCTTGCCCAGATGCGCGACCAGCGAACGCGCCGCAACAGGAAACAGCTTCGGCGAAACATCGTCGTAGACCGCCGGCACGAGCTCTTCGAGGGTTGCCGCGCCGAGCTTTTGCATGGCAGCGATGACCTTGGCTTCGCGCGCGAGGCGATGCGCGATCAGGCGGTTGACTTCCCGGTGCGGGCGGCCGATCAGGTAGCCATGACCGGGCGCAAGGATCGCCACGTCCTCCGAGAGCAGCATCCTGAGCGACGCGAGATAAGCGAGCATGTCGCCGTCCGGCGGGTTGATGACCACCGTCGAGCCCTGCATCACGTGATCGCCCGTGAAGAGCATGCGCGTTTCTTCGATCAGGTAGCACAGGTGGTTCGACGCGTGGCCCGGCGTGTGGATCGCGCGCAGCGTGATGCCGCCTGCCTCGATGCGCTCGCCGTGCGCGAGAACGCGATCGGGCGCGAAATCCTGGTCCTGGCTGGTGCCGGCCGGCGCCGGGCGCCCCATGACGATGGCGCCCGTGGCTTCCTTGATGCGCTTGGCCGCCGGCGAATGATCCTTGTGCGTATGCGTGCAGAGGATCCATTTGATCTTTCCGGCGCCTGCGGCCAGCATCGCTTCGATGTGGCTGTCGATGTCGGGGCCGGGATCGATGAGCGCGAGTTCGTCCTTGCCCACGAGGTAGGCGTTGGTTCCGGGCCCGGTCATCATTCCCGGATTGGGCGCGATGATGCGCGTGACGTACTTGTCGAGCCTCTTCGTTACGCCGGGGATGAGGTCGTAGCTGGTGTCGCCGGCTTCCTCGGGATCGCACCAGTGGGTCTCGGCATAGGGCGGATCGTTGCGGCGAAAGAGCTTGCGCCCGTCCTTGCCAGTGGCCCAGCACGAAGCGTCGGCCTCGATCTCGATGCGGCTGCTCGCAAAAGAAAATGATGCGTCGGCGGTGGGGAAAGGCGCGAGGTCGGTGAGCGAAATACGCGTCGGGTGTACCAGCTCGATCTCACCCTTGGCGCAGCGATCGAGCGCGACCTGCGGCCGCACCCATTCGCTGGCCACGGTCTCGGTGTCGTCATGCGAGCCGTGCTGGTCGAGCGGCGAGCGCGCGACGAAAAAGCGCGCCGTAAAGCGCCGCGGCCGGCCGGGCGCCGTGATCCAGTGGCTGAAGTAGGCGATGTCCTGCGCATGGATCAGGAGGCGCTCGCGCTCGAGCAGGTCCCCGAAGCCGAGCGTGCCCGCGTTGACGGCCTCGCGATGGATCGAAAGCGCATCGGCGCGCTTCGGGTCGATCGGCGCGCCCGATTCGTCCGCGGCTAGCAGGATGCCGGCTTCCTCGAAGCATTCGCGCACGGCCGCGACCCAGTAGGCGAGACCGCCCGCTTCCACGCCGAGCCTGCGGTTGGCTTCAATTTCGGTGAGCCCGTGCACGCGGCCGAGCGCCTTGTGATCCGTTGCGTCCAGGCCGCCGCCGGGGAACACATAGGCATTGGCCACGAACGCAGCCGTTGGGCTGCGCTTGAGCATGAAGATTTCGGGGCCTGCGTCGCCGTCGCGAAGCAGAATCAGCGTCGCCGCGGGGCGAGGGACGATTTGTGGCATCGGTTCCTTGGAGTATCGGCGAGCGCCCGGCCCTAGGCCGTGCGGCCGGAGCGGTCTTTGTCGTCCTGCGCCTTGATGAGCCCGCGCATGCGTTCCCAGTCGGCATCCGACAGGTCATCGAGCTCGGTAAACGAACCGCCGTTGGCGAGGTAGCCGCCGCCGTCGATCGCGATCGTCTCGCCGGTCAGCCACTCGCAGCCGTCGGCCATGAGGAAGGTCGCGAGGTTCTGCAGCTCCGGCATCTGGCCGATGCGGCGCATCGGGTTGCGCTCGCTCCCATCCTCGAACTTGCCCCCGGGCCGCAGGCGCTTGGAGGCGCCTTCGGTGGGAAACGCGCCCGGCGCGATCGCATTCAGCCGAATGCCGTAGCGTCCCCATTCGACCGCAAGCGACTTGGTCATTACGTGCAGGCCGGCCTTCGACATGGCCGAGGGCACCACATAGGGCGAACCCGTCCACACCCACGTGACGAGGATGGTGACCACCGATCCCTTGTGCCCGCCCGCGATCCAGCGCTTGCCCACTGCATGCGTCACATAGAACGTGCCGTGGAAGACGATGTTGGCGATCGCATTGAAGCCGTTGGGCGTGAGGTCCTTGGTCGGGCTGATGAAGTTGCCTGCCGCGTTGTTCACGAGGCCCGTGAGCGGACCGGCCTCGGTCCAGATGTGCTCGATCATCGCGTCGACGGCCTGCGCGTCGCGGATGTCCACCGAATGCGTGCGGACCGTGCCGCCGTGCGCCGCCATCAATTCCCTGGCGGTGGCTTCGAGCACCGGGCCGCGACGGCCGGCGATCCAGATTTCAGCGCCGAGGCTGAGGTAGCGCGTCGCGAGTTCCTTGCCCAAACCGGTGCCGCCACCGGTGACGAGGATGCGTTTGCCCGCCAGCAGGCCGTCCTTGAACATGCGCTCTCCGTGCCCGGAAGGTCCGGGGAAAGCGGCTATTGTAGACGCGGTCAGAGCCGCATCAGTGTCGCGAGGAAGTCCAGGAGGGGGTAACGGGGGAACCTGGGTTCCCCTGTTCTTAGGCTA
>CAZZDV010000077.1:7105-15653 GCA_964652785.1 uncultured Bordetella sp.
TCCCCTGTTCTTAGGCTACGGTAAGGACGATCTTGCCGATGTGGGTCGAGGATTCCATGAGCTTGTGCGCCTCCGAAGCCTCGGCCAGCGGGAACGTCTTGTACAGCACCGGCTTGATCTTGCCGGCGTCGATCAGCGGCCAGATCCGCTCGCGCAATGACTTCGCCACGTTGCCCTTGAACTCGATCGGGCGCGGGCGCAGCGTCGAGCCGGTGATCTGAAGGCGCTTGGACATGATCACGCTCAGGTCGACTTCGGTCTTCATGCCGCGCAGGAAAGCGATCATCACGAGGCGCCCTTCGTCCGCAAGGATCTTGAGTTCCTTGGGCACGTAGTCGCCGCCGACCATGTCGAGGATCACGTTGACGCCCTTGCCGCCGGTCGCGGCCTTGAGCTCCTCGGCCCAGTCGCCGCTCTTGTAGTTGAAGGCCTTCTCGGCGCCGAGCTTCACGCAGGCAGCGCATTTCTCGTCGCTGCCGGCCGTGGCGAACACTCGGTTGCCCATCGCCGCGGCCATCTGGATCGCGGTCACGCCGATGCCTGAAGACCCGCCCTGCACGAGGAAGATCTCGCCGGCCTTGAGCGCGCCCCGGTCGAACACGTTGCTGTAGACCGTGAAAAAGGTTTCCGGCAGCGACGCGGCCTCGGTGAGCGAAAGCCCTTTCGGCACCGGCAGCGCCTGCACCTCGGGCACCACGCAATACTCGGCATAGCCGCCGCCATGGACGAGCGCGCAGACTTGGTCGCCGACTTTCCACATCGACGCCGTGCTGCCGACCGCGGCGACCGTGCCGGCGATCTCGAGGCCGGGCAGGTCCGATGCGTCCGGCGGCACGGCGTAGAGACCCATGCGCTGCAGGATGTCGGGCCGGTTCACCCCGGCCGCGGCCACCTTGACGAGGATCTCGTGGGCTTTGGGTTGCGGCAGCGGCCGCTCGGCGATCTTGAGGACGTCGGCGGCGCCGGGTGAGGAAATCTCGACGGCGCGCATCTTGGCAGGGAGGCTCATGGGGGAATCCGGGAGAGAGAGTGCGAAAAAAAGCGCGGGAAAGGCGCGGATGATAGCGCAGTCACCCGCCGCCACGCGCGGGGTTACTTTGCAGTGAGCCTCTGCTTCGCGGCCCAGTCGAGGTCGACGTTACCGCCCGAGATGATGACCCCGACGCGCGCGCCCTTGAAATCGAGCTTGCCTTCGAGCAACGCTGTCGCGGCAAGTGCTCCCGTTGGTTCGACCACCATCTTCATGCGCTCCCACAGCCAGAACATCGTGCGCAGCAGCTCGGTGTCGTCCACGGTGAGCATGTCGGACACGTAGGCCATGACCAGCGGGAAGGTGACCTTGCCCATCGAGTGCGTGCGCGCGCCGTCGGCGATCGTCTCGGGGTTATGGCAGCTCTGCAGCGTCCCCGACTTGAACGAGCGCGTCGCATCGTCGCCGAGCGCGGGCTCGACGCCGACCGACTTGCACTCCGGTGAGAGGGCGCTTGCAGCGATCGCGCAGCCCGAAAGCAGGCCGCCCCCGCCGCAGCAGACCAGCAGGTAGTCGAGCTTGCCGACCTCCTCGATCAACTCTTTCGCCGCGGTGCCCTGGCCTGCCACCACGTGCGGATGGTCGAAAGGCGGGATGACCGCGAGGCCGCGTTCGCCCGCGATTTGCCGCGCGAAGGTCTCGCGGTCGGCCTTGTGCTTGTCGTAGAGGATGACCTCGGCGCCGTAGCCGCGCGTCGCTTCGACCTTGACCACGGGCGCATCGTCCGGCATCACGATGGCGGTTTTCACATCGAGCAGCCGGCCGGCGAGCGCCACGGCCTGCGCATGGTTGCCGGACGAATACGCCAGCACGCCGCGCTTCTTTTCACCGGGCGAAAGGAGCGAGAGCGCGTTGTACGCGCCGCGGAACTTGAAGGCGCCCATGCGCTGGAAGTTCTCGCACTTGAAGAATACTTGCGCGCCCGTGCGCTCGTCCACGGTCGCCGAGGTCATCACCGGCGTGCGGCGCGCCTTGCCTTCGATGCGTTGGGCGGCGCCCGCGACGTCTTCATACGAAACCTGCAGCGGACCGAATCCGGTGGCGTTCATGGTGGTTTAGTCAGGATGTGAAAAATGGGAGAGGGCGCGGGCGGCGATGTCTTCGCCCCATTCCTGCGCGAAGTGGCCGGCTTCCGGATGGATGTAGGCGGGCGGGCAACCGCGGATCCAGCCGCGCAGCGTTTCCATGACCGGCGGCCCGAGCACGGGGTCCTTGGCGCCGACGGCCATGAAAGTGTCGCCTCGCCATGAGTGCGTCCACCATTCGCGCGCCTTGCGCGAGAGGGCGGCGCCCGGCGCATCCGGTGCATCAGGCACGAGCGCTGGGAAGCGCCGCGCCCCGCCTTTGAAAGTCGCGTCGGGATAGGGCGCTTCGTAAGCCGCGGCTTCTTCCGCCGACAAGTGCCTGCAAGCGCGTCCGAGCAGCTTGCCGCAGTCGAGGTCCGGGTTCGCGGCGACCCACGCGCGCCAAGCAGTGAAACCTTCGGTGAGCGGCAGCTCGCCGGTGGCGAGCATGGTGTTCATGACGAGCAGGCGCGAGAAGCGCTCCGGCATCTCCATCGGAAGCGTGAGGCCGAGCAGCCCGCCCCAGTCCTGCACCACGAGCGTGATGTTCCGGAGGCCCATGCGCTCGATGAATGCGAGCAGAAAGTTGCGATGGAAGTCGAAGGTGTAGGTGCCGTCGTCCGCGGGCTTGTCCGAGCGGCCGAAGCCGAACAGATCAGGCGCAACGCTGCGATGCCCGGCCTGTGAGAACACCGGGATCATCCTGCGGTAGAGGTAGCTCCACGTAGGCTCGCCATGCAGGCAGAGGAAGGTCTGTGGCGACGCTGTCTTCGAACCTGCGGGCAAGTCGTCGACATAGTGCGCGCGCAGGCCCTCGTAGCCACGCAAGTCTTCGAGATACCGCGGCGCGTAAGCGAACCCGGGCAGGTTCGCGAATCTCTCGTCGGGCGTGCGCAGAACCGGATCCATGCGGCTATTGTAAGAGAAGACCCAGCGGGCCGGAGCGTACAATCGCCCGCGTCTGCAGGCACTTAAACGAACGGGGACAGCAATGGACTATTCGCACTACAAGGACCTTCACGTCCGCACCATCGAGCCGGGCATCCTGGAAATCGTCATGGGCTCCGAGGACGGCAAGCTCTCGACCGCCGGGCATCGCATGCACGCGGAACTCGCCGACATCTGGCGCGACATCGACCGCGATCCGGACACGCGCGTGGCGATCATCCGCGGCGCGGGTCGCGGCTTCTCGGCGGGCGGGGACCTGTCGCTCGTGCAGGACATCGCGGACAAGCCCGAGGTGCGCGCGCGCGTCTGGCGCGAGGCGAGAGACATCGTCTACAACGTGATCAACTGCTCCAAGATCGTCGTCTCCGCGATGCACGGGCCTGCAGTGGGCGCGGGCCTGGTGGTCGGGCTGCTTGCGGATATCTCGATCGCTGCGAAGAACGCGCGCATCATCGATGGGCATACGCGCCTGGGCGTCGCTGCCGGCGACCATGCGGCGATCGTGTGGCCGCTGCTGTGTGGCATGGCCAAGGCCAAGTACTACCTGCTGACCTGCGAGCAGGTCAGCGGCGAGGAAGCCGAGCGCATCGGGCTGGTGTCGCTGTGCTGCGAAGAGGCCGAGCTGCAGGCCAAGGCGCTCGAAGTGGCGCGCAAGATCGCGGGCGGCGCCCAGAGCGCCATGCGCTGGACCAAGTACAGCCTCAACAACTGGCTGCGCATGGCCGGGCCGACGTTCGATGCCTCGCTTGCGCTCGAATTCCTCGGGTTCACCGGGCCCGAAGTGCAGGAAGGCATCGCTTCGCACCGGGAGAAGCGCAAACCCAACTTCCCCGACGGAAGTTTTTGAAGCCTAGGACTTCCCGCCGATATTGCTGAAGTCCATGTCGCCGCCGGCCTCTGGCGCAGCGGCCGCTGCGGGCGCGCCTGGCGCCGCGCCGCCCAGGAGTCGCTCGAGGTCGCGCTGGATGGCCGCGAGGTCCGGGCCCACGCGGCTCTCGTATGACATCAGGATGCGCACCGGCAGGTCGACCAGCGTGGCTTGCGGCCGGTCGCGCAGGTGCGCGACGTTACCGAGGGCGGGCATGATGTGCGTGCTCTTCGCGCCGGTCATTGCCCGTTCGATGCCGTTGATTACCGCGAACTGCGCGCGCGCGATGCCGGAGAGCAATTCTGCGAGTTGCTGTGCGGAGATTTGCAGCATGACGTTTCTCCTCGATGAGGTTCTTCCGCCTTCGCGGCAGAGGCTGCGGCGATGTTAACATCGCCAGAATCGCCGCGAAAAGCGATCGCCCCGACAAGCGACTGCCGGCATGCTGACAAGAATTCTGCTGTCCGCCGCGCTGGTCCTTGCAGGCGCGATCGCCGGCGCGGCGCTGCACACCGCGTTGACCAAAGGAGACACCGTGTTCGCAGGGAAGCGCCCTTCCTACCTCGGTGTCACCGACGCTCGCCTCGCCAAGCCGAAGGGCACCCCTAACTGCGTGTCCAGCCAGGCCGATCCGTCCGACCCAGGCCACTACGTCGCGCCTATCAAGTTCACCGGCAGCGCGGCGGAGGCCATGACGGCTTTGCGCAAAATTATCGACTCGACCGAGCGCACGCTGGTAGTGAAGCACGAGCCGAACTACCTCTATGCGGAATACAAGTCGAAGCTGCTGGGTTTCGTCGACGACGTCGAGTTCCTGGCTTCCGAAGCCGAGGGCGTGATCCACGTGCGCTCGGCATCGCGCCTGGGCCGGCGCGATTTCGGCGTGAACCGGGCGCGCATCGAATCCATCCGCGAGCAGTTCGCGGCCGCGCAGAGGAATACCGTCAAGGCCTAGCGCGGCGCGCAGACCGGGACGGGATGGTGGCAGTATTTTGGCTGGAGGATCAATACTGGCGCGGTGGTAGACCAAAAAATGGCAGTATTCAGGTCGCCTCAATGACCGCCGGCTGGTGGTCGGAATCGCGGAGCGATCAGCGTGCGCCCATAACGATTCTGGAACGCCTTGATCAGCGCGTAGGGCACCGGGTGAAGCTCGACCGCTTCACGATCGATCGGCTCCCAGGACTATCACACGCAGGGCCGCGCTCGTGCTGGATGTGACGCGCCCCGCGCCTTGGCTGCGCGATGTCGGGGACGGGTGATATTTCGTTGGCATAACGCTGTTCAGTGGCCAGGGATTCGTGGAACTGCTGCCGCGAAACCTACTCGCTGACACCGGCTCGCTTTTTGCTCTGATCCACGCTCGTGACGCGGATGGCAAAGTACGACAACATGGATCTGGCCGGCGCGTCGCTGGTGGCGGCCGGGGTGAGACTGGGCATCCTTGCGGCGATCACGCTGGATCGGCACGACTCCTTGCGCTACGGGACGCGCACCCGGCACGCCTTCACGAATCACTTTCCGGCGCGAGAGTAGTTGCCCGGGAGGGGCAAAGCGGGTCGGTTTTGTTCGATGGTTACGAACACAGATGGCAGCAATTAACTCTGACGCCCGCTACAGACCTGGACTCTGATAATAAAGTGGCAGCAATAGGTTTTCGGTTTTCGCTCTGGCCACGTACGCCGCCGGTCAAGCGACAGCGAGCACCAAGCGCCCGACCGGTCTGGCAGCGGGCTTCACCTTGATCTCGATGTCGAAGCCAAGCCGGTTCAGGCAGTCCATCAACTTGCGCTCGGACAGGTTGGAGAAATCGCCGCGCATCATGTCGGAGACTTTGGGTTGAGTGATTCCCATACGCTTTGCCGCCGCTTGCTGCGTCAGGTCGAGGCGACGCATGGCCTTCCTGATCTGGATCACCAGACCGGATTTGATCTTGAGCTTTTCGGCATCAGGCAGACCAAGATCCGCATAGACATTGCCCGAACTGCGTCGAACTTCAATACCGCTAATGACCCGCTTTTTCATCTCGAAGCTCCTTAGCCAGCGCCTCAGCCACGTTGAGCCTGGCGCGAATGATGTCCATGTCTTCCTTCGGTGTGGCAATCCCCCGCTTGCTCTTCTTCTGGAAGCAATGCAGGACGAATACAGCTTTCTCAAACTTTACCGTGTAGACACTTCGGTACGTGCCGCCGGCATCATTTTCGACCACCTCAAGCACACCGGCACCGCCGAAGCCTTTGAGTACCTTGGCGGCGTCGTGCTGATCGCCGGCTTGTGCCAGGGACAACGCGTAACCGAAAAATCGCCGCACGCCGGGCGGCAGCGCCATTAGGTCCTTGTGACTGCTGCCGATCCATTGCAGCGGCTTTTCCTCATCGGCCATGCCCGTACTATGCATGAACTGGTATATAGATGGCAAGGCGAGCAGGGCACAGTCTCGAATTGGGTACTGTTTCGACAGTGCGTCGAAGGGCGGCTCCTGGCTGCATTGACCATCTGCCGCCGCCGCATTTGCCTCTGGATGGGGACGCGTTGCGCGAAGGGGCGGTGAGCCGCCGGGGCCCTCGCCGGGCGTTCGCGGCGCGCGGTCCAATCGCAGGTGATCGAGCGTTTTATCGAGTGCGGCGACCCGCACTATGGTTTCGCCCGCGTCCGCTGCGACGCCTGCGAGCACAGTGGCCGCGTCGCTCGACCGCTTCACGATCGATCGGCTCATAACGATTCTGGACCGCCTTGATCAGCGCGTAGAAGTGAAGGTAAAGGTGGGTCTTCACGGAATCGAGTGGGTAAATTTTGGGGGTAAATCGAGCTCGACCGGTCCAACATATGGGACCCGCTTTCTCGAACCGTCAGCCAGCGTGACTTCCTTGTGATCGATCGCTTCCAGATCGAGCTGGATTTGCACGTGTTCCGGAATGCAAAGATGTAGCGCGCCCGAGTCAGCGAGCGCAACACCTTCCACTGGCACCCGCTGCTTCAGTCGCCTGCACCCTACCGAAGCGGATTCAAGATCCTGATGCCGGCAAAGTCCTTTTCGTTGTCGGTAACGACAAGGCACTCGTTGACTTCCGCGATCGCCGCAATGATGGTGTCAAGCGCGCTACGGGGCCTGCCCTTCGCTTTGCCCTCCGCCATGAGCCGCGCCCACACGAGGGAGGCTTTCTCATCGAACGGGAGCACGCGTCCGGCGAAGAGGGCCTGCGGGCCCTCTGGCCCTGCAAACCAGGCTTCCAGTTGGCTGCGCCGTTTGCCGGCCGGCTTCTCGAGAATGCCACGTCGGATCTCGGCGATGGTGAGCGCGGCGATGAAGAGATCCTCATCTGTCTGCTCGGCCATCCATGCGATCAGGGCAGCCGACGGTTGGGGCTTCGCGATGTTACTGATGATGTTCGTGTCGAGCAGGTAGCGCATCAAATCTCGACTTTGCGTCCTTTCTCATGAGTACGATTCAGATTGAGGTCAGCGCCGACGAGCGGGGAGCGCCGGAGAGCGGCGAGGATGCCCCCTTTCTTCGGGGGGGCGCCGGTGATGCTCTGGCTTACGGCCGCGCGCAACCTCGATGCCTCGGGTCCTTCCTCCGCCAGGCGCCGCGCGAGCGAGCGGATAAGTTTGCGATCGCCGCCAAGCCCCAGCACCTCGAAGCGGGTCAAGCCGCGCTCGCTCAGGCGCGAGCGATAGTTCTGGATGGCGCGCTTCTGGGAGTTGCTCATGGTCTGCCTCCGGATATATATCCAGTAATATATCCGGGTTGCGCAGTTTGCTCAAATTCGGACGCGGAGCCCGCTTCCCAGGCGCCCGGCTGGTGATGAGGTGAACACTTCCCGCGCCGGCGCGGCTCCCGATCCTCGGCAGATCATCACGCGCGGCCTTTGCGTGCCCGGGTGGATTTTCCGCGGGGCGAGGCCTTGGCGGCAGCCTTCGGCCCGGCCTTTTTCCGTACCCGCGCGACCGGCTTTTTCCTTGCCACCGGAGTTTTCCCCCGTGACACCGGCACAGCGGCATCGGCCAGCTCGATGCCGAACACCTCTGCGAGCTGCGAGTCCTCCAGCACTTTCGCGCCCTTTGGTCCCTTCTTCGTCAGCGGCAGGCCGACACCCGCGCGGGCGACCAGGTCTTTGGCATCGACACAACGCAACGTGAACAGCAGCTCGGGTTGCTGGTCCAGCCGCGCGCCGATGCCGTAAAAAACCGCCGCGACGTGCTTGCACATCGCGGCCCAGTCCGGGCAGCTGCAGCGGAACTTTATTTCCTTCGGCGATGGAAACAGCCCCGTTGCCGGGCGGCAGATCCGCTCCATCACGCCGTTCGACAACCGCCCCTGCAGCAGTTCGACCAGCGAGTCGATGGATCCGGCGCAGTCGCCGCCAAGCGCTTGCCAATGCGGCTTCGCGACCGCCGAAATTGTCACGCCGACCTTGTACAGGCTGGAGCCCATCACTTGCGCCGACACTTCGCCCGCGCCGATTGCGAGGTGGATCACCGAGCCGTTGCGCAGATAGGTCCTGCCGCGCGGCAACCGGTTCGAATAATCGCTGTAGCGCTCGAGATTGTCGCACCAGGCTTTTCCCCAGAAGGTGCTGGCAATGGCGCCGCGACTGGCGCTCACCGGTGAGAGCGCCGTGCCCCGTTTGCGCAATT
>CAZZDV010000078.1:0-15606 GCA_964652785.1 uncultured Bordetella sp.
GGCACCATTGCCCCTCAAGCCAAGGGAACCGCGATGAACGCAAGAAGGCCCGCTGTCGACGAAACCGTCGCGCCCGGCGCACACTGGTCGGGCGTGGTGCAGAAAGGCTCGACGCTGCGCCTCACCGACCTCGAGGGCCGCCAGGCCGTGGATTTCCTTTGCTACAACGCCAAGGACCCGGCCGACCGCTACAGCGCCGCGGACACCATGAAGATCTCGGGCAAGCTCTTCGTCGGCAAGGGCACGAGGCTCTACACCGACATGGGCAACATCCTTTTCACGGTCGTCGAGGACACCTGCGGCCGGCACGACACGATCGGCGGCTGCTGCAGCCGCGAAAGCAACTTCGTGCGCTACGGGGTCAGGGAAGGCCCCAACTGCCGCGACAACTTCCTCGCCGGCCTCGCCAAGTTCGGCCTCGGCAAGAAGGACATCGTCGCCAACCTCAACTTCTTCATGTACGTGCCGATCACGCCCGAGGGCGGCATGGCGATCGTGGAGGGGCTCTCCAAACCGGGCGACTACATCGACCTGCGCGCCGAGATGGACGTTTTGGTGGCGCTCTCCAACTGCCCGCAAATGAACAACCCGGCCAACGACTACAACCCGACGCCGATCCGCGTTACGGTTCGGCTACCGGAGCACTCCGCATGACGCGACTGAACCTGCAGCTGGATTAGGTTCGAGCCCCCATCGCCGCCAGTTTCGCACCGTCGACCCAGCAGGCGTGGACGCCGAAAGGCACGCGCGCCGGGAGCGGCAGGCGCGCCACTTCCTGCAGCGTCCCCGCGTCCAGCACGAGGAACTGCGCCTCTTCCCCGGTCATGAGCAACTCCAGCAGGTAACCGTCGTCCTCCGCCGCGCTGCCACGCACCGCACTTGAGCGCGGCACGAAAAGCGCCTCCCCGCCGTAGTAATCGCCGTAGCCGAAGTAGCCAAGCGCCTTCTGCTCGAGCAGGTCGTACTTGAGCACGCCCTTGCCCATGTAGCCGTCGGCGCCCTCGTCGATCAGGTAGGCATAGCGATTCCTGCTCGCCACCCAGTCCAGGTTGAGGCTCGGCCTTTCGTAGCCGTGCTCGAGCAGGCGCTCTTCTTCCACGACCTTGCCGGTTTCGAGATCGAGCACCCAGCGCGTAAGGCGCGCCGGCGGCTCCTCCGGCGTGTGGATCGGGACATTGGACGGGTAGTCGGAGAACATCGGCGCGAACAACTCGATGCGCGGATGCCCGTCCGGCCCGGCTTCCTCCCAGCCGTTGACCACGTGCCACACCATGCCCGGCGCCGCAGTCTCGAACCAGCGTACCTTGTCAGCCGGCCCGAACTCGCGCGGCAGCACGCCCCAGCGCAGCTTGTGGGTGGCATCGAAGCGCCAGAAGCTCTGCGCCGGGCCAAGCACATTCGCCTCCGCGAACCGCAGCGAGATATCGGCGATGACGACGTAGTGCTCGGTGAGGAAGTAGTCATGGATCGTGCCGGTCAGGTCGCGTCCCGGCTCGAACTCGTGGATCTTTACGTGGTTGACGAGCCGGCCTTCATGGATGCGCGTGAGCGTCAGCGCCCGGGCGCGGGTGTCGAGCGCGACGCTGTAGAAGTCGCCGGTGACCGGGTCGATCTTGGGGTGCGCTGAGAACGGCGTCGGCAGCGCGCCGCCCCAGTTCTCGAGCCGCCCCGTGCCCTCGAGCACGAGTCGGCCTGCGGCGACTCGCGCATCGAGGACGAACGGGAAACCGCTGCCCTGCAGGCAGTAGAGCTCGCCGTGGTGATACTGGATCGAAGTCGAGGCCGGGTTGGCCTCCAGCCCCGACCATTTCGGGATCAGCCCCGCGGCCTGCTTGCGGGCGACCAGCTTCAACCGATCGAGCCCGGCCTTGCCGCTGGCGGCCATGTCGCCGAAATTCGGGAAGACTTCGCGCCCCGCCTTTTTCTCGTATTCGTGCCGAGGTGTGCGGATGTAGGTATTGGAGTACGTCGCGCGGCCGCCGGAAACCTGCACCTGGTGCAGCATGCCGTCGCCGTTGAAAGCATGCGAGCGCGCAGTCACCTTGTCGAACTGGATGTTGGTACCGTTGCGAAGATAGACGCCTTCGAGATCCGCGGGCAGGGTGCCAATGACTTCGAGCGGTACTTGCGAGTGCTCCTTGCGTACGGGACGAAACCCCGGATGGCTGTAGACGCTCTCGCGGTTGTAGCGCTCGACCTCCAGCGCCTCGAGGATGGCCTCATCCTCGGGCCCGAAGATCGCCACCGTCGCAGCGGGATCCTGCATCGCGGCTATTCCTGCTTGAGCCCGAGCGCCTGGATTACCTGGCCCCAGCGCTGCTTCTCCGCCTGCACAAAAGCTGCGAACTGGTCCGGCGTGCTGGCTCCATAGTCCATCGAAAGCTTCTTCCCCTGCTCCGCAAGCGATGGATCGGCGATCGCCTGCGCGACCGATGCGGCGATCTGCTCCGCGAGCGCGCGGGGCATGCCTTCCGGCCCCACGAGCCCCCACCAGGACACGACCTCGTAACCCGCGACGCCGGACTCGAAAACGGTCGGCACGTTCGGCAGCGTGGCCGAGCGCCGCGAACCCGTGATCGCGAGCGCCTTGAGGCGCCCGTCGTTGACGAGCGCGAGCGTGCCCGCGCCCGGGTCGAAGTGCATGTGCAGTTCCCCCGAGAGCAGGTCCGGGTTGATGCCCGCGCTGCCCTTGTACGGGATGTGCTTGAACTGCGTGCCCGTGACCTGGGCAAACAGCGCGGTGGCCAGGTGCGTCGCGGAGCCTTCGCCGATGGAGCCGTAGTTGAGCACGCCGGGCCGCGCTTTCGCATAGCCCACGAGATCGCCGAGCGTGTTCACCGGCAGCTTGCCGCTCACGATCACGAATAGCGGCGAAGTAAAGAGCTTCGAGATGAGCGTGAGCTTGTCGGGCGCGTAGGGCAGCGTCTTGCGCAGCGCCGGGTTCAGCACCTGGCTGGTCGGGCTCGAGATCAGCAGCGTGTAGCCGTCCGGCGGCGCCTTGGCCACCGCCTGCCCGCCGATGATCTGGCTGGCGCCCGGCAGGTTCTCGACCAGGACGGGCTGGCCGATCTTGGAGGAGAACCTCGCGGCGAATGCGCGGGTGGTGAGGTCGCCCGCGCCGCCCGGCGGGTAAGGGACGATGATGCGGACCGGCTTCGCGGGCCACGCCTGCGCGAACACGCCCGTCGTGAAAAGCAGCGCCGCGGCCAGCGGCCACAGGCGGGACAAGGACTTCAGGGGCATGCGTGTCTCCTCGATTTCGGTTTCAGGACGGCGTCTATGCGCCGTGAGAAGAGTCTAGCAGTGCGGATCGGAGCGTTCACCTTCGTGCGGCGAGCGTTTCTCTCTGTCACCTAATGCTGTTGCGGTAGAACGCCACCGCGCGCTCGACTTCGTCCACGCCGAGGGTAAGCAGTGTGACGCGCCGCTTTCGCTTCCAAGCAATCTGGACTAGTCTGCTGTGGGCACCCGCTTTGGGGTCCCATCGCGGATCCGCCCCCCAGGAGGGACACATGCAATTGGCCCTGATACTTGGCATCGTCTTTTCCATCATTTCGGTCGTCTTCGCGCTGCAAAACAACGTGCCCGTGACCGTTTCATTGGCTATCTGGCGATTCGAAGGCTCCCTGGCGCTGGTCTTGCTGATCGCCCTGGGCCTTGGCGCGCTGATTGCGGGGCTGATTTCCTCGCCTGCGATGATCCGCCGGCAATGGACGGTGGCTCGCATGGGCAGACAGGTCACGGAACTCGAGGCGAAAGCGGCAGATCTGGAAAAATCAAATGCCGCGATGGCGGCCCAACTGGCCGAACGGGTCACACCGGTCGCACCGGTCGCACCGGTCGATCTGGTCCCGCCGGGCTCCGCCCCGATCTCCAAACTCGAAGCCATGGCGCCCGCTCACCGCGGGCCGGAAGTCAATTGACTTCGCTTAGCGCAGGCAACCCGCTGCCTACTTGAACCTGTCCGCGGCGTCCTTGAACGCCTTGGCCATCGCCTCCCATGCGGCGTCGGTGCCCTGGCGCAACGTACTCCAGGCGTCGACGCTTGCGCTTTGCAGTTCGCGCAGCTTCTGGGCCGCAGTGTCCCGGCCTGCCTTCAGTTCGGCCAGCTGACCCTGGTACTTTATCCGCGCATCGGCCTGCGCCACGCGCGCCTGCGCCTCGAGCTTTTCGATTCCGGCGTTCCATTCGTCGAGCTTCGCCTTCATTTTCTCCACGTACGCATCACGATCGCTCATTTCATCCTCCTGTAGGACTGCAAGAATTCCAGGCCGCCCCGAACCCTCGTGAGGCCGGCGGAACACGATACCACCAGCTCGACTGGCTCCTTACGCCTTCACGGGTTCATGCGCCTTCAGGAAGCGCCTAGCATGGTCGACGACCTCGTCGATATGCGCCTGCGAATCCTTCCAAGGGTAGATCGTCACTTCGGCGTTCGCGAGGTCGGCGACCTCCTTCGCGACCTTGTACGGGTGCGGCGGCGAGTCGTCGGGCGCAACCAGCAACGGCGTGCGGATCGCGCGCACGAAATCGCGCGACACCGTGAAGACGAAGTCCGCGCGGTTCGTGTACATGCTGGTGAGGAAGTCGTGGACCTTGTCCATCGTGACCTCGGGCCGCTTCTCACAGAGGCCCGGCCCCCACCCCTTCATGTTGTTCTGGTAGAAAAGATCCGGCAGCTCGGGCCTGTAGCCGCTGGGCTGCATCATCGCGGCGGCCACGATGCGCTCCGGCGCCCGCTTGATCAGGTTGTGGATCATCGGCCCGCCGATGCAGAACCCCATCACAAGGAATTTGTTTATGCCCAGGTGATCCATCAGGCCGAGCTGGTCGTCGGTGTAGGCCTCCCATGGGCGATCTGGTTCGAGCGGGCCGCTGGATTTGCCAGGGTTGGCGTTGCGCAGGTCCGCGCAGATGCAGCGGAAGTCGCCTGAGTAGGTTTCCATCGGGTTGAAGGGCGAGGCCGTTTTCCAGGAAGCCATCGCGGAGTTGAGGCCCCCGCCCGGGATGAGGAGAAGCGGGAAGCCGGAGCCGATTTCTTCGTAGTGGATGCTGACGGGGCCGTTTTCGTAGATGGGCATGGGGGCGGTTCCTAGTATTGGAGATTGTTGGTCGCGGTAATCAACAGTTCTTTCGTCTTGACCTTGGACACGAGAGCCTGACCCGGCTCGCCGGGGCAAGTCCTTTCGATGGAAAGGCTAGGCGTTTTCCATATCGATCTCCTTTGACTAATTACCTTCATTGGTTTACAATATTATTAATTTTTTAACCATTTGTAAACCCTAATTGGAGGTCTCGATATGATCGGTAACCGACTCAAGATGGCTCGAGAGGCGGCTGGGTTGTCCTTGCGAGATCTGCAAGATCGAATCGATGGCATGGTGACAGCGCAAGCCATTGGAAAGTACGAGCGCGACGAAATGATGCCCGGTTCGACGGTCTTGCTGTCGCTCGCAAAGGCGCTCGATGTCTCTCCCGAATACCTTCTCAGCAAGCGCGCGCTTGCCTTGGCCGAAGTGGACTTTCGCAAGGGTCCCGCGGCCGGCGCCAAGGACGAACGCGCTGTGCAAGCGGTGGTTCTCGACCACGCGGAACGGTATTTGGAGCTCGAAGAGTTTGTCCCCGGTGCCCAGATCACCTGGAAAGCCCCGACGGCAAAGGAATTCGACATTCAATCCGTCGAGCACGCGGAAATTGCGGCGGAAAAACTTCGGACGCTATGGAAGCTGGGCATCGATCCTATCGGGTCGATGACGGAGCTTCTTGAGGAGCAAGGCATCAAGGTCATTGCAATCGAGTTGCCGCAGACGGTATCCGGATCAAAGGCTTTCGCCAGACAGGCAAAGACGGAAGCGGCGCTGATCGTGGTCAACAGCTCGCACAACGGCGAACGACAGCGATTTACGCTGGCCCACGAACTAGCGCATCTGGTTTTGCGTTTCGGAGACGATCTTTCCCATGCCCAACAAGAAAAGGCGGCGGATCGGTTCGCAGGCGCCTTTCTTATCGCGCAAGAAATGCTGCGCAAAATTATTGGTAAGTCGCGTAGCGTTATCACCATGGGCGAGTTGCTCGATCTCAAGCGAATCTTCAAGGTCAGCATCGCCTGTTTAGCCGTGCGTTGCAGACAACTGGGCATCTTGACGCAGGCGGCTTATACGAAGTTTTGGATAGGTCTCAAGGCTTCTGGCCTAGTTGATGTTGGCGCCGCCGAACCCGAACCGATCCCAGCCGAAGTACCTGGGCGCATGCGTCGCTTGTGTCTTCGCGCGGTGGCCGAGTCCATCATTTCAGAGTCCAAGGCTTCAGAGCTGTTGCGGATTTCGCGCAGGGATCTGGAGCACCTATTGGACTTCCAAGGGGCTTAGCCGAAATGGCCATCCTCGTTTCGGATTCTTCAGTGCTATTCGATCTGGAACGAGGAGGGTTCCTCGAATCCGCATTTGCGTGCGGACTTCCCATGGTGGTGCCGGACCTGCTGTTCGAAAACGAACTCCGCGACTACAACGGCACCTATTTCCAAAAGCTCGGGTTGTCGGTGACCTCGCTCAATTCGGATGAGGTGGAACTTGCGCAAGACATTCAGGCCCACCGCCCCACGTTGTCTTTGGAAGACTGCTTTGCTCTCGTATGTGCGGGGCGTAAGGAACACATCCTCCTCGCCGGGGACGCAACTCTAAGAAAGGAAGCTTCGGCCCGAAAAATCGTTTGCCGCGGCGTACTTTGGTTGCTCGACGAGATGTTCGCGACAGGCACGGTAAGCGCTCATCACCTTTGCGAAGGTCTCACGCGTATCAAACAAGACAAACGCTGCAGGCTTCCAAAGACAGATCTCGAATCGAGAATCAAGAAGTGGTGCAACTCCTCAATTCCGAAGTAGCCATGGGTACTTTTCACGAGGCCTCAAAATGAGAGACAAAACCAGCCTGTCACGATTTCTCTCATGCGATTCAATTTGCCTACCCAAGAAGTCGTTTCGAGGGCATCCGGCCATCTTGGAAGAAAGTATCGACTTCTAGCGAGCATTTCGTCGCGGTCAGCTTAAGCATGGCGCCTAAAACCCCCCAGCTTGCGGCTGTAGTTCTAAGCGTCGGCCTCGGAGTGTTAGCGATCGCACGCACTAAATAATTTGGAGACGGTAAGCTATTCGCCTATTTAGCGCGATTTATAGCCCCCCCATGCCCCAAGCCCCCATCAACGGCATCGACCTCTTCTACGAATCCCAAGGCTCCGGCCCGGCGATCGTGTTCCTGCATGGCCGCGGCGGTAACCACCTCTCCTGGTGGCAGCAGGTCCCGCATTTCCAGTCCCGCTACCGCTGCATCACCATCGACCACCGCGAATTCGGCCTCACTAAAGAAGTCGACAAAGGCCCCGGCCGCAAAGCCTTCGCCGACGACCTCCACCAACTCCTCGACCACCTCGGGATCGATCGCGCCTGCCTCGTCGGCCAATCGATGGGCGGGTTCACTGCGATGTCGTTCGCGGTGAGGGAGCCGGACCGCGTCGCGGGGCTCGTGCTTGCCGACACAAGCGGCGGCATCGTTTCAGCCGACATCGCATCCGAACTGCGCAAGAACCTCGCCGCGCTTCCGGCCGATCCCCTGGCGCGCTCGCTTTCCCTCACCTTTCCCCAACGCGAGCCCGAGCTCACCTTCCTCTACGCCGCACTCGGCCGCCTCACGCTCTCGATCCGCGAGTCGCTCGAAGGCCTGCTGCTGAGCGAAGACGGCCCGAGTCTCGCGGACTTGGCGGACTGGGCGGTGTACAAGGTGCCCACGCTCGTAATCGTCGGCGCGGAGGACGTGATGGTGACGCCGGTCGTGGCGCACATGGTTACGGCGCACCTCAAAGGCGCGAAGCTCGAGACGATCCATGGTGCGGGGCACTCCGCGTATTTCGAGAAGCCGAAGGAGTTCAACGCGGTGCTGGGAGCGTTCGCCTCGACGCTGAAGTTTTAAGCCAGGTTTTGCACGGCGGCGTGCTGACGCACGTATACTGCGTCCGCTTTTTCCCGCCCGCCTTTCCCCTCACTGCCCTCCCCTCGATGCTCCTCAAGAACCTCACGCTCTACCGCATTTCCGATCGCTGGCCCGCAAGGCCGGACACCCTGGAGAAGAAGCTCGCCGACCTTCCGCTTAAACCCTGCGGCGCTTTCAGCATGGAGAGCATCGGCTGGACCGCGCCGCGCGATGAAGGCGAGTTTCTTTATCACCAGGGCCACCACTGGATGCCGGCCCTCGGCGTCGAGCAGAAGCTGCTGCCCGGTTCCGTCATCCGGCAGGCCGTTGAGGAGCGTGTAGCGAAGCTCGCGAAGAAGCAGGCGTTCCCCGTCGGCCGCAAGCAGAAGCGCGATCTGCGCGAGGAGGTCCTCACCGAGCTCATGCCGCGCGCGCTGAGCAAACGCAGGATCACGCGCGGCTGGGTGGACCGCGACAACGGCCTGCTCGCCGTCGATGCGGCGGGCGACCCGAAAGCCGAGCAGTTCACCGAGACGCTGCGCCGCGCGGACGACAACCTCGGCGTCCTGCGGCTAGACACGCAGCGCTCGCCCGCTTCGGCGATGGCGGAGTGGCTCTCCAAGGGCGAAGCGCCGGGCAAGTTCGGCATCGACCAGGACCTCGAGCTGCGCGCCCCCGATGCCAGTAAAGCCAGCGTGCGCTACTCACGCCACACGCTGGAAGGCCGCGACATCCGCGACCACCTCGGCGCCGGCAAGCTGCCGGTGCGGCTGGGCCTCACCTGGAACGACCGCATCTCGTTCGTGCTGACCGACACGCTGCAGGTCAAGCGCATCACTTTCCTCGACCTGCTCAAGCGCGAGGACGGTGGAGAAGAGGGAGATGACTCCGGAGCAGGCGACGCGGCGGAGCGCGAGGCGGAGAAATTCGAGACCGACTTCGCGCTCATGACCGGCGAGCTTTCGCTGCTGCTCGCCGACCTCGTGAAAGCGCTCGGCGGGGAGAAAGCCCGCGAAGCACGGCCTGCGAAGGCCGCCTAGGCCCGCGTTGCGAGCACTATCGGGATCGCCGCAGGTCCGAGACTGACGCGCTCGGTGATGCAGTCGTCGCTGCCCGTTTCGAAGTCGCGGCACACGCCGGGCCGCCGCGCGTAGATCGTGCAGCGGTAAGTTTCCCGGTCGAGCGCGGCGCACAGGCCGTCGTCGAGGCGCGTCATCACCTGCCCGCCCCAGCGGTCGGTCTCGACGAACCTTGCCGGCGGATCGTCCTCGCCCATGAGCATGACTTCGAGGCGGCAGCAGCAGGCGCGGCAGGTCGCACAGTCGATGGCGGGATCAGGCGGGTCGGTGAGCATCATTCACTATAAACTTTAGCTGATGGCCCACCAGAAGACTTTCGATCTCCGCACCCGCGGGCGCGGCACTACCGACATCACGAACGAAGTAGAACGGCTGGTCTCGGGTTGCGGCATCGCCACCGGCGTCGCACACATCTTCGTGCAGCACACGAGCTGCTCGCTCATGATCAGCGAGAACGCCGATCCGGACGTGCTGCGCGACCTCGAGACGCTGGCCGGGCGATGGGCGCCCGACGGCGACCCGGCTTACCGCCACGACACCGAGGGCGACGACGACATGGCGGCGCACGCGCGCAGCATCCTCACGGGCACTTCGGTAAGCGTGCCGGTGGGCCAAGGCAAGCTGATGCTCGGGACTTGGCAAGGGATTTACCTCTGGGAGCACCGCACGCACGCGCATACGCGCACGATCGTGGTGACGGTGACCGGCTAGAAAGTAGAACTTATTTTTACTGAACGCTAGATTTGGTGAGGCACTCAAGGCAGTTAGCTTTCCTGTTTTGGAAACATCGCCTGCAGCGCCATCCTGGACACTTCGCTCGACGGGTCGCCCAGCAGCTTCAGCACCTCGAAGTGGTTCATGCCCGGAATTTCCACCAGCCGCGCCGTCTTGCCGACAGCGGCAAGCGCGTCGAGATAGGCCTTGGGCTGGCGCTTGAACTCGGGCGTTTCCTTTTCGCCATAGACCATGGTCAGCGGCGTGCGGAGCTTTTCGGGTTGCAGGATCGCACTCAGTTCGAGGATCTCCTCGTCGGACAACTTTACGTAGCTGCTGCGTGCCGAAAGCATGACCGGGCGCAGGTCGTACATGCCGGAGATCAGCAGCGCGCTCTTGATCACGTCGTCCGGAATGCCGAAGTCCTTTTGCCAGTCGGTCATCAGCGCGACGCCCGCAAGATGCGACCCGGAGGAATGTGCCGAGACGTGGATGCGCCCAGCGTCGCCGCCGAAGCTCGCTGCGTTCCGATAGACCCATTCGATGGCCCGCCGCACCTGCGCCAGCATCTCGGGGATGCGCCCCTTGGGAATGTTGGAGAAGTCCGGCACGACGTAGATCGCGCCGGCATCCACCATGGCCGGCGCGATGAACGATTCCTCGTCCTTGGTAAAGAGCGTCCAGCGCCCGCCGTGGATATGCACATGGATCGGGGCAGGATAAATCGAGCCTGGCCCCTTTTTGGGGAGGAAGAGGTCGAGGGTTTCGTCGGCACCTTCGCCGTAGGGGACGCTGCGCCGGTGCGGGAGCCGTGCGCGCACCTTCTCGCCTTCGGAGAGGTACCACGCGATGATCTCCTCGCGGTTCGGCGCCCAGAGGCGCTGGTCGTAGGCGGCGTCGAGCTCGGCCTGCGTGTAATCGAGGTAGATCTTGGGGGACTCCGCCGGAACTGGCTTCGCGTCAGCGTTCATGGCACTCGCCGGTGTTCGCATCGGCCCCCAGCGTATCAGCTCGGCCAACCTCGGCGCGAGCCTCCGATTTCAAATGCGCATCATCGGTATTTTTCGGCGCACCTGACGATGGCGACTTCCGTGGCGAGGTCGAGGCAATGGCGCGCATCCTCGTTTGCCTTGGTGTGGGTCCGCGCCGCTGCCTGCGGCCCGGCGGCGGCCATCTTTTGGGCTTTGACCGCTGGGGCGGGCTGGGCCGGTGCAGGCCCAGGCGGTGGGACTGCTTTCGCGACCTCGACGACGGGAACGGGCCTGGGCGCAGGCGCCGTGGCAACGGGCGCCGCCGCCGCCGGGCCGGTGACGGAAGTTTTTGCGAGCACGAATGGATAGCTGCGCCTCGCGAAGCTCTCGGCAACGACAACGTCGACCCGCGCGACCGGGGCGTTGAACTGGTAGGTCATCGAATCCCCGCTTCCGGACCAGCCGTTCGAACTCACCGGCTTCTGGTCCGTGCCGTATCCATTGATCGAAACGACGCGCGCATCCTTGTCCTTGTATTCGACCGTGGCGTCTTTGCCTCTGAATCCCTTGAAGGTGATCGCCACTCCGTGCACGGTCTTCTGCTTGTCGACATCGGCGCTGGCGAATGTGGCTATCGCGGGATTCAGCGGCACAGCGAGCTCGAGTGTCCCTTCTACCTTGTCGACGCTCTTGGCATTCGCGCCTTTCTTGAGGTGGATCGTCCGGGTGCCCGCCAGGTGCTTCACCGGCGAGGCTTCGTCCTTCATCGAGACTTTCTGGAAGAACTCCGACTCGAAGGTGTTGGCCGGGTCGAACAGGTCGGCGCCTTTGGCGTCGATGACCCGGCTTACGACCAGCTTCAGGGGCTTGCCTTCGAACTCCTTGGCCGCGGGCAGGTGGGCCTTGAGCCAGAAACTGTCGGTGAACTGGGCGTCGAACTCGAGCACCACGGGACCGGCGCGCGTAGTGCCAGGTGTCTGGAAGCCCGGAAGCCGGGTATTGAAGAGCGCGTCTGCGCCAGCCGGGCCGGCGACAGGTGCCGCTGCCGTTTGCGCGGGTGCCGCTGCGACCTGAACGGGCGCGGGGAGCCGCGGGACCACAGGCGCGGGCGCGGATTGCGCGGTCTGTTGCATCGGCGGCCCTTTCTTCATCTCCTCGACCATCGCGCCCTGCATGTCCTTGAACATGCCGCCCATCAATCCCACGAAGAAGCCCATGCCTACCACCATGACCAGCGCGACGGGCGCCATCCAGCCCAGCAGGCCGATCGCGAGTCCCGCAACCACGTGTCCCGGGCTTTCGCGCACCACCACGGTGGAGGCGATCATGTCGTGCAGCGCCTGCTTCCTGCCGGTGAACGCCGCCATCACGAAGCCGATCATCAGGATCAGCCCGGAGAGGATCTTGGCAACCTCGCGCACGAGCGAGCGCGGGATCGAGAGACGGTTGCCCGATGTATCGGTGACCTTTATGCCGAGCAGGGACTTGCCGAAGGTAGCCTGCCGCGCGGAGGCTTGCATCAGCCCCCAGTAAAGGATCGGGCCGAGGATTCCGGCCGCCCCGAGGATCGGGATGCCAGCGGGGCCGAGTAACGCGCACACTGCGCCGAGAACGACGAATCCGATGAACAGGACCACGGTGTCGACGAGGTACGCAATGACGCGGATCCAGAATCCGCCGTAGGCAGTGCCGGTCAGGTCAGCCATGGTTCTCCCCTTCGGAAATACCCGCCAATTTTTTATGGCAGATTACGCCTTTTCGCCGAGGATGGCGAAACTAACGCATGAGCCAGTCGGCGGATATCCCGCGGGCAGTCAAGATGGGCGAAACGCTGGCAAAACCAGGTTGGAAATTCCTCTTCAGACCCAGGGTGCATCTTCGAGCGGTAGATGACCGTCCCCGTGGCGCGGTCGTAGGTCATCTTTGGGAATTGAAGTTCGCCAGGTCCCGCGCACCCCAGGCAGCCTGCGACTCTTCGGCGTGGCGCTTCGCGCACTGCCACAGCGGGCTCGCGCGCGGACGGCGCGGCTAATACTGCAAGGCGTCGATTCTCGATTGCTGCCATTTGGCTGTGAAGTGCGGCTCTGGAAGCGGCGTCCGTGGCAGATTGCTGCCACGCGACCCCGACGGTCGCGCCCTGACTCAGTTCGCCGTGATCTGGTTGAGGCGGATCACCTCGGCCCAGCGCGCGTTCTCCGAACGCAGGTGCGCGGCGAATTCCGCCGGCGTGCCGCCGGTGGGGGTGGCGCCCACGTTCACCAACTGCGAGCGCAGTTCGGCGGTCTTCAACGCGCGCATGATTTCGGCGTTCAGCCGGTTCACGATCTCCGCCGGCGTGCCGGCCGGCGCGACGACGCCGTACCACGAGCTCAGGTCGAATCCTTTGAGCCCGGACTCCGCCATGGTCGGCAGGTCGGGCAGCAACTCGGAACGCTGCGCGCTGGTGACCGCGAGCCCGCGCAACTGGCCGGCCTTGATCGGCGGCGCCGCGGTAGGCACCACATCGAAGATCATGTCGACCTGGCCGCCAATCGTGTCGATGAGCGCCGGCCCGCTGCCTTTGTAGGGTACGTGCACGAGGCTGGCGCCGGTGGCGTTCTTGAACAGTTCGCCGATCAGGTGCTGGAAATTGCCGTTGCCCGAGGAGGCGTAAGTCATTCCCGGTTTCGCCTTGGCGAGCTGCACCAGCTGCGCGATCGTGGTGGCCTGCACCCTTGGATGCACCGCCAGCACGCCCGGAGTCTGTGCAAACAGGATCACCGGAGCGAAGTCCTTCACCGGGTCGTAGCGGGCCGTGGCCTTGTACAGGATCGGGCTCACCGCCAGCGAGCTCATGCCAGCGGTCAGGAGCGTGTACCCGTCCGGGGCCGATCGCGCGACGTGTTCGGCGCCCAGCATCGCGCCCGCGCCCGGGCGGTGATCCATGACCACCTGCACCTTGAACGCTTCGGTGAGGGCGTTGCCCACCGCGCGCCCCGCCAGGCCCACCGCGCCACCCGGCGGAAAGGGCACCACCATGCGGATCGGTTTGGAAGGATACGTGTCGCTCTGCGCCTGCAAGGACGCGCTACCCGCGCACAGGGCGAGGAATGCAAACGCAGACACGGCCCTTGTGATTGCCTGCCGCACGGCCGGACCTTTCATATCGACACCCTCCTGTGATGGATTGCTACTGCCCTTTGGCCAGCGCCGCCAGTGCGCGAGTCAGCGGATGCGCTGCCTCCCCGAGTCGGCCGATGACCGAGAAATGGTGGTCCCCCGGCGACAGTACCAGCCGTGTTCGGTGACCTCGCGCGGCGCACATGTCACGGTACTCCTCGGCCTGGCGGATGTATGCCGGCGTTTCGCTGCCACCGGCCGCGATCACCATTTCCACTGCGGCATCGAGCGGCGCATTCCTGATGGGGCTCGCCCGCTGCAGCATGACTTCGTCCAGGCCCATGTCGAGATAGCGGTCGTGATGGGTGTGCGGCTCCAAGTCGTAGGAACCGCTCACCAGCAGCGCCGCGTGGACCGGCGAGCGGGCGAGTCCGTCCTTCGAGAAGTCGTGGGCAAGCGCCATGGCGGCGAGTTGGGCGCCGGCGGAATGGCCCGACAGCACGATGCGCCGCCCGCCCTTGGGCGCCAGCGTCCTGCACGCCCATGCCACGGCTTCGCGGGTTTCGCGCATGATGTCCGGCAGGGTGACCTGCGGAATCAGGTCGTAGCCCACCACCACCGTGGTAATGCCTTCGGCCAGCAGCGGCTCGGCGATGAAGGCAAACGCGTCCTTGGACTGGTAGCGCCAGGCGCCGCCATGAAAGAACAGCACGATCGGCCCTTCGGGCGCGCCGGGGTAGACATCCACCAGTTGCCGGGGACCGGCCCCGTAACGCACATCGCGCTCGCCGGGCAGGCTGGCGCGCAGGGGCGCGCTCTTCGCGGCCCGGGCCTTGGTGAAGGACTCGCCTTCGGGCACCGCCACGCGCATGTCGAACTGGCGGCTGATCTCGGCCCGGCTCATCCCGCGCCAGACTGGCGTACTTTCGTCCTGAGGCGCCTTCGCCTGCACGGACCCCGCCAGCGGGCCGCCAGCGCCGGTGCCATAATCGACGAACCCGTGCGCGCTGGTCCGGGTGCCATCGACGAAATTGACGATGCGCTCCGGGGAGGTGTGGATGCCCAGGATTCGCAGCGTCTTCGTGCCGGCATTGCCGAACACGTGCGCAATGTCCGGCGGCAGCGCCACCATGTCGCCGGCGACGAGCCTTTGCGCGGCATTTTCCCGGCCTTCGAGGTAGACCGTGGCCTCGCCCTCGATCACGAACAGCAACTCAATGTACGGGTGCCAGTGCATGCGCGTCATGTAGCCCGGTTCGCACGACTGGATGCCCGTGAACACCGGCACCTCGCCGCCGCCGACCAGCCGCCGGTAGGACGACAGCGGACCGAAGTTCACGTCGGACTGCTCGGCGAGGCGGGCGATGCGCGGCTCGGTCAATGTGTTCATGCGATCCTCCATTGCGTTGTCGGTGTTCATTTCGGAAGCGCCTTTGTCGAAAAAATCTCACTGCCTCGCATGAAGCCAAGGCAGGCCTTCAGCGCTGCCTGCAATTCAGCGCGCATCCTGCTCGTCGGTGTACCAGTCGGGCACCTGCGGGTAGTGCGGGCCGTCGTAGATCTCGACCAGGATGCTCTCCTCGCGCGCGATGGTCGGGCCGTGCACGTTGCCTTTCGGATTGCAGTAGAAGCAGCCGGGCGTGAGCACGGTGTTGGTGGCAGTGTATTCGTAGCGGCCTTCGAGGCAGAACATGAACTGGTTGGAAGCGTGGCTGTGCGGCTTCGGGATGCCCGCGCCCTTCTCGAACCGGTTGAGCGAGATCGTCGCGCCGGTGGTTTCGT
>CAZZDV010000079.1:0-12386 GCA_964652785.1 uncultured Bordetella sp.
CTGTACGCGGCGGTGGCGCGCGCCCTCTACGGCAGCGCGCTCGAGCCTGCGCCTTTCGGGTCGATTTCCGGCATCGACGAGTTCGACAAGGTCATCAGCGTCGACCAGAGCCCGATCGGGCGCACGCCTCGCTCCAACCCGGCGACCTATACGGGCCTCTTCACGCCGATCCGCGAGCTGTTCGCGGGCGTGCCCGAGTCGCGTGCGCGCGGCTACGATGCGGGCCGCTTCTCGTTCAACGTCAAAGGCGGCCGCTGCGAGGCCTGCCAGGGTGACGGCGTGATCAAGGTGGAGATGCACTTCCTGCCGGACATCTACGTGCCGTGCGACGTCTGCCACGGCAAGCGCTACAACCGCGAGACGCTCGAGATCCTTTACAAGGGCCGCTCGATCGACCAGGTGTTGCAGATGACGGTCACCGAAGGGCGCGAATTCTTCTCGGCCGTGCCCGTGGTCGCGCGCAAGCTGCATACGCTTCTCGATGTCGGCCTGGGCTACCTCAGGCTCGGGCAATCGGCCACGACGCTCTCGGGCGGCGAGGCGCAGCGCGTGAAACTGTCCCTCGAGCTCTCCAAGCGCGATACCGGACGCACGCTCTACATCCTCGACGAACCGACCACCGGCCTGCATTTCCAGGACATCAAGCTGCTTCTCGATGTGCTGCACCGGCTGCGCGACGCTGGCAATACGGTGGTCGTGATCGAGCACAACCTCGATGTGATCAAGACGGCCGACTGGATTGTCGACCTGGGTCCCGAAGGCGGCGACGGCGGCGGGCAGATCGTGGTCGAAGGCACGCCCGAAACCGTTGCCGCGACCCCCGCCAGTTATACGGGACGGTACCTGCGCGAAGTGCTCGACCTCCCAGCCCCCAGGAAGCGCGCCGCCGCAGCTTAGGCCGGCTCAGGTAAATGCGAGCCGCGGCTCGGCGCCGCTGGTGTCCCATTTCAGGCGTTTCGAGTGGAATTGCACGAGGCTGTCGCGGTGCCCGATCGACACGAGTGTGGTCTGCGGAAGCCGCTCGCGCAGCAGCGCATACAGGTCGGCTTGCGCCTGCTCGGGCAGGGCCGCGCTGGCTTCGTCGAGGAACAGCCAGTCCGGCTTG
Organism: uncultured Bordetella sp.; assembly: GCA_964652785.1. Lineage (GTDB taxonomy): Bacteria > Pseudomonadota > Gammaproteobacteria > Burkholderiales > SG8-39 > SZAS-79. Next base: position 1,106 of record CAZZDV010000079.1, read on the forward strand.
TTGATCAGCGCGCGTGCGAATGCGATGCGCTGCTGCTCGCCTCCCGAGAGCAACTGCGCCCAGTTCTCTTCGCGCGCGAGATCCCTGGCCAGCGGCGCCAGCCCGACCGCATCGAGCGCGTCCACGACTTGCGCATCGCTCACCGATCCCGGCTGCGCAGGATAGGCGACCGCATTCTTCAGCGTGCCGATCGGGAGATAGGCCTTCTGCGGGAGAAAGAGCAGGCGCGCACCTTTGGGCAGGCCGATTTTTCCGGTCCAGTACGGCCAGATCCCGGCCAGCGCGCGAAACAGCGTCGACTTGCCCGACCCCGAGGGCCCGGTGACGAGCACGTTCTCTCCAGCAGCAAGGCGCAGGTTCGCATCGGCCAGCAAGGGCGTGCCCTGGGGCAGCGCAAGCGCGAGGTGCTCGAGCGTGAGACCCGATCCCGCTGCCGGATCGGTCGCCTCCGCGCGCTCGCCCTTCTGCGTGTTCGCCTCCACCTGCGCGCGCGCGATGGCGCGGTCGAAGCCGGTGAGACGGTCTACCGTGGCCTTCCATGAAGCGAAGCTGGAGTACGCGCCGATGAACCACGAGAGCGCGCTCTGCACCTGGCCGAACGCGGAGGCGGTCTGGAAAATCGTGCCCAGCGGCGCGGCGCCGGAGAAATAGCGCGGCGCGGCCACGACGAACGGGAAGATGATCGCCATCTGCCCGTAGAACGACGTGAACCAGGCCAGTTGCTTCTGCTTCAGCATGATCGACCACCAGTTCGAGATCACGGCCGAGAAGCGCTGCCTGAAGTTGGCATGCTCGCCCTCCTCCCCGCGGTAGAGCGCGACGCCTTCGCTGTTCTCGCGCAGCCGGATCAGCGAGAAGCGGAAATCGGCTTCCACTTTCTGGCGCTGGAAGTTGAGCCCGATAAGCGGCCGTCCGATCACGTGCGTGAGCGCAGTGCCCACGATTGCATAGACGAGCGCGACCCACACCATGTAGCCCGGGATGCTGTAGCCGGCCACTTCGAAGGCGCCCGAGATGCTCCACAGGATCCCGACGAAAGACACGAGCGTGACGACCGCTGAAAGCAGGCCGAGAGACAGCGTGAGCGTGAGGTCGACGAAGATGTTGAGGTCGTCCGCGATCCGCTGGTCCGGGTTGTCGGTGCCCTTGTCGAGCAGTTGCAGACGGTAGTACGCCTGCCCCGCGAGCCACTTCGCGAGGTAGCGCTCGGTGAGCCACGCGCGCCACTCGATCATCAGCATCTGCTGCAGGTACTGCTTGTACACGGCCAGCACGATGAAAGTGACGGCCAGGACCGTGAACCGGCCGAGCTCGAGGTAGAACCCGAGGCGGTCCTTGCCCTCGAACGTGTTGTAGAAATCCTTGTTCCAGCTGTTGAACTGCACTTCGACCCATACCAGCGCCAGCGTGAACCCGATAACCGAGGCGAGCAGGATCACGCCGCGGCTGCGTTCCTCCGAAACCCAGTAAGGCCGCGCAAGGGCCCAGAAAGCGGACCAGAACTCGCCCCGTGAAGCGGAACCGGGTGCGGCGTGCGAAGGGGTGCCTGGCATGAAAACGCTCCAAAAATGGAAAAAGCTCGCGCGAGTTTACAGAAGACCGCCAATGGCGAGAGAATGGACCGGACTCCCTATGACAGTGCATATGACAGCAAACAAGGTTTTCCGGTTCGCGCCGCCCCCCGAGCACCGGGCGAGGCACCTGTTCGTGTTCCTGCACGGCGGCGGCGCCACGCCCGAGGCGATGATTTCGGTGGCCTTCAAGTTCCAGGCGCGCTTTCCGAGCGCGGCGCTGGTCATCCCGGGCGAGATCGACACCTGCGAGGACGACGCTGCGGGGATGCGCCCGCCCTACTCGATGATGGCGCTCGACGACGACGGCCGCATGGAAAGGGTCGATGCGATCCTGCCGCGCGTCGAAGACCTCGTGCGCAGGGAGCAGACCAACAACGGCATCCCCGCCGAATGCACGGTGCTCATCGGGTTCTCGCAGGGCGGCACGCTCGCGCTGGAGGCGGTCAAGCGCCTGCCCGGTCTCGCCGGCGCGGTGGTGGCCTACTCGGCGCGCTTCGCGAAATTGCCGATGGCGGGCGCGTGCATCAGCGCGCGCATCCACCTTGTTCACGGCGAGCACGACGCGATCGTCTCGCGCGTGCACTCGGAGCGCGCCGCGCGAGTGCTCGCGGCGCTGCACGTGCCTGTCACGCTCGACATCGTCGAGGACCTCGGGCACGCGCTCAGCCATCACGCGGTCAGCCTCGGTTCGCTTCGCCTGCTGCAGGGAATCTACGAAGGGCGCAGGGCGACGCTGCACTAGCCGGCTGATGGGCGCCAGCTTCTTCTTCTCGATGCCCCTCTGGCCGGGGAGGAAAGTCGAACTTTCAGTTTCGGAGACCGGCTAGTTGATTGCCTCTCAGGTCAATTAAGTTGCTAGTTCCGGCATATTAACGAAAAGATCGAGTGCTTCCGGGTTGGCCAGCGCATCGGTGTGCTTGACCTTCATGCCGTGCACCACGGACTTGACGGCGAGCTCGACCACCTTGCCGTTGCGGGTGCGCGGGATGTCCGGCACCTGCACGATGCGCGCGGGCACGTGGCGCGGCGTGGTGTTGTCCCGGATCTGGCGGCGGATGCGTTCCTCAAGCGCCGCGTCCAGCCTGAGGCCCGGCCTGAGCTTCACGAAAAGCACCACGCGCGTATCGGTGGGCTGCTTTGGCGGCCAGAGCTGGCCGATGGCGACCGACTCCTCCACCGCGTCGACCTTCTCCACCTGCCCGTAGATTTCCGCCGTGCCGATGCGCACGCCGCCCGGATTGAGCGTCGCATCCGAGCGGCCGTAGACGATCATCGTTTCGCGCGGCGTGAGCTCGCACCAATCGCCGTGGCACCAGACGTTCGGGTAGCGCTCGAAATAGGCCGCGTGATAGCGCAATCCGTCCGGGTCGTTCCAGAACCCGACCGGCATGGAGGGGAAAGGCTTCACGCAGACGAGCTCGCCCTTCTCGCCCACCAGCTCGCCGCCCTCGTCGTCGTAGACGCGCACGTCCATGCCCAGGCCCCGGCACTGCAGCTCGCCGCGGTCGACCGGCAGCACGGGATTGGCGTCCGCGAACCCGGCCATGATGTCGGTGCCGCCGGAGATGGAGGCAAGGCACACGTCCTTCTTCACGTCGCGGTACACGTAGTCGTAGCTCTCGGGCACCAGCGGCGAGCCGGTCGAGACGATCATGCGCACGGACTCGAGGTTGTGGCTGGTGCGCGGCTTGAGACCGAGCTTGGCGATCGCGTCGATGAACTTGGCCGAAGTGCCGTAGTGGGTGAAGCGTTCGGCCTCACAGAAGTCGAACGTGATCGCGCCTTCGCGCGCGAATGGTGACCCGTCATACAGCATGACCGCGGCCTGGGCGCACAGGCCCGCGAACAGCAGGTTCCACACCACCCAGTTGCAGGTCGTGAAGTAGTAGAACCGGTCGTCCGGCCGCACGTCGAAATGCAGCTTGTACATCTTGAGCCCCGAAAGCAGCGAGCCGCCCGCGCCGTGCACGATGCACTTGGGCTTGCCCGTGGTGCCGGACGTAAAAAGTATGTAGACCGGGTGATCGAACGGCAGCTGCGCATACTCGATCTCGCCGGGCTCGTAGGGCGCGATCCAGTCCGCGTATCGAACCGCGTTCGCAATCGCCGACACGTCGGGCGCCGCATTCACATTCGGCACCACGACGACCCGCTTTACGCCGGGCAGCTGCGCGACGATCTCCTTCACGCGCTGGATCGAATCGTGGGTCTTGCCGTTGTAGAGATAGCCGTCGGCGCAGAAGAGCAGCTTCGGGCCGGTCTGCCCGAAGCGGTCGAGCACGCCGTCGGTGCCGAAATCCGGCGAGCAAGAAGACCACACGGCGCCGATCGAGATCGCGGCAAGCGCCAGCACGCAGGTCTCCGGCATGTTCGGGATAAAGGCCGCGACGCGGTCGCCGGGCGCGAGGCCCGCCGCGCGCATTGCCTGCGCCGCCCGCGACACCTGCTCTTGCAGCTCGGCGTACGACATCCTGCGGCGAAAGCCCGTTTCGTCCCAGAACACCAGCGCGTCGGACTCGTCACGGCGCCGCAGCAGGTTCTCGGCGAAATTGAGGCGCGCCTCGGGAAACCATTTGGCCCCGGGCATCTTGTGCCCGTCCACGAGGATACGCTCGCCCTTGCGCCCGCGCACTTCGGCCCAGTCCCACAACGCGCTCCAGAACGCCTCGCTCTCGTCGCAGCTCCAGCGGTAAAACTCGGGATAGGTGTTGAAGCCGAGCCCGAAGCGGTGAACGCAATAGCGCGCAAACTGCGTTAGCAGCGCAGATTCGATCGCCGCCTGCGAAGGCGCCCACATCCTTTTCACCGCGTTCACCGGCCCCTCCAGTCGAGCGTTGCGCGCAATTATAATTGCGGCATGAATACCATCGACACTGCGGGCGGCATCGCCGGCTTCTGGGACGCCGAGATCGTGCCGGCGCTGACCGAGTACATCCGCATCCCGGCCAAGTCGCCGCATTTCGACCGCGACTGGCAGGCGCACGGCCATATCGACGCCGCAGTGCAGTTCGCGGCGCAGTGGTGCGAGAAGCACGCGCTGCCGGGGATGAAGCTCGAGGTCGTCCGCCTGCCCGGCCGCACTCCGGTTCTCTATGTCGAGGTGGAAGGCGATGCGCGCGAAACCATCCTCGTCTACGGCCACCTCGACAAGCAGCCCGAGATGACCGGCTGGCGCGAAGGCTTCGGGCCGTGGGAGCCGGTGATCGAGGATGGCAAGCTCTACGGCCGCGGCGGCGCGGACGATGGCTACGCGGTGTTCTGCGCGCTCGCGGCGTTGAGGGCGGTCAAGGCCTCCGGCCGGCCGCACGCGCGTGTCGCGATGCTCATCGAATGCTGCGAGGAAAGCGGCAGCTACGACCTGCCGGCCTATCTCGACCTGCTGGCGCCTCGTATCGGCCCGCCCGCGCTGGTGCTCGGCCTGGATTCGGGCTGCGGAAACTACGACCAGCTCTGGGGCACGACCTCGCTGCGCGGACTCGTGAACGGCGTGCTCACGGTCGAGGTGCTGACCGAAGGCGTGCACTCGGGTGATGCAAGCGGCGTGGTGCCTTCGAGCTTCCGCATCGCCCGCCAGTTGCTCGAGCGCGTCGATTCGGCCGACAGTGGCCGCGTCAAGGGCGCGGCCTTCCATGCGGAGATCCCGGCCGAGCGCATCGCGCAGGCCAAAAAGGGCGCGCAGGTGCTGGGCGAAACCATCCACGCCAAGTTCCCTTTCGCCGGCGGCACGCAGCCGATGCACAAGGACCTGGCCGAACTCGTGCTCAACCGCACCTGGCGGCCGATGCTGTCGATCACCGGCGCGGCGGGCCTGCCGCTGCCCGCCGATGCCGGCAACGTGTTGCGCCCGCAGACACAGCTCGTGCTGTCGCTGCGCATCCCGCCGACCCTCGATGGCGAAACGGCGGCAATCGCGCTCAAGCGGATCCTGGAGGCGGATCCGCCCCATGGCGCCCGCGTCACTTTCGAGTACGGCCAGTCGGCCACCGGGTGGCACGCTCCCGCGACCGCACCGTGGCTGGAGCAAGCCATCGAGGGCGCCTCGAGCCGCCACTACGGCAAGCCCGCGATGTGGATGGGTGAAGGCGGCACGATCCCGTTCATGGCGATGCTCGGGCAGAAATTCCCGCAGGCGCAGTTCCTCATCACCGGGGTTCTCGGCCCGCACTCCAATGCGCACGGGCCGAACGAGTTCCTGCACATCGGATATGCCAAGAAGCTCACGGCCTGCGTAGCCGACATCATCGCCGCCCACGCAGCGCAACTGGTTTAAGACCGCCCGCGCTAGTCGGTTTGCGGTTTTCGCAGCGTCGAAAGATGGGGCTGCGTAAGCACCTCCGGCCGCAGCACGTCGTCTAACTGCTCGCGCGTCATCAGGCCGCGCGCGAGCACGATGTCCGCCACGTTCCCGCCGGTGGCCAGCGCTTCGCGCGCGACCTCGGTGGCGTTCGCGTAGCCGATGATCGGGTTCAGCGCGGTCACAAGACCGATCGAGCGCTCCACCGAGGCCCTCAGGTATTCGCGGTTCGCGGTGATGCCTTTCACGCAGCGGTCGGCGAGCGTGCGGCAACCCGCCGCGAGGTGCGCAATGCTCTTGAAGAGGCTGTGCGCGATCACCGGCTCGAAAGCGTTGAGCTGCAGCTGCCCGCCTTCGGCCGCGAAGCTCACCGTGATGTCGTTGCCGATGACCTCGAACGCGATCTGGTTCACGACTTCCGGAATCACGGGGTTGACCTTCCCCGGCATGATCGACGAGCCGGCCTGCACCGCCGGCAGGTTGATCTCGCCCAGCCCCGCGCGCGGCCCGGACGAAAGCAGACGCAGGTCGTTGCAGGTCTTCGAGAGCTTCACCGCGATCCGCTTGAGCACCCCGGAAAGCTGCACGAACGATCCCGCGTCCTGGGTCGCCTCGACCAGGTTCGCGGCGGTGATGAGCTGCATGCCGGCAATCTGCGAGAGCTTGCGGCAGACCAGCGCCGCATAGTCGGGATGGGCGTTGATGCCGGTGCCGATCGCCGTCGCCCCGAGGTTGATTTCGCGCACCAGCGCGGCCGCTTCCTGCAGGCGGTCTTCGTCCTCTCCGAGCATCACGGCATAGGTGCTGAACTCCTGCCCGAGCGTCATGGGCACCGCGTCCTGCAGCTGGGTGCGGCCCATCTTGAGGACGTCGTCGAACTCGGCCGCCTTGGCCGCGAACGCTTGGCGCAACGCCCGCATCTCGGCTGCAAGCCGGCGGATGCCGAAATTGAGCGCCACCTTCACCGCCGTCGGGTAGACGTCGTTGGTGCTCTGACTCATGTTCACGTCGTCGATCGGGTGCAGGTACTTGTACTCGCCCTTCGCGTGGCCGAGGATTTCCAGCGCGCGGTTGGCGATCACTTCGTTGGCATTCATGTTGGTCGAGGTCCCCGCGCCGCCCTGGATCACGTCGACCACGAACTCGGCCGCGAGCGCCCCGGCGCCGATCTCCTCGCACGCTCGCCCGATCGCGTCGGCCTTGCGGGGGTCGAGCAGTCCGAGTTCCCGGTTCGCCTGCGCCGCTGCATGCTTCACGCAGGCCAGCGCCGAGATCAGGTCGGGGTAGATCGAGATCGGCGTGCCGGTAATCGGGAAATTCTCCAGCGCACGAAGGGTGTGCACGCCGTAGTAGGCCGTGGCCGGTACGGCGCGCTCGCCCAGCAGGTCGTGCTCGATGCGTTCAGGTGCATTCATGGGGCCTCCTGCCCAATCGTGGGGCTAGCTCATTCTAGGCGGCAGCGGCGGTTGCTGCGGCGGTTGCTTGACAGCCCCGGGGCCAATATCCAGAATCAGCGCGCATCGAAGCCCATTCCCCGGGCATAAGGGACCCGCCCCGGCTGACCGGGGCCTACTACACCAAGGAGTCACCATGAAGTTCCCTGCCAACCTCGTTCCCGCGCTCGTCGCCGCCCTCATCGGCGCCGCGTTCGCCGTCCCCGTCCAGGCCCAGACCATCGACAAGGTGAAGAAGTCCGGCGAGCTCACCATGGGCGTGCGCGAATCGTCGGCCCCGCTGTCCTTCACGCTGGGCGCCGGGCAGTTCACCGGCTATCACGTCGACGTTTGCCAGGCTGTCATCGACAACATGAAGAAGATGACCGGCGGCAATATCAAGGTGAACTACATGCCGGTGACTTCGCAGAACCGCATCCCCCTCACCCAGAACGGAACGGTCGACATGGAGTGCGGGTCGACCACCAACAACGCCGCCCGCCAGAAGGACGTGTCCTTCGGCATGACCACGTTCGTGACTGAAGTGCGCACGGCGGTCAAGGCCAACTCGGGCATCACCTCGGTCTCGCAGCTCAACGGCAAGAACCTCGCCACCACGACGGGCACGACTTCGGTGCAGACGCTGCGCAAGTACGAGCGCGCGGGCAAGATCGACTTCAAGGAGATCTTCGGCAAGGACCACTCGGATTCGTTCCTGCTCCTCGAGACCGGCCGCGCCGATGCGTTCGTGATGGACGACAACATCCTCGCCGGCCTGATCGCCACCGCCAAGAGCCCGGCCGACTACCGCATCGTCGGCGAAGTCCTGTCGGTCGAGCCGATCGCGGTCATGATCCGCAAGGACGACCCCACGATGAAGAAGCTCGTCGACGACACGATCCGCGACATGATGCGCAGCGGCGCGCTCGAGAAGCTCTACAACAAGTGGTTCCTCTCGCCGATCCCGCCGAAGAACACGAGCGTAAACCTGCCGATGGGCGCGACCCTCCGCGCTCTCTTTTCGGCGCCGAACGACAACCCGATGGAAACCTACGTCGCGAAGTAACCGGCCTTCAACGGCCTGACGAGTCGTAAAGGAAAGCGCGCTCCCGGGGCGCGCTTTTTTTTGGCCGTTGCTCTAAACTGGGTTCGGGGAGAAAAAAACAATGACCTGGGAATGGGAAGTCTTCCTGCGCGACACCGGCGGGGACCAGACCTACCTCGAGTGGTTGATGTCGGCCTGGGGGTGGACGCTGGCGGTGGCCGCCTGCGCCTGGGTCGTCGCCTTCGGGCTCGGCGCGGTCGTCGGGACCCTGCGCACCACGCCCAACGTCTGGCTGGTGCGATTCGGCAATGCGTGGGTGGAGCTTTTCCGCAACATCCCGCTGCTGGTGCAGATCTTCCTCTGGTATCACGTCATCCCGGCGATGATCCCGGTCATGAAAAGCCTGCCGAGCTTCGTGCTCGTCGTGCTGGCGCTGGGCTTCTTCACCTCGGCCCGCGTGGCCGAGCAGGTGCGCGCCGGCATCCAGTCGCTCTCCAAGGGCCAGCGCTACGCCGGGCTCGCCATGGGGCTCACGCTGCCGCAGACCTACTTCCACGTGCTGCTGCCGATGGCCTTTCGCATCGTCGTGCCGCCGCTCACGTCGGAGGCCATGAACATCATCAAGAATTCCTCGGTCGCGTTCGCGGTCAGCGTGGCCGAGCTCACGATGTTCGCCATGCAGGCGCAGGAAGAGACTTCGCGCGGAGTGGAGGTTTACCTCGCCGTGACCGGGCTCTACATCGTCACCGCGATGACGATCAACCGCATCATGGCGTACGTCGAAAAGCGCGTGCGCGTGCCGGGCTACGTCGGCGGGGGCAACTAGATGGGCTCCCTCGACCTTTCGTTCTTCACCTGGGATCTGGTCACCAAGTTCCTCATCAAGGGGTTCCTCTTCAGCGTGGAACTCACGGTCGTTGCAATGGTCGGCGGCATCCTGATCGGCACGCTGCTCGCGCTCATGCGCCTGTCCTCCCACAAGTGGCTGATCTACCCGGCCACGATCTACGTGAACACCATGCGCTCGATCCCACTGGTGATGGTGATCCTGTGGTTTTTCCTGCTGATCCCGTTCATCACCGGCCGGCCGCTGGGCGCGGAATGGTCGGCCCTGATCACTTTTACCGCCTTCGAGTCGGCCTACTACTCGGAGATCATGCGCGCCGGCATCCAGTCCGTTTCGCGCGGCCAGGTTTCGGCCGGCTACGCGATGGGGTTCACGTACAGCCAGAACATGAAGCTCATCGTGCTGCCGCAGGCCTTCCGCAATATGCTCCCGGTCCTGCTCACGCAGACGATCATCCTCTTCCAGGACACGTCGCTCGTGTATGCGGTCGGCGCGTACGACCTGCTCAAGGGCTTCGAGACGGCGGGCAAGAACTTCAACCGGCCGGTGGAGGCGTATCTGCTCGCGGCCATCGTCTACTTCGTCATCTGCTTCTCGCTGTCTTTTGTAGTGAAGAAGCTGCAAGCCAAAATCGCAATCGTCCGCTAACTCGGAACAGGTGAACCTGCGGTTCCCCCGTTACCCCCTCCCTAACCTGAATCCCTCGGGACGAACCCCATGATCTCTATCAAAGACGTAAGCAAGTGGTACGGCAGCTTCCAGGTGCTGACCGATTGCACCACCGAAGTCAAGAAAGGCGAAGTGATTGTCGTCTGCGGGCCCTCGGGCTCCGGCAAGTCGACCCTCATCAAGTGCGTGAACGCGCTCGAGCCTTTCCAGAAGGGCGACATCGTCGTGGACGGCATCTCGGTGGGCGACCCCAAGACCGACCTGCCCAAGCTGCGCGCGCGCGTGGGCATGGTGTTCCAGAATTTCGAGCTCTTCCATCACCTCACCGTCACCGAGAACCTCACGCTCGCGCAGGAGAAGGTGCTTGGGCGCAGCGCCGCCGAAGCCAGGGAGCGCGGCCTCAAGTATCTCGACCGCGTCGGCCTGATCGTGCAGAAGGACAAGTTTCCCGGCCAGCTCTCGGGCGGCCAGCAGCAGCGCGTGGCCATCGCACGCGCCCTCTCGATGGACCCGATCGCGATGCTGTTCGACGAACCCACCTCGGCGCTCGATCCCGAGATGGTCAACGAGGTGCTCGACGTCATGGTGCAGCTCGCTACGGACGGCATGACCATGATGTGCGTGACGCACGAGATGGGCTTTGCGCGCAAGGTCGCCCACCGCGTGATCTTCATGGATGCCGGCAAGATCGTCGAAGACGCGCCCAAGGAAGACTTCTTCGGCAAGCCGCGCTCGGAGCGCGCGCAGCAGTTCCTGTCGAAGATCCTGCAGCACTGAGCCGCCTCTTCAGGCGGGCTCCCTCCAGGGGGCTTTTGGGCGATTGTAGCGGCCGGCCATCAGCGCGACGGTGCGATTTTCTGCAGCATCTGGGGCGTGATGACGTAGTCGGGGTGCTGCCGCCGGAATTCGGCAAAACTCTCCTCGGCTTCCTTGTGGCGTCCCTGTGCACGCAGCTGGGCGACGCGCTCCAGCCAGGCCTCCGGCGACTGCGCCGCAGCCGAGGCCAGGCTCGACTCGGCCGATGCGCTTTTCGACAACCTCTGGCTGCGGGCATCCGGCGCGGCCGCACCAGGTGCAGACGACATCGCTGGGGAAGACGGCTGCGCCGTATCGGCCCGCGGCGAAGGCGCGAACGGATCGAGATCTGGTATTCGTTGCCGGGCTTGCCGACAACCCAGGCCTTGCCTTCGTGCCAGTGCACCTGCAGGCGCCGGTTGTCGGTGCGGTCGTGGATGGTTACATCGGCCAGCCGTCCGCCCGCGAAGGTGTGTGTCGAAGCGACGAGCGCAAGCGCTGCGCCGATCATTGTTGCGAGTTTCATGTTCATCTCCTTGTGTAGTGGCCTTACACAGGATTGAACGTGGGCACTATGAAAACGGGTTAAACTGCACGCTTGTTTTTTGCTTGGATAGGGCACCT
>CAZZDV010000079.1:12486-15555 GCA_964652785.1 uncultured Bordetella sp.
GCACTATGAAAACGGGTTAAACTGCACGCTTGTTTTTTGCTTGGATAGGGCACCTCCTTTTTCCGAAACACCGAAATGACGACGAAATCCATCATCCCCATCAAGAATTCCGCCCCAAAGAACAAGTACGACTGCCTGAAGTGCCCCGGATACTGCTGCAGCTATCCGCTGATCGAAGTCACCAAGCGCGACATCGAGCGCGTCGCCAGGCATTTCGACCTGTCGGTCGAGAAGGCAAAAAAGAAATTCTTCCGCTACGACCGCAGCGAAAAGAGCTGGGTATTGCGTCAGAAGCAGGACGAGCATTTCAAGAAGATCTGCCGGTTCTTCGACACCGAAGAGCGCCGCTGCACGATCTACATGGCCCGGCCCGGAGTCTGCCGGGACTACCCGGGCGAACCCACCTGCGGGTACTACAGCTTCCTGGAGTTCGAGCGGGAGCACCAGCAGGATCCTGAGTTTGTTGCTACGACTTAGCCGCAGAGCGGCTAAGTCTGGCGCAACAAACCGGGAAGGATCGGAACAGGGGAAACTGGCGTTTCCCCCGTACCCCTTTCCTAAAAGCTAGATCTTCTTTAGGGCGGTTTCCCGTAAAGCAGATAGCGTCGTGGTTGGCGTGATGGCTTCGGGGTCGAGGCGCAGTTCGATCAGGGCGGGCTTGTTGGCGGCCCTGGCGCGCTCGAACGCAGGCGCAAAGCCTTCGGTCGTATCGACCATTTCGCCGAAGGCCCCATAGGCGCGGGCCAGCGCGGCGAAATCCGGGTTTCTGAGTTCGGTGCCCGATACCCGCGCTGGATACTCCCTTTCCTGGTGCATGCGGATCGTGCCGTACATCCCGTTGTTCACCACGATGATGATCACGTTTGCGCCGTACTGCATCGCGGTGGCGAGTTCCTGCCCGTTCATCAGGAAATCCCCGTCGCCCGCAAAGGCGATCACCGTCCGGTCGGGTTGCGCGATCTTCGCGGCGATCGCGGCCGGCACGCCGTAACCCATCGAGCCGTTGGTCGGCGCAAGCTGCGTGCGGAAGCCCCGGTACTGGTAGTAGCGGTGCACCCACGTGGCGAAGTTGCCGGCGCCGTTGCAGATGATCGCGTCGGCCGGAAGCGACTCGCGCAATCCCTTGACGATCTCCCCGTACTGCATCTTGCCGGGCAGCGGCTTGGGCTCGGAATACGCGAGATAGTTCTTGCGCGCCTCTTCGGTGCCCTTGCGCCACTTGCCCCCGTCGAGCTCGAGGCTGCCGAGCGCCTCGACGAACTGCGGGTAACCCGAGTTCACCAGCACCGCGCCCTGGTAGACACGGCCGAGTTCCTCGGCGCCTGCATGCACGTGGATCAAGGTCTGGCGCGGCACGGGAACGTCGAACAGCGTATACGCGCTGCTCGTCATCTCTCCAAGGCGCGCGCCGACCACCATGACGATATCCGCCTCCTTGATGCGCTGCGCGAGATTCGGGTCGATGCCGATGCCAACGTGCCCCACATAGGAAGACGAAAGATTGTCCAGCAGGTCCTGGCAACGGAATGAAGCCCCGGCCGCAAGATTGTTCTGCTCGAGGAAGGCGCGCATCGCTTCGACCGAGGCCTTGGTCCATCCGCTGCCGCCGAGGATCACGAACGGGCGCTCGGCCGCGGAGAGCAGCTTGCCGATCTCGCGCATGTTCGCCGGATCGGGCGCGGCGCGCACGGTCTTGTAGTGCGGCACGTCCGCGACCGCAGCCTGCGCGAAGAGCATGTCTTCCGGGAGAGCGAGCACCACGGGCCCGGGCCTTCCCGCCATCGCGGTGTGAAACGCGTGGCTCACGTATTCGGGGATGCGCTCGGTGCGGTCGATTTGGGCGACCCACTTGGCCATCGGGCCGTACATGCGCCGGTAGTCGATTTCCTGGAAGGCCTCGCGCTCGACCATCTCGTTTCCGACCTGGCCGATGAACAACACCAGCGGCGTGGAATCCTGGAAGGCCGTGTGCACGCCGACCGCGCCGTTGGTGGCTCCGGGTCCGCGCGTCACGAAGAGCACGCCCGGCTTGCCGGTGAGCTTGCCGTACGCGTCGGCCATGTAGGACGCGCCGCCCTCCTGGCGGCAGATGACGAACTTGAGCTTCTCGCGCACGTCGTAGATGCCGTCGAGCACCGGCAGGAAACTTTCCCCCGGCACGCCAAACGCAATTTCCACGCCGTGGCCGACGAGCGCGTCGGCGAGGATCTGGCCGCCGTGGCGGGTTTTCAGGTCGGGCTTCATTCGGTCACCTTTGGTCTGGGCAGTCTGTGAAATCTTCAGGCGCGCGTGTCGAACGCACCACGCAGGGCGGCGCAGCAACCCGCCATCGCTTCGTTGGCGGTGTCCAGCACGCCGCCCATGAGCAGGAAGCCGTGCACCATGCCGGGATAGTCCTTGTACCCGGTCTTCACGCCCTCCGCCGCGAGGCGGTCCGCGTACTCGCGGCCTTCGTCGACGAGGGGGTCGTATTCAGCGGTCAGCACATGGGCGGGCGGCAGCCCCGCAAGGCTTCCCGCAAGCAATGGCGAAGCCCGCCAGTCCAGCCAATCGGCTTCGTCTGGAAGGTAGTGCCCGCGAAAGTAGTCCATGACCTTGCGCGTCAGCAGGTAGCCATCGGCGTTGCGCACGTGCGAGGATTGCCCGGCGCGCTGGTCCGTTGCCGGATAGATGAGCAGCTGGAAGCAAGGCATCGGCTGACGCGAATCGCGCGCGTCTATGCACACGACCGCCGCAAGATTGCCGCCCGCGCTGTCGCCGCCCACTGCGATGCGTGCCGCGTCGATCCCGAGGTTCGCGGCTTGCGCAGTGAGGTATCGCGTCGCGGTGATGCAGTCGTCCACCGCGGCGGGAAAACGCGCTTCCGGCGCGAGCCGGTACTCCACGGAAAAGACAACGCAACGTGCGCCATTCGACAACTGCCTGCAGGCCACGTCGTGCGTGTCGAGGTCGCCGATGACCCACCCGCCTCCGTGGTAAAAAATCAGCGCGGGCAGCACTTCGCCCTTGGCCGAGCCCGCGGGGCGATACACGCGCACCGGCAAGGGACCCGCGGGCCCAGGCACGAGC
>CAZZDV010000080.1:0-6319 GCA_964652785.1 uncultured Bordetella sp.
AGGAGAACGCAAAATGAGCCATATCGTCGCCGGAAACTTTCCCAATAAGGCCTTGGCCGACAGCGCCGTGGAAGCACTGCTGGCCGCGGGGGTTGCCCAAGACCATATCTGCAGCTTCGGAGTCAATCCGCCGGGCCAGCATGCGAGCTACCCGATCGGGGGCGATGAGTACGCTTCGCCGGGCGCCAAGAAAGCCGGCGGCAGCGCGATGACCGGCGCCGCAATTGGCGGCGCGGTCGGCCTTGCCGCCGGAATCGCCGCCATGCCGTTTGCAGGCCCTGCAGGCCTGGTTGGCGCCCCGCTGGGGGCCTACGTAGGGTCGCTTGCAGGGGCGTTCAAGAGCATGGGCGAAGACCAGGAAGACGGGTTGTCCGACCCTGCGGCAGAGGCCGCGCGCCCCGCCGGGGTCATGGTCGCCGTGGAGGCACCGTTGCCGCTGGAGCGTGCATTCGCAGCTGACGTCCTTCGTCAGCGCGGCGCGCGCGAGGTGGAGGAGACGGAGGGGACCTGGCGCGACGGGACGTGGGTCGATTTCGACGCTACGCCCGAGAAAACAATCGACGAAAAGCAGTCCGGCTAGCTCGGACCGCGGCAGGCGTCCCGCTTGGGAGCGCCTTCCGCAGTCAGTCGCAGTCCTACAAAGGAATGGGCGGTTCTCCAATCGATTCCGCCGCAAATCGTCTCTAGACTGGTCATGCACATTCACTCAAAGGGAGTAGAAAATGCATGCGCAGAGAGTCACCCGTACCGCCAAGACCCGCATCCCGCCGATGATCGATCGCAGCGATGAGGAGGAGCTTCTCCTCAAGCGCTGGGCCGCTTCCGATGGCGAATATGTCGTCGACGAACTCGACTGGGACGATCCCCTTGACGCCGCCCTCGGCATGGAGCTCGCCGGATTCCGTCCGGGTATCGACCAGTACGACGCCTGACTCCCGCACCCACCGAAGACGCGCATAAAAAACCGGCGACCTTGGATCGCCGGTTTTTTTTCGTCCCTGGCCGGAGCGATCAGCCAGTGCCTAGCACGCGGTCCAGTACCCAATTGTCGAAAACATGGACGAGCGGCTCGGCGTGGGAGAGCCGTCCGGGCTTCGAGAACGGCGAGGAGAGGCCGATCTGCTGCAGGGCAGAGATCTCGTTGTCCTCGGGGATCGAGAGATCCCAGCGCTTGTAGTAGCGCTGGACGACCTCCTCGAAGTCCGCGCGCCTGGTGATCTCCTCGGGGAAGCACGAGCCGACGATGAGCTTGGACTTCGATGCCGAGAGGGGCTGCAGCTCGAGCCACCACATGCAATCGGTGGTGGCGCCGAACATCGTGCTGGGGAAAATGAGCGGGTAGTAGCTGCCCTTCGAGGCCTTGCCTTCGAGCGTGGGGATGCGCGGAAACCCCGTGTCGCCGGTGAGCAGTGCCCGCGTGCCCTCGTGCACCTTGTGCAACGCCATCCACTGGCCCTCTGACGGCTCCACCGACGGGAACACGCCCTTCTGGCGGGACAACGTGGAACGGTGCACCGTCGAGACGTGATAGGCCTCCATTGCGTTCTCGACGTAGATCTTCCAGTTCGACTCGAGCGTGTATTCCTTGAGGCGCACGCACTTCATGTTCTCGAAGTGATAGCTCGACAGCACGTCGGGCAGGTCGACGAGGTGGTCCTTGAGCGGCCCGGCATCCGCATCGAAGTTGATGAAAATGAATCCCGCCCACAGCTCGAGCTTGAGCGGGATCAGCGGGAAGTCTTCCATGCGGAAGTCTTTCGTCTCCTCCATCTCGGGCGCGACGATGAGCTTGCCCTCGAAATCGTAGGCCCACGAATGATAGGGGCAGCGGATCGCGTTGCAGTTGCCGTCGCCCCTGAGCATGGCGGCGCCGCGATGCCGGCACGAGTTCGAGAACGCCCGCACCTGGCCATCCTTGCCGCGCACCACGATGATCGGCACGCCGGCGAAATCGACCGCGAAATAATCGCCTGCGTTCGGGATGCGGTCGGCGCGGCCGAAGAAATTCCACTCCTTCATCCAGATCGTTTCGACTTCCCGGCGGTAGAACTCCTCCGAGGTGTACGCCCAGGGCGGCAGGGTGCTCGCTTCTGCAAGGGGCTTGCGCACGCCCGCGTAGTGGCGCGGGTCGAAGATCCCGGTGGGCGAGGGCTGGCGGAAAATGGGACTGACTGAGGGGGCGACGACGGCGCTCATCGAAACTCTCCGGGAATATCGCTGGGATTTGGCTAGGATACTGCTTTCCAAAGGGAGCCCGACATGCAAGATCGACATCTGATACCCGCCCGCAAAGGTGCCGCCGCCCGCATCAGGAAAGGGCAGGTGCTCAAGGTCGTCAACACCCACGGGTCGCAGGTGGTGGACTTCTGGGCGTTCAACGAGGGCGACCTCGGCGAATGCATGTCGATGGAGCACTCGCGCGCCTCGACCGGCAAGATCATCCCCGCGGTCGGCGACACGCTCATCACCAACAAGCGCCGCCCGATCCTCACCGTGGTCGAGGACACCTCGCCAGGCGTGCACGACACGCTGATCGCTTCGTGCGACGTGTATCGCTACCAGCAGCTCGGGTGCAAGGGCTTCCACGACAACTGCACCGACAACCTGGGCAATGCGCTCGAAGCGATGGGCCTGAAGCGCGTGGTGCATCCGTGCCCGTTCAACCTGTTCATGAATATTCCCGTGAAGAACGGCGTATCGATTTCCTTCGATCCGCCGCTTGGCAAGCCCGGTGATTCGATTTCGTTCCGCGCAGAGATGGACGCGGTGGTGGGTTTCTCGGCCTGCCCGCAGGACATGCTGCCGATCAACGGCAAGGACTGCGTCATCCATGACGCGCACTTTACGATCGCCTGAACAGGGAAGCGGAAATGCCGAACGCAAACTACGATCTCATCATCCGCAATGCCGTCATCATCGACGGCACTCGCGCGCCTCGCTTCGAGGGCGAGATCGCGATCCGCGGCGGGAGAATCGCGAAGGTCGGCCAGCTCGATGGTGCCCGGGCCGAAAATGAAATCGATGCCGGCGGAAAGATCGCCTCACCCGGATTCATCGACGCGCATACGCATGACGATCGCATCCTGCTTTCCTCACCGGACATGTCGGCCAAGGTCAGCCAGGGCGTGACCACGGTCGTTTCGGGCAACTGCGGCATCAGCCTCGCGCCCATGGTGCATTCGTCGGGCGCGGTGGCGCCGCCGCTCGACCTCCTGGACGACACCGGCAAGTGGTACCGCTTCCCGACTTTCGCTGCCTATTTCGAGGAACTGGCCTCGAAGCCGGCGGCGACCAACTTCGCCGCAATGATCGGCCATTCGACGCTTCGCGTAATGAGCATGGAGGATGTCGGCCGTCCCGCCAGCAAGGCGGAGATCGCGCGCATGCGCTCGCTCGCGCACGAGGCAATGGCTGCCGGCGCGATCGGCGTTTCAACAGGAACGTTCTACGAGCCCGCCTGGGCCGCGCCGACCGAGGAGATCGTCGAGATCTGCCGGCCGCTCTCGGAATTCAACGGCCTCTATGTCACGCACATGCGCAACGAAGCCGACAAGGTGATGGATGCGCTGGACGAGACCTTTCGCATCGGCCGCGAGCTCGGCGTGAAGGTCGTGATCTCGCATCACAAAGTCGCGGGCATCGCCAACCACGGGCGCTCGACACAGACGCTGGCCCACATTTCGCGGCAGATGCAGAAGCAGCCGATCGGGCTCGACTGCTACCCGTACTGCGCGTCCTCCACGATCCTCACGTGGAGCCGGGTCGGAGCGGCCTCTAAAGTGCTGGTCACCTGGTCGAAACCGCATCCCGAGTTCAGCGGGATGGAGCTTTCGGAAGTCGCATCGAAGATGGGCCTTTCGCAGCAGGACGCGGTCGCGAAACTGCTGCCGGCCGGCGCGATCTATTTCGCGATGGACGAGAAGGATGTGCAGCGCATCCTGGCTTTCGACCAGACGATGGTCGGTTCGGATGGGCTGCCGCACGATGCGTCACCGCATCCGCGGCTTTGGGGCACGTTCCCTCGCGTGCTCGGCCACTACAGCCGGGATCTCGGCCTCTTTCCGCTCGAAACCGCCGTGCACAAGATGACCGGGCTCACCGCCGCCACTTTCGGTTTGCCAGACCGCGGCGTGATCCGCGAAGGCGCGGCTGCCGACATTACGATTTTCGATGCGGAGCGCGTGGCCGAGGCTGCGACGTTCGCGAAACCGATCCAGGCGGCGCACGGGATCGACAAGGTGCTGGTGAATGGCGAACTCGTGTGGAGCGGCGGCAAGCCGACCGGCGCCAGGCCGGGCCGGCGGGTTTCGCGCGGGCCTTCAGTGGCCGGAGCCCGCACAGCCTGATTCGCGAATCCTGTGGGATACTCCAAAGCGCTTGTTTCGCTTCTGAGGAGAAGGGACCATGCAGATCAAGGAAATTCTTCGCGTCAAGGGGACCCGCCTGCTGTCGATCGGCATCGACGGGAGCGCGGTCGATGCAGTCAAGATCATGGCCGGCGAGAACCTGGGATCGCTGGTCGTGATGGAGGGCGGCCGCATGCTCGGCATGCTTACCTTCCACGAGATCCTGCAGGCCCTCCACAAGGGCAACGGCTCGCTCGCCGAAGCGAAGGTCGGCGACATCATGGTCCGCGAGCCGGTCACCGCAACGCCCGAAATGGAAGTCAACGACCTGCGCCGCACGATGCTCGAATCCGGCGCGCGCTACCTGCCGGTGCTCGAGGAGGGCAAGCTCATCGGCGTGGTCTCGTTCCGCGATGTGGCCAAAGCGGTGCTCGAGGAGCAGGACTTCGAGAACCGCATGCTCAAGGGCTATATCAAGAATTGGCCGGCCTGAAGGGCGGCTGGTCTCGACGCAGCTTCGTTACCGCTGGAGTCGCAGCGGCCGCGGGCGCGCTTGGTGCCTGGCGATTCTGGCCGGAGCAGGGGATCTGGAACCCGTGCCTCGGGGTTCTCCCGCCGCGTCTTGCCGGGCATGAACTCGTCAGGCAGGCGTGGGAAGGCATCGACCCGTCGCAAGCCTGGGATTCGCATGCGCACCTCGTGGGCATCGGCGACACGCCGAGCGGCATCCGGATCAATCCAAGGATGCGCAGCGTCCTGCATCCGCGCGAGTTCGGCCAGCGCGTGTTCTTCCTGAATGCGGGCTGCGCCGAGGTCGACGGGAAGAGCGTCGACGAAACCTACATCGAACGCCTGCGCGACCTGCTCGCGGTTTTTCCCGCGGGCGCAAAGGCAATGCTGTATTCGTTCGAACGCACCTTCGATGCGAAGGGCGAGATCGATTGGTCGGACACCGATTTCTACGTTCCGGATGCCTACGTTCGCGCGACCGCGCAGCGTTTCCCGGACCGCTTCGAGTGGGTCGCCTCGATCCATCCGTACCGGCCCGATGCGATCCAGGCACTTGAAGACGCGAAGCGCGCAGGCGCGCGCGCAGTGAAGTGGCTGCCCTCGGCGATGGGCATCGATCCGGCCTTGGAGCGCTGCAAGCCTTTCTACGAAGCGCTGGCGCGGCTGGACCTGCCGTTGATTTCGCATGCGGGGCTCGAGCGGGCCGTCGCGGGCGTGGATGACCAGGATCTCGGCAACCCGCTCAAGCTGCGCGGCGCGCTTCGCGCAGGCGTACGCGTCGTCGTTGCGCATTGCGCCTCGATGGGCGAGGACCGCGATCTCGACGCGGGCAAAGGGGGCGGGCGTGTCTCGAGTTTCGAGTTGTTCGCGCGGTTAATGCGCGAGCGCGAATTCGAGGGGCGACTCTTCGGCGACATTTCCGCGATCACGCAGACACGCCGCGCGAAGATCGCGCTCGGGTCCCTGCTGCGCACGCCCGAATGGCATCCAAGGCTGCTGAATGGATCGGACTATCCGCTGCCAGGCCTCATGCCGATCTTCTCCGTCGACTACCTTGTGTCCGCAGGATTGATCGATGCAACGGCGGCGCCTGTGCTCACCGAAATCCGCAGGCACAACGTGCTGCTGTTCGATTTCGTCGCCAAGCGGTTGCTGCGTGCAGACGGGAAGCGGTTGCCGGCGCAGGTTTTCGAGACGCGCGGCTTCTTCGACAAGCCGCGCGCGGCCTAGCAGAACGGCGCGAAAAATCCCCCGCCGTATCGCCCGCTGCGCGGCGGGAATCCACTGCAGCGCGAAAAGGGCGAAGTTTGCGGCCCGTAGAGCAACTGGTCGAATTGAGCGCGGAACCGCAACTCAGCCAGCAGGCTCGCCTGCAGGTGATCGAGCACCTCGGCCGATACGCCCGCCTGGCGCAATGCGACGATGTCGGTGGCCGAAAGCCACAACACCGTCCGGGTCGACTT
>CAZZDV010000080.1:6419-15541 GCA_964652785.1 uncultured Bordetella sp.
CACCGATCCCAGGCCTCAGATCATGTCAGGCAATACGTTCGGAACGCTCTTTTGCGTCACTTCTTTCGGGGAGTCGCACGGTCCTGCCTACGGCGGCGTAGTGGACGGCTGCCCGCCGGGCCTCGAACTTTCGGCCGAGGACTTGCAAAAGGACCTCAACCGGCGCAAGCCCGGCACGTCGCGCCATGTCACGCAGCGGCGCGAATCGGACACGGTCGAACTGTTGTCCGGCGTGTTCGAAGGCCGCACCACCGGCACGGCGATCGGCTTCCTGATCCGCAACGAGGACCAGCGCTCCAAGGATTACTCCGCGATCGCGGAGAAGTTCCGGCCGGGGCACGCGGACTACACCTATTGGATGAAGTATGGCGTGCGCGATCCGCGCGGCGGGGGCCGGGCTTCGGCGCGCGAGACCGCGATCCGCGTCGGCGCGGGCGCGATCGCGAAGAAATGGCTGTTCGAGCGTTATGGCGTGGTCGTGCGCGGCTATCTTGCCCAGATCGGCAACAAGCCGATTGCGTTCAAGGACTGGTCCGAGACCGCGAAGAACCCGTTTTTCGCGGCCAACGCCGCCATCGTCCCCGAGCTCGACGCCTTCATGGACGAGCTGCGCGAGTCCGGCGATTCGTGCGGAGCACGGGTGAACGTAGTCGCCGAGAGCGTGCCGCCCGGCTGGGGCGAGCCGGTCTACGGCCGGCTGGATGCCGACATCGCTTCGGCAATGATGTCCATCAACGCCGTCAAAGGCGTCGAAATCGGCGCGGGCTTCGGATGCATCGCGCAGAAGGGCAGCGAGCACGGCGACGAGATGACACCGCAGGGATTCCTGTCCAATAACAACGGCGGCACGCTCGGCGGAATTTCCACCGGACAGGAGGTCACCGTTTCGATCGCGCTCAAGCCCACTTCGAGTATCCGCATCCCGAGACGCACTATCGACGTGCAGGGCAACGCGGTGACCGTGGCGACCACCGGTCGCCACGATCCCTGCGTGGGCATCCGCGCCACGCCCATCGCCGAGGCCATGCTTGCATGCGTGCTCATGGATCACGCGCTGCGCCACCGCGCGCAGAATGCGGAGGTCGCGCCGCCGACCGCTCGAGTGCCGGGGAATGTGCGCTAAAGCACGGAAGTGGGTGGAAAACGCACCGAAAATCAATTACAGTTAGCTTTCGCGGCATCCGACAACAAGCCGAAACGTAGTATTGCCAACTCCGCCTGGGGCACCCACATGAGCACGAATAAAGGGCAGCTGCTACAAGACCCGTTCCTGAATACGCTGCGCAAAGAGCATGTGCCGGTATCGATCTACCTCGTCAACGGCATCAAGCTTCAGGGCCAGATCGAGTCGTTCGACCAGTATGTTGTGCTTTTGCGCAACTCGGTCACCCAGATGGTCTACAAGCACGCCATCTCGACCGTCGTACCCTCGCGCGCCGTCAATCTTGCGCTCGACCCCGCCGCAGATTCCTGACCGCTCGCGCGCCCTGACGGTTTCCGAACGCACCGTGGCGGTGCCGGCGGAGCCGTCCTGATGCCAGACCGAAAACCCGTTTCCGACCGATCCCGCACGGCCGTCCTCGTTTGCCTGGATTTCGGCAAGGACGACGACTTTGCCGAGTCGGTCGAGGAGATCGTGCGCCTCGCCGAGTCCGCCGGCGTGACGCGCCACGTCATCGTGCAAGGCAAGCGGCAGCGCCCGGACGCCGCGTTGTTTGCGGGTTCCGGCAAAGTCCAGGAAATCCACGACGCGCTCGAGGCGGCGGAGGCGGGCACCGTGATCTTCAACCACCACCTTTCGCCGGTCCAGGAACGCAACCTCGAGAAGAAGCTCGAGTGCGCGGTCATGGACCGCACGCGGCTGATCCTCCAGATCTTCGCCCAGCGGGCCAAGACGCATGAAGGCAAGCTGCAGGTCGAGCTCGCGCAGATGGAATACCTCTCCACGCGCCTGGTGCGCGGCTGGACCCACCTCGAGCGCCAGCGAGGCGGCATCGGCTTGCGCGGCGGCCCGGGCGAGACGCAGCTCGAACTGGACCGCCGCCTGATCGGCCAGCGGATCAAGACGCTCAAGGCCGAGCTCGAGAAAACCCGCCACCGGCGCGGCGTGCAGCGGCGCGCGCGCTCCCGCAAGGACGTGTTCTCGGTTTCGCTCGTCGGCTATACGAACGCGGGCAAGTCGACGCTGTTCAACATGCTCACGCATGCCAAGGGCTACGCGGCCGACCAGTTGTTTGCCACCCTGGACACGACCACGCGCCGCATCTTCCTGCCCGCCCAGACGGACGTGCACGGCGACAAGGGCGGGCACGCAGTCAGCCAAGTGGTGGTTTCGGACACGGTGGGCTTCATCCGCGACCTGCCGACCAGCCTGATCGCGGCTTTCCGCGCCACGCTGGAGGAAACCGTGCAGGCCGACCTGCTGCTGCACGTGGTCGACAGCGCCTCGCCGGTGAGGGACATGCAGGCGTCGGAAGTCAACAAGGTGCTGGCCGAAATCGGCGCCCAAAACGTGCCGCAGGTGCTGGTCTACAACAAGATCGACCTCGCAAACGACGGCCGCGGCATCGCGCCGGGCGTCGAACGCGATGAATATGGTAAGATTTTCCGTATTCGCGTAAGTGCGCGCACTGGCGCCGGCCTGGCCGGATTGCGCAGCGCGATCGCGGAGCTGGCCCCGGAACGCATGCGCGGCAACGCGGCCTATCCCATCCATCCTGAACTGGCGTGACCATATCCGTATGTCTTTGAACGACCCAAACTGGGGGCGCGGGGGCTCTCGCGGGCCGCAAGGTCCCGGCGGCGGCAAGCAAGGGCCGCCCGACCTCGATGAACTGTGGCGCAACTTCAACCGCAAGCTGTCGGGCCTGTTCGGCCGCCGCGGCGGCGGGAGCAACGAGCCGCCTTCCCCCGGCATGGGCGGACCAAGCACCGCGCAAATGGGCGGCGGCGCCGGCATCCTCATCGCGCTCGTGCTCGCCGTCTGGCTGGCCAGCGGCTTCTACATCGTGGTCGAAGGCACGCGCGGCGTGGTGCTCACGTTCGGCAAGTTCGCCGAAGAGACCCAGTCCGGCCTGCGCTGGCGGATGCCGTGGCCGATCCAGAGCCACGAGATCGTCAACCTCTCGCAGGTGCGCACCCTCGAAGTGGGTTACCGCAACACTGTGAAAACCAAGGTGCTCAAGGAATCGCTGATGTTGACGGATGACGAGAACATCGTCGACCTGCAGTTCGCGGTGCAGTACACGGTCAAGGACGCGCTCGAATACGTGTTCGTCAACAAGCGTCCGGACGAAGCAGTCATGCAGGCGGCGGAAACGGCCATGCGCGAAATCATCGGCAAGAGCCGCATGGACCAGATCCTCTACGAGTCGCGCGAGGAAATCGCCATCAAGGCGCGCCAGCTCATGCAGGTCATCCTCGATCGATACAAGGTCGGCGTGTCGATCTCCAGCGTCACCATCCAGAATGCCCAGCCGCCCGAGCAGGTGCAGGCGGCGTTCGACGACGCGGTCAAGGCGGGGCAGGACCGCGAGCGGCAGAAGAACGAAGGCCAGGCCTACGCCAATGACGTGATCCCCAAGGCGCGCGGCACCGCGGCGCGCCTGATGCAGGAAGCCGACGGCTACAAGCAGCGCGTGATCGCCAACGCAGACGGCGAGGCGGCGCGCTTCAAGCAGGTGCTGGCCGAGTACTCGAAGGCGCCCGTGGTCACCCGCGAGCGCATCTACCTCGACACGCTGCAGCAGATCTTCTCGTCGACCTCCAAGATCATTACGGACACAAAAGGCAGCGGCAACCTGCTTTACCTGCCGCTCGACAAGCTCATGCAACGGGGCACGGATGCGGCGCCCGAAGTGGCGGCCGTGATGAAGCCGGGCGGCACGCCCGACGCAGTCGCGCCGCCCGAAGCGGGTCCGCGCTCGCGCGAAAGCACGTTGCGCAACCGCGAACGGGGAGAAAGATAATGCAGCGCCTCATCGGACCCATCGCCGCCGCGCTAATCGCGTTGTTCCTGCTCGCAAGCGCCTCCCTCTACACGGTCGACCAGCGCCAGAACGCCATGGTGTTCCAGCTCGGCGAGGTCAAGGACGTGGTGACCACGCCCGGCCTGCACTTCAAGTGGCCGCTGATCCAGAACATCCGCTATTTCGACACCCGCATCCAGACGCTGGACGATCCGGAGCCGCTGCGCTTCATTACCTCGGAGAAGAAGCCGGTGCTGGTCGATTCCTACGTCAAGTGGCGGATCGTCGACACGAAGCAGTTCTATATCTCGGTACAGGGCGATGAACTCCGGGCGTCCAAGCGCCTGCAGCAGACGATCACCGACGGCCTGCAGGCCGAGTTCGGCAAGCGCACGGTTCACGACGTGGTTTCGGGCGAGCGCGACGCCATCATGGAACTGATGCGGGAGAAGGCCGACGTGGATGCGCGCAAGATCGGCGTGCAGATCATCGACGTGCGTCTCAAGCGCGTGGACCTGCCGCAGGAAGTGAGCGAGTCCGTGTACCGCCGGATGGAAGCCGAGCGAAAGCGCGTCGCCAACGAGCTGCGATCGACGGGTTCGGCCGAGGCCGAGCGCATCCGCGCGGACGCGGAGCGGCAGCGCGAGGTGATCCTCGCGGAGGCGTATCGCGATGCCCAGAGCATCAAGGGCGACGGCGACGCCAAGGCCTCCGCAACCTACGCTTCGGCTTTCCAGCAGAACGCGGAGTTCTATTCGTTCTATCGCAGCATGGAAGCCTACCGATCGAGCTTCCGCGGACGGAGCGACCTGTTCGTTGTCGACCCCAGCTCCGAATTCTTCAAGTATTTGAAGGACCCCACGGGCAAGAGCGGCCGCGGTACGGGCAAGTAGATGGGGCATGGGGACCATGGGCACCACCTTCCTGATGGCGTTCGCCCTGATGCTGGTCCTCGAGGGCTTGCTGCCCTTTCTTGCGCCGAACCTCTGGCGTGAGACCTTCCGCCGCATAACCCAGATGTCCGACGGTCAGATCCGGTTCTTCGGGCTGACCTCGATGATCGTCGGCCTGCTGCTGCTTTACTTCTTCAACTGACCCGCCTCACAACCCGTGCGCACCTGGCTGCTCCCCGAGCATATCGACGACATCCTGCCCATCGAGGCGGCGAGGATCGAGCACCTGCGCAGGCTCGTGCTCGACCTCTTCGAGGGCTGGGGCTACGAGCTCGTGATGCCGCCGCTGCTCGAGTACGTCGAGTCGCTGCTGACCGGCACGGGGCACGACATGGATCTCGTCACCTTCAAGCTCGTCGACCAGCTTACCGGCCGCATGATGGGCGTGCGCGCCGACATCACCCCGCAGGTCGCGCGGATCGATGCGCACCTGCTCAACCGCGCGGGCGTGACGCGCCTGGCTTACTCGGGCAGCGTGCTGCATACGCGGCCGGCCACACCCGCCGCGACGCGGGAGCCGCTGCAGATCGGCGCGGAGGTCTATGGCCACGAAGGCGTGGAGAGCGACCTCGAGATCCAGCGCCTGCTGTGCCGCGCGATGGAGATCTGCGGCGTGCGCGGCGCGCGCATGGATGTCGGGCATGTGGCCGTGTTCCGCGCGCTCATCGGGCGCGCGCGCATCGGCGGCGAGCTCGAGTCGGAACTCTTCGAAGCATTGCAGAAGAAGGATGTGCCGTCGCTGAAGAGCCTCGTCAATGGCACCAGGGGCCTCGAGCGCGCGTCGCGCGAAGCGCTCCTGTTGTTGCCCGACCTCTATGGCGGACCCGAAGTGCTGTCGCTGGCCGAGAGGAAGCTCCCGGGCATCGCAGCCATCACCCGCGCGATCGCAACGCTCAAGCGCCTCGCGAAAGTGTGCGCGATCCCGATGAGCTTCGACTTGGCCGAATTACGCGGCTATCACTACCACTCCGGCGTCGTCTTCGATGCCTACTGCGACGGCGTTGCCGGCCCGGTGGCGCGCGGCGGACGCTACGACGAAGTAGGGCGCGCCTTCGGCCGTCCGCGGCCGGCGACCGGTTTCTCGATCGACCTGCGCGAGCTTGCGGGCGCCGCCGCGGCCGTCGAGCCGCGCGAAAAGATCCTGGCGCCGACGCCGAACGGCGACGCCAGGCTGGAAAAGAAAGTGGCGGCGCTGCGCGCCCGCGGCGAGATCGTCATCGAAGACCTGCCCGGCCACGAGAAATTCCGGGCCGAACTCGGCTGCACCCATCGCCTTGCGAAGAAAGACGGCGCATGGACAGTCCAACCCATGCCAGCGAAATCACCCAAGAGATGACCCCCATGGCTGAAACCGCCAGCAATGCCGCAAAGACCGGCGCCAAGAACGTTGTCGTCGTCGGCACCCAGTGGGGCGACGAAGGCAAGGGCAAGATCGTCGACTGGCTGACCGACCATTCGCAGGGCGTGGTGCGCTTCCAGGGCGGCCATAACGCCGGGCACACGCTCGTGGTGAACGGCAAGAAGACCGTGCTGCGCCTCATCCCGTCGGGAATCCTGCGCGGCAACGTGACCTGCTACATCGGCAACGGCGTGGTCGTATCCCCCTCGGCCCTGATCCAGGAGATGGACGAGCTGATCGCGGCGGGCATCGAGGTTGCGCCGCGGCTGCGCATCTCGGAAGCCTGCCCCCTGATCCTCGCGTATCACGTGGCGCTCGACCAGGCGCGCGAGAAGGGCGCATCGAAGCTCGGCACCACCGGGCGGGGCATCGGGCCGGCGTACGAGGACAAGATCGGGCGCCGCGCAATCCGGCTGCAGGACCTCTTCAAGCCTGTGCGCTTTGCCGAGAAGCTCGAGGGCCTGCTCGACTATCACAACTTCGTGCTCGAGAAGTACTACCACGCGCCCAAGATCGATTTCCAGAAAACGCTCGAGGAGTCGCTTGCCTCGGCCGCGCGGCTTGCGCCGCTGGTGGCCGACGTGCCGCGCGCGCTCTACGAGGCGAACCGCGAAGGCAAGAACCTGCTGTTCGAAGGCGCGCAGGGCACGCTCCTCGACATCGATCACGGCACGTACCCGTTCGTGACCTCGTCGAACTGCGTCGCAGGCGCGGCGGCCGCGGGCGCGGGCGTGGGTCCGAGCCAGCTTCACTACGTGCTTGGCATCACCAAGGCCTATACGACGCGCGTCGGCGGCGGCCCATTCCCAACCGAGCTTACCGACGAGGTCGGCAAGCACCTTGCGACGCGCGGGCATGAATTCGGCGCGGTCACCGGGCGGCCCCGCCGCTGCGGATGGTTCGATGCGGCCGCGCTCAAGCGCTCGATCCAGATCAACGGCGTCTCGGGCCTGTGCATCACCAAGCTCGACGTGCTCGATGGCGTGGAGTCGGTCAAGATCTGCATCGGCTACGACGTGGACGGGAAATTCTCGGACATCCTGCCGGTGGGCGCGGAAGAGTTGTCGCTATGCGTGCCGCGCTACGAGGAAATGTCCGGGTGGCAAGAAAGCACGGTGGGGGTCAAGGCCCAGGATGGATTGCCGAAGACCGCGAGGGATTACCTCTCGCGTATCGCCACGCTGACCGGCGTGCCGATCGACTTGATCTCGACGGGACCCGATCGCGAGGAAACGATCGTGCTGCGTCACCCCTTCGATTAGGTCAGAAATACACGAGCATCGCGTAGACCCAGATCGCGGCGCCCGTCATGTAGATCGCTTCGAGCCCGTCCATGTCGCCCCCACGGCAAACAGCGTGGAGCCATGCTCCGCCCGGAGGATTTAGGCGTTCTGTGCGTTAGTTCACACTTCTTTACCGATCCGCGAACCAGTTGGGGTGCACCAATCAGACCAGGCGGGTTCAGGCCGCCGGCTGCGTCAGGCCGGTCCTGGGCTTCGGGGGGTCGGTTGGTTTTTTGTCGCAACCGACCAGCCCGAGCGCGAACAGTACAACCAACGGCAGGATCAGCTTTTTCATTTATTCCTCCTCGAGCGAATAGTGGCCTGAACCGATGGCAGCATTTCGCCCTCTATGCCTCTGCCGGCGCGGGGCTACATCGAAAAATGGCAGCATTTGCCTGCCGCAATAATAACGCGGGCCGCCCGTCCGGGCAGGCCCGCGTGATCCGGTCTAGCGCTTGGTTTCCGCGGACTGCTCGGCGCGGGCGGCGCCGATTGCGGTGGTCACGTGCTTTTCTTCTTCCGGCGGCGGGAGGATCGCCTTCATGCCGAGGGACTCGATCCACAGTTCGCGGCACCAGCCCTTGGTGTGATACAGGTGCTCGTCCTCCTGGTCTTCGATCTCCTCGCAGGCCTCTTTCAGGATCTTCGCCGACTCGCCCTTCAGCAGCTTCTCACCGCACTTGCCGATCAGTTCCCAGTCGAGGTGGTCCTTCGTCTCGGCGATCACGACGCACTCGCACGCCACGATCTGCGCCGCCTCGGGCTTGCCGCCCGCTTTGGCCATCTGCATGGCCTGCACCAGCGCTTCGCCCAGGTGCTTGACGATCTTCACGCCCGGCGACTCCTTGTTGGGGTCCACGCCGAGCTTGGTGCAGACGTCGGTCAGCACTTCGACGTGATGGCGGGTTTCCTCGAGGTACTTCTGCCATTCCTCTTTCAGATCGTCGTTGATCGCGCACTGGACTGCGTTCTCGTAGACCCGTACTCCGCCCTTCTCGTGCGCCAGCGATTGCATCAGTAGTTCGGCGACCTGCGCGTTCGGCTGCTCCTGTTTCATCCTGTTCTCCTAATGGGTGAGTTCGCGTTCCTGCACGCGTCCTGTGAATGACGCAATAGACCCGCCCCGAGTTCCCTGCTTGTTGGATGAAATATCGCCTACACGCTCTCGGCGCAAAACTTACAAACGGACGGGAAAAAAGTGCATGTAGGACCGCTGCAAGACCGATATGGATCAACGGCAATTCGCGACGTGTTCGCGGGCTTGATCCTTGCAGTGTCGTTCACGCTTATGCGCGCTCGTCCAATCGCGCAAGCACCTGCTCACCCAAACATCGAGGATTTCGACATGGCAACACGTAAGCCCGGCACACCCAAGACCCCCCCTCCTGCCCCATCGCGCGGCAGGCGAGACCGCCCTTCGGGAGACCTTTCCGATCGGGCAGTGGCTAAAGCAGTGGCCACCGAGGCCATGGCCGCCGCAATGCCCTTCAACACGCTCAAGGCAGCCGAGCATGGCCAT